>CAJVYL010000009.1 GCA_913009265.1 uncultured Methylococcales bacterium
AAGCGGTTACACAAGAGAACTTTTGCCCTTGTTCTTTTAATTTTTTCAAACTTAAAGTGGTAATGCTCATTATGAGTTCCTTATTTAAAGGGAGGTATATAAAGGGCTAAGAATAGCGATTTGTAAAATAGTAAACAAGTGTAACGAATAGCTGTTTGCTTAAGCATTTATTTTCGTTAGTTGGTGATTGAAACAGGTTTCTTGATAGTCTTTCAGAGGCGAACCATCAGGTAAGCGCCAATCTGGTGTGATTTCTAATACCGGTATAATGACGAAATCTCGCGTAAGCGCTTGTAAGTGGGGGATGTGTAAGTCGGGTGTTTGTATATCTATTGTAGACTGGCCATAATATAGGATATCTAAATCAATTACTCGTTCACCCCAATGACGTGTTTTGATTCTTCCAAAGTCATTTTCAATGCCTTGTAGGTTTAAAAGTAAGGCCTCAGGAGGTAGATAGGTCCTTACTAAAATGACTGCGTTGCAAAAGTTCTCTTGATCTTTAGGCCCTTGTGGTGAGCTTTCATAGATCGATGAAGCTTTCTGAAGGCTGATGCCATTAACATTCTTAATTGCTTCTATTGCTTTGGTGACTTGCTGTTGTGGGTTGTCTAGATTACTACCAAGCCCAATTAAAACATCTGTTGTTGCTGTTAAGGTTGTCATATTTATTTATTGTGATGTTTTGGCCGAGGTTTTGAATTTTAGGTGGTAAATCACCATGCTCATCAGTAAGCTCGACATTCGCATCATAAAAGCATCCACGATTAATTTATCGTTTTCGTATGCTTCCGCTAGTTTTTGTGCCATATAGACACGTGCCGTGGCATTTTTCATATTTTCTCCCTGGAAAGGCATGCCTGCCTGTTGATACTGCTCTTATGAACAGCGCTAAACTTTTAATGTAATAGTTCGTGCTTCGTAGTCGTAATCAGTTATAACGACTCCTTTGTATGCTACGCAAGCCATTTCGTCGAAAAAATCTACAGTGCTTCTATACACATCATAAGCATAATCCGTTAACGCACTTTTACATTTCTTACTTTCATCCAAATCTGCGATACGCTCATCTAGACTGCCTTCAAAAGCCAGGGATACATGATATGCAACAGTTTCGAAATGATTACCCTGCACATTATCACTTAAGTAGCTGTCACACCCTGACTCAGCAACGAAATAAGTACTCTTTCTCATTTCTTCAATACCCCTTACAATACATGCAAGCTCATCATTTACCATAGATGCGCCAGCATCTGTTATACGTTCATTCAGTTCTTCGAATAAAATAGTCAATTTTCTTAGCCTTGTTCCAAAATTTGGGCATAATTACCCGTTAATACCGTTCCTAATCTTTTAGAAACGACTCACCATTAGAAACGTCCTTGTTCCTCTTTCGTTAGTCCTTTAGAGTTATTTCCTATTAGTCGCCCGCAACCCCCTTCATTGCTTCAACTCGCTCTGTTCGTTTTTTTTCTTTATCAACCTGTTCCTTTTTCTTTTTTTCTAACAAAACTTCAAGCTCTTGTATGCCTAGAAACCCAACATCTAGAACCTGCTCTCTAGTTGCAAATAACTTCTTCCATAAAATAGCTCTATCTTCATCACAAGCATCATACAAATGTACAAAATGTGTCACCAATTCAGCTTGCGTTATTTGCTGCTCAGTCGCAATATCTGCAAATGCGTTACGAATCTCAGGTGACATTCTGATTGGAAATGATTTTGTATCCCTCATGCTTGATACAGTCACATCCACTTTTCTTAGCTCATCTAACTCAGCCCTTAGTCTTTTTATTTCGGCACGTGTGATTTTTTTAGCATCTACTGAATCAGCATACTCTCGTGCTCGTTTAGCCTTTTTTTCTTGTATTGTTTCTTTCATCAGCACCCTCTTTTTTATTAAGTTATAAGCACTATACCTGGTGGAGATACATTTATTAAGTGTATAACCGTATATCATTAGTAACACGTTAAACGGTGATACTTTATCTGCTTTATACCCCCCCCAGTTCAGTCATAAGTTTCCTCAGCATAAGCGCTTATACATACAGATAAGAGGGCGCTACCTTTTTTTTGCGCTCCTATCGTGAAAAACACCATTTTCTTATTGTTTGCAATATACTATCTACACTTCCGTAATAGGGGCGCTACCCTTAGATTCAAGCACCTAACTGAAAATAATTTTATATTTTCCACTTTTGGTTGTCATTCACCACATGACGAGCAACACCTGCTTTCGATTCTAAAGCTCGAATCATCACGCGCAGCACTGTTGCAACAGTTTCTAACCGTAGGAATTGTTTGATAGTAGCAACAGGCTGGGTATATAAAGTGGTGCTGTAATGGTGATATGGTTTAAAGAGTAATTAACAGTGATATTGGTTTAGCAGTGCCAGACGGTGATATTGCTAATAGAGAGGTTAATGGTTTGACCGTGCTTTAACCGTTGATACGCTATAACCATACCAAGGCCGCTGCTAGCAACCTAAACCGTGATATAGGTCAGTAATAGATGAAATGCTGTTATGCGGGCATCACTTAACAGCAGGCCTTACATCTACTGTTAATGATGCTAAAACAAGTTTAGATTAGCTTCTACTAGGGTACTACCTTCTAAATATAAAACGGTGATATTAGTAATGCTTAGCACCTAACATATCAAGCATCGTAACCACTTTGATAGTGATACATAAAAATACGAGCTGATAATGCGAAGTTGTTTACACAATTTTTACACACTAGGCATTATAATACCTCTGAAGTTCTTATTAATATTTGGTTATAGGTATGAGGATTCTGTGGTGTTTGAAGCTCTAATTGGGCTCCTAAGGGATAGATTGGCGGTTCGACTCCGTCCGGGGACGCCATTAAGTCGACTTTTATTCACAGACTAACATTGTTCTAAATATTCATCCTTTAATTGAATATAATGTTTACACGAATACTCCAAAAACCTTTTCTCCTCTTCCTTTAAAGGGCGCGCTTGTTTAGCAGGAGCCCCTACGTACAAATAACCACTTTCCAGTTTTTTCCCTGGTGGAACTAAAGCACCTGCACCTAACATTACATAATCCTCAAGAACAGCATCATCCATAATAATTGCTCCAATCCCAACTAAGCAATAATTGCCCACTGTACATGCGTGTACTACAGCTCGATGACCAATAGTTACTCCTTTCCCTATTTTTAAGGGGTGCCCTTCTGAAGAATAATCACCTGCATGTGAAACATGTAAAACAGTTCCATCTTGCACATTGGTTCCATCCCCAATTTCAATACTTTCTACATCCCCCCTAATAACAGTTGTTGGCCAAACTGACACATCGTTTCCCAGCTTTACATTACCAATGACTACAGCACTCTCATCAATAAAAACATTATTTCCAATAACAGGTTTTATATTTTTAAACGACCTAATCACAACATTTCTCCATTTTTTACTATACTCTAATGATACAACATCTATTTTAACTGAGGGATAATATGGCTCTATTTGATGGTATAAAAAGACAACTTCGTTCGGTTATTGAATGGGAAAATCCTTCAGCTGACGTTTTAATGTCTCAATGGACAGAAAATGGCGATGAAATAAAAAATGCTTCAAAACTCATTGTTGGCCCAGGCCAAGGATGTATTTTTGTCTATGAAGGAAAAGTTCAAGCTATTATTGAGGATGAAGGTTTAATCAACCTAAAAACAGCCAACATTCCTTTTTGGACAACTATCAAGAAATTTATGCAGTTTTTTGAAAGTGAACATAAAGTAGGCATTTATTTCTACAAAAAAAGTAAAATACTTGACCAAAAGTGGGGAACATCTTCACCTATAAAATATGATGACCCAAAATATAAATTTCCTGTTGGCTTAAGAGCTTATGGTAATTATAGCTACCGTATATACGATCCAAAAAATTTCTTTGTTAATGTAGTTGGAAGTCAGACTGATTTCTATATTGATGATTTTAGATCAGTGATGTCAGCACGTATTATCCACCCTATTAGTGATTATCTTGCTGAAAGCCAATACAGCTATGCGGAAATTGATAGTAACCGAGAGGAAATTGCTCAAGGTATTTCAATTAAGCTTTCCATGGCTTTTCGTAAGCTTGGATTTGATATTACTGACTTTAGAGTTGAAGGGACTGACTTTGATGAAGATACCTTAAAACGCATTAACCGAATTGCTGATTTAACAGCTGAAGCACAGGCAGCTAAAGCTGTTGGCCTTGATTATGCAAAAATACAACAATTAGAAGCACTTCGTGAAGCAGCTAGAAATGAGGGTGGTGGCGCTGGTATTGGGATGGGAATGGGAGCAGGAATTGGTTTAGGGCAAAATATGGCTCAAACAATGACAGAGCAAAGTACTCCACCTCCTCAAGCCCAAGCAACTCCCACTGATTTGATGGCAAAACTTAAACAATTAAAAAGCATGTTTGAAGCTGAGTTAATTACTGAGCAAGAATACAAAGACAAAAAACAAGAAATTTTGGATCAAATGTAAAATGGCTAGATGTAAAAGTTGTTCAGCCCCCTTACTGGCAAATATTAACCGTTGTAGCTATTGCAATGTACGTAATGATGTTGATCTTCATAGTAAGCATAATTTTCACATTCAAACCAAGCATTCTGAGCGTATTTGCCCTCATTGCGAAACCAACTTACAAACAATAAAATTAGATGTTAATGGCCCGCTTCTTATTGAACGTTGCAAGGGCTGTTTTGGTTTGTTTTTTGACTTAGGTGAAATTGATACTCTACTCGAAAATTCTGTCTCAAATGTATCTAATATTAATTTAGCACTGATAAAAAATATTAATAAAGATCGTTATGCATCCCATAAAAAAGTTAAATATATTAAATGCCCTGTTTGCAGAGCCTATATGAAAAGAGCTAATTTTGGTCATAGAAGTGGAGTTATTGTTGATCAATGCCCCAAACATGGTGTCTGGGTTGATAGTGGAGAAATAACACATTTAATGGAATGGAAAAAAGCGGGAGGGGAACTGCTCAACACAAAAGAAAAAGAAAAAACAAAACCGAAACAAAAAGCTTCAAGTAATATTCCTGATTTTGAACATTTTAACGACTATCAACACCCTAAAAGTAAAAGCATAGAAACAGAATTACTAGATTCCGTTTCTTCTCTTATTTATAAAATTTTCACATAGTAAAATTTAACTATCAAAAACTCCTTACAAATGGAAAATCATCTAAAATCAGGGAATGTATTCAGATAACCCTCTGTCTGCTATAATCCTAACTAGTATTTAGGTTCTGGCATAATGAATTAATTTTCATTATTATTTGAGCTTTTTAATTTTAAATCACTATTAATCAGCAGTTTTTATTATCAAGGTACAGCAATGGCTTTAATGAGCTCATTCTTTAAAGGGAAAAAAACAAATACGGATATCATTTACTCAAGTGATTCCTTAACCCTTGAAGCATTAAATCAATTAATTCCTATTAGAAACCTAAGTGATGATAAGCTTGAATCATTTGCCTTAGAACACAAACCTGAAGTTTTACCTAAAGGTCATATCCTTTTTAAAATTAATGAACCTTCTAAAACCGCAATATTTCTTTTAAAAGGGTCTGTATCTTTATCTGATGAAAATGGAAAGACATTTGATGTTAATGCTACTGAAACCAAAGCCAAGTTTCCATTATCAAGTGGCCTAAAGCACACAACAACGGCCATAGCAAAAACTGAGATTAATATATTACGTGTATCTCAAAAGGTTATGGCTATTAATTCAAGCAAGCCTAACCCAACTAAATTAGAGATTCCTAACCATTTATCAGGCAATCGCTTATTACAAACTTTTTCACAGCAATTTATTGATGATGAACTTGAAGTACCTTCTTTACCAAGTATTGCCATTCAATTACGAAAAGCAATGCAAAATGAAATTGGCACCGAGGAAGCGGTTAAAATCATTCAACTTGACCCTGTTATTTCTGCAAAATTAATTGAAGTAGCCAACTGCCCACTGTATGTTTGCCTACACCCGGCTAAAAGTTGTTTTGAAGCAGTTCAAAGAATAGGGTTAAATGCGACTCGTAATTTAGTCATTAGCCTAAGTATAAAAAACATCTTTTCTAGCAAATCTCCACTAATAAATAAACATCTTGATCAACAATGGAAAAGAAGTATTTATCTTTCTAGTTTATGTTTTATACTTGCATCTGCTGATAAACAAATCAATCCTGAAGAAGCTTTATTAGCGGGTTTAATTGCTGATATTGGCACTATCCCTTTCTTAAACTTTGTAGAAAAATTACCTGCTGATTACTATAACGAAGAAGAAATAAAACAAGCTATCCCTGTTGTAAAAGGTGTTGTTGGGAGTACCATCCTTGAAAAGTGGGACTTTGCTGAAGATTTCATCAAAATTCCATTAATATCAGAAGACTGGCACTATCATGGAGAAGACCATATTACTTACGCCGATATTGTTATTTTATCTAGATTACACAGTAGAATTGGACAAAAATCTGCTCACTTACCTGCCATTACATCCATTCCCTCAGCCAGTAAATTAAAGTCTATAACGCTTTCTCCTGAAAACTCATTAAGTATTTTGCATGATGCCAAAGACAAGATTAATGAAACCTTAAGAACATTTTCATCTTAATTTTTAGTCTTTATTAGCGATATCTAACTTCAACATTATTTGCTAGGAAAAGTTTGTTCAGCCTTAGAATCAACTCATCTGTTGGATGCACTCTCCATCCGTCTCCTAACTGAATAGTAGCTTTTGCCTTATTTGAAAATTGTATTTGTATTGGACAGCTCCCTCCAACAAATGGCTCTAATGTTTGCTTTAAACCCTCTACAAATGCCTTTGTATCTAACTCGCTTTCATTAACATTCCAATAAAGTACAATCCCTCGAGAAAAAAGTTCTCTAGCCTGTTCAAAGGTATAAAGTTTATCAGCCGTCATTCTTAGCCCACCTGAGAAATCATCAATACTTAAAGGGCCTTCTGCAACCAACAACGCATCTTTAGAAAGAACGTCTCGGTAGATCTCATAGGTTTTACTAAAAGCGGCAACTTCAATTCTTCCTGTTCTATCATCAAAAGTTGCAAACCCCATCATTGTCCCTTTTTTAGTTTGTCTGGTTCGCATTTCTACCACTAAACCAGCAACACGCCCTTCCATTTTTGATTTTGATCGTTCTGCATCGGCAATAAGCGTTCCAATACTGGCATGTCTAATATGCTTTAATTCGGCTTCATATTGTTCAATAGGATGACCGGTTAAATACAAACCTAAGGTTATTTTCTCTGCTTCTAATTTTTCCTTTTCTGTCCACGCTTCAACATCTGTAGAATAAGCCTCTGAATCATCACCTTTATCTACTTGAACCGCTAAACCAAACATATCATTCTGGCCTGTTTGGCTCATCTTTCCATGCTGTTCTGCAACTTTTAAAGCAGTGGTTAATTCAGCTAAATGAGATGCCCGATTATCATTAATGCTATCAAAAGCACCACCTTTGATTAGCGCCTCTATTACTCGGCGATTAACCTTACGTAATTGCACACGTTTACATAAATCATAAAGGCCTATAAAAGGGCCATTTTCAGACCTTTCTTCTAGTAAATCAACTATCGCGGCTTCACCAACACCTTTTATCGCTCCAATTCCATAAACAATCTCACCCTGATCATTTTCAGTAAAGCGATATTGAGAGATATTAATATCTGGGGGAAGTAGAGTTAATTCCATCTCTCGACATTCTTCGATAAGAATTACAACTTTATCAGTATTATCCATATCCGCAGACATAACAGCAGCCATAAAAGCTGCTGGATAATGCCTTTTAAGCCATGCTGTTTGATAAGCAACTAAAGCATAGGCTGCTGAATGTGACTTGTTAAACCCATACCCAGCAAACTTCTCCATTAAATCAAAAACATAAGTTGCTATTGATTCATCAATATTATTATTGATCGAGCCTTCGGTGAAAATCGTCCGCTGCTTAGCCATTTCTTCTGGCTTTTTCTTACCCATGGCTCGCCGTAACATATCCGCGCCACCTAAGGTATATCCCGCTAGTTCTCGAGCAATTTGCATCACTTGTTCCTGATACAAAATAACCCCATTAGTTGGACTTAAAATGGGGACTAATAAGTCATGGGCATATTCAGCTTTGGCACCATGTTTTACATTAATATAGTCATCAACCATGCCAGACTCTAAAGGACCCGGTCTAAACAAAGCCACCAAGGCAATAATATCGTTAAAACAATCAGGCTTTAGCTTACGAATTAATTCTTTCATTCCCCTAGATTCTAGCTGGAAAACGGCTGTGGTCTGACACTTTAAGAAAATTTCATCGTAAGTTGTTTGATCATTACGTGGAATTTTACTGATATCAACACTGTCTTCACCAAGCAACTTTTTCTTTGCATTAACCGTTTGCAATGCCCAATCAATAATTGTTAGCGTTCGTAAACCTAAGAAATCAAATTTGACTAAGCCAACAGCTTCAACATCATCCTTATCAAATTGAGTAACTAAATTATTCCCTTCTTGATCACAATACAGTGCTGAGAAATCTGTCAGCTTTGTTGGAGAGATAACAACTCCTCCAGCATGTTTACCTGCATTTCTAGAGGTTCCCTCTAATGACAAGGCCATATCAATTAAGGTTTTTACATCATCCTCATTCTCATAACGCTCTTTTAATTCTGGGCTTTCTTCTAAGGCTCTTGGTAATGTCATTCCTATTTCAAAGGGTACTAGTTTTGACAAACCATCGACAAAGCCATAAGCAAATGCCATCACACGACCCACATCGCGAATTACCGCTTTTGCTGCCATCGATCCATAGGTAATAATTTGCGAGACCTTGTCTCGCCCATAATGCCGTGAAACATAATCAATCACTTCATCTCTGCGATCCATACAGAAATCAATATCAAAATCGGGCATAGAAACCCGCTCTGGATTTAAAAAACGCTCGAATAACAAATCAAATTCGATAGGGTCTAAATCAGTGATTTTAAGCACATAAGCAACTAAAGATCCTGCACCAGAACCACGACCAGGCCCAACGGGAATTTCATTTTCTTTAGCCCAAATAATAAAGTCCGCAACAATCATAAAGTAACCAGGAAAACCCATTTGAACAATCACGTCTAATTCAAATTGCAACCTGTCTAAATAAACTTTTCTATTTTCTTCATCAGTGCCATTACCAAATGCAGGGTATTCTTTTAGCCTTTCTTCCAAACCTTTGCGAGATTCTTCAGCAAAAAAATCATCTAAAGTCATCCCTTCAGGAACAGGGTAATCAGGTAAATAATTTTCACCTAAAGTTAACTCAACATTACATCGTTTTGCTATTTCTACTGTATTTTCAATTGCTTCAGGAATATCTGAAAATAACTCAATCATTTCCTCAGAACTTCGAAGGTATTGTTCAGGGGTATAATCTTTTGGACGTCGAGAATCATCAAGAACTCTTCCCTGATTAATACAGACCCTCACCTCATGTGAATCAAAATTTTCTTTATCTAAAAAACAAACATAATTTGTAGCAACTACTGGCAGGTCAAGCTTTAAAGCAAGATCAACAGCCATTTTGATATAGTTTTCTTCATCAACTTTACCTACTCGCTGTATTTCAAGATAAAAACTATTTGGAAATATTGATGACCAATATGAGGCCCATTTTTCAGCATCTTCTAATTTTTCTGTCACTAAGGCCCTACCAACATCACCTTCCATTGCACCTGATAGCGCAATCAATCCTTGATTATTTTCTTCTAGCCATTGCAGTTTAATCATTGGAACATCAAGATGTTGACCTTCTTGATAAGCAATAGAAATCAATTCCGTTAAAGTAACGTAACCTTGTTGATTGCTTGCTAATAAAGTAAGCCGGGAGGGTTTAGTAGGTTCTTCTGGGTTAAAAATATAAACATCTGCACCAAAAATTGCTTTGATACCTTGTGCTTCAGTGGCTCTATAAAACTTAACCAGTGAAAATAGATTAGATTGCTCTGTAATAGCAATTGCTGGCATATTAAAGTCTACCAAGCGCTTGACTAGAGGCTTAATTTTGACAATACCATCTACTAAAGAAAATTCAGAATGAACGCGTAAATGGACAAACTCTGGTTTCATGAGAGGTATTAAAAGTAGCGGCTAAAGGGATATGGGAAAATTCCCATTTAAGAATTACAACAAAGAACTAAGCACCAACTTAGACTAAATCTGTACTTAAAGCTAAACGTTTTTTAACAGGTGAAAATGATTTTCGATGCTGTTCTGTCACACCAAGGCTTTGTAGTTTTTCTAAGTGAAATTTTGTAGGGTAACCTTTGTGTTTTGAAAAGTCATAACCTGGATATAGCAAGTCTAGAGTATTCATTTCATTATCTCTGGCGACTTTAGCTAAAATAGATGCGGCGGATATTTCAGCGACTTTTAAATCACCTTTAACGATGGTTTCCCCTTTGCAAGGGATATCAGGATAAAACGTACCATCCACCTGTACCCAATCAGGGGTAATAGTCAGTTGAGAATAAGCTCGGCTCATTGCCAGCAAAGTTGCTTGCAAGATATTTATTTGATCAATTTCGCTAGCTTCAGCACGACCAATGGCCCAAGCTTTTGCATTTTCCTTAATTAAGCCAGCAAAGTGCTGTCTTTTTTTATCTGTTAATTTCTTAGAATCAGTTAGACCTTCAATTGGTTTGTCTGGGTCTAAAATAACTACCGCAGCAATCACAGCCCCGACAATACAGCCCCGCCCTACTTCATCAATTCCTGCAATAAGCTGCATTTTATCGCAAGATACCTCGAGTAACATTACGTAAAAAACTAACCATATCTGAAAGTTCCTTACTATCCCCCGCTAAGTCTTCCATTTCTTCAATAGCATCTTCTAAGCGTAAATTATTCTTATATAAAATTTTATAAGCTTTTCTAATCTGCCTAACCACATCAGGTGAAATTCCATTACGTTCCATTCCAACAGAATTAATACCATGTGGAGCTGTTGGCCTTCCACCTACCATAACAAAAGGAGGAATATCTTTAGTAATAGCACTGCCCATAGCAGAAAAACTAAAAGCGCCAATCTGAGTAAATTGATGCACTAAGGTAAAACCACCTAAAATAGCATGATCTCCCAGATGAACATGACCTGCTATTGAAGCTCCATTTGCCATAATCACATCATCACCAATAATACAGTCATGAGCAACATGAGTATAAGCCATCAATAGGTTATCATTACCAATCAGAGTTAAACCACGATCTTGTAATGTTCCTCTATGAATAGTCGTAAACTCACGAATAACATTCCTATCGCCAATTTCTAACTGAGTTTCTTCATCAGCATATTTTTTATCTTGTGGACATTCGCCTATCGAAGAAAATTGATAGATATGGTTATCCTGACCAATAGTTGTTGCACCGTTAATCACAACATGAGGGCCAATAATAGTTCCTGAATCAATTTTAACTTCAGGCCCTATAACAGAGAATGGGCCAATAGTTACGTTATCGGCTATCTCTGCTTTATCATCAACGACTGCTTTTGAATCTATCAAGTTAACCTGCCACTGCTGCACACATAATTTTAGCACTGGCTGCTAATTGCCCGTCAACTTCTGCACGACAATCAAATGTCCAGATATTACGTCTAGCTTTAATAACCACTGCCTCTAGCATTAATTGATCACCCGGCCCTACTTGTTTTTTAAACCTGGCATTATCAATACCTGCCAAATAATAAATTGATCCTGGACCATACTGGTCATCTGATTGAGACGTTAATAAAGCTGTAGTTTGAGCCAATGCCTCAAGCATTAATACACCAGGAAAAACAGGATTTTTAGGGAAATGTCCTTGGAAAAATGGTTCATTAAAAGTAACGTTTTTGCATGCTAATAAACGTTCTTTAGGTTCACATTCAATAACTTTATCAACTAACAAAAAAGGATATCTATGTGGTAATAACTCTTGAATTTGTAATATATCTAACTGTCCAGACATTTATTCTACTCTGTAATAATTTAATCAGATAAAGCAGCTAATTTTTTCTGAACTTTATCAGTAACATCAACTTTGTTAGCATAATAAACAACGCCATTCTGAACGCCATCCATTAACACTAAGTCAAAACTTTCATCTTTTGCAAGTGCTTTAATTGCATCAAGTACGCCACGCTGAATTTTACCCATCTCTTCATTATTCCACATGCTAACGTCTTCTTTAAACTCTTGTTGAGCTCTTTTTGCTTCTCTTTTCTTATCAAAGATATCTTTTTCAAGTTTACGTCTTTCAGACTCTCCCATAACAGAAGCATCTCTAGTCAACTTTTCTTCAAGTTTGATAATTTCCTTCACTCTTGATTCTAAGTGCTTTTTTCTAGGAGAAAATTCTTTTTCCATGCGGTTTTGTGCTTTCTTCGCTTGAGGTGAACCTTGAAGAACTTTAGCTACATTAACCACACCTACTTTTAACTCTGCATAACTTACGTTAGCAACAAACAAAAGTATTACAAATAAAGAAATTCTATTTTTCATTGATAATTCCATCTTTAACGACATTATTTAAACGGTATATAAATTAAAACCGTTGTGAGTAAATCTTTTACAACCCTAGAATTAATAAATTATAGGTCAAATTAAGGACAAATCAAATAGCAATTCGTTCAGTATTAAAAAAACCATTAGAACCCTGAGCCAAATGAAAACTGAAAGCTTTGTTCTTCATCATCTTCACCTGCATTTAAAGGTAATGCAAAACTGACCGATAATGCCCCAAAAGGTGAAAGCCATTCACCAGAAAGGCCTACTGAATACCTCATATCCCTAGAACTAAATGTATCACTTACAGCCCCCGCATCAACAAAAGACCCAATACGAATTGATTTAACATCTTCTACAAAAGGAATTGGAAAAAACAATTCTGCCTTAGCAACTATTTTAACTGAACCACCAAAAGGGTCATCATCTGAATCTCTTGGACCTAAGGTATTATCATCATAACCCCGAACAGACTTTACCCCCCCGGCATAGTAATGTTCAAAAAATGGCAAGCTTGTAGTATCTCCATAGCCATCGCCATAAGCAAGTTCACCTAGCAACCTAAGCGTTAGGTCTCTTGCTAAGGGAAAATACCTTTGATGTTTATAACCAATTTTATAATAGGTTAAGTCACTTCCTGGCACAGTTATGAATGCTGACAACCGTTGTTGCTGACCACGATCAGGAAAAACAGCTCTATTTAAAGTATCATGCGTCCAGCCAACAGAGGTTGCAAGAGTTAAATATTTATCACCATTTTCAATTACAAAGTCCTGAATTTCATCTGAAGAAAAATCAGAGGTTGATAGCTTTGTATGTTTTAGATCTATATTAAATCGTAATCTATCATTTTCATTTAATGGTAGCCCAAAATTAAAACTGCTGTTAATCACATCAGTTGAATAGTTTGATATATTCGCTTCTTCTGCATCTGTTGCGCTATAACCTAAGTCATAACCTAAACTAACACCATCTAAAGTAAAGTAAGGGTCAAAATAACCAAAACTATATCGTGTTGAAACTTCACTGTTATTAAACGCTAAATTGACTCTTTTGCCTGATCCAAAAACATTATCTTGTGAAACATTAGCATTAAACACAATACCTTGAGTTTGCGAAAAACCAACCCCAGCCATCAAATTACCAGAAGATTTTTCAACCACTGAATAATTTACATCTATTTGATCAGACGTCCCCACTACAGGTGGTGTTTCAACATTAACCTCTTCAAAATAACCTAATCGTTGCAATCTTACTTTTGATCTTTCAATTTTCTTAGTCGAAGCCCAACTAGACTCCATTTGCCTCAGTTCACGCCTTAAAACCTCATCTCGCGTTTTAGTATTACCACTCATATTAATCCGGTTTACATACACTCGCTTACCGGGATCAACAAAAAAAGTCATTTCAACTGTTTTAGTCTCATTATTAATATTGGGAGCCATATTAACATTGGCGAATACATAGCCTTCCTCCCCCAAACGATCAGAAATTGCTTTCGAAGTAGCAGAGGCATTTTTCCGTGAAAATACTTCACCTGGCCCTACTTGAACCAAGTTAATAATTTCACTAGGGTCAACAACCAAGTTACCTGACACTTTTACTTTATCTAAAGTAAATAAATCACCTTCTTTTACATTAACAGTGACATAAATTTCTTTTTTATTAGGTGTTATTGCTACTTGAGTAGAATCAATTGAGAAATTAATATAGCCTCTATCTAAATAATAAGACCGTAACCTCTCTAAATCAGCTGATAATTTTTGTTTTGAGTATTGATCATCTTTAGTATAAAAAGATAACCAATTAGAAGTGGATAATTCAAACGCTTTCAGTAACTCTTCATTATCATAGATATTGTTTCCAACGACATTAATTTGCTTAATCGTTGCGACACGCCCTTCTGAAATATTAATATTGATACCAACACGGTTACGCGTTAGCTTTGCCACCTTAGTATCAATTTTTAGCCCATATTTACCGTGACTAAAATATTGTCTTCTTAATTCTTGTTCAACTTTATCTAATATTTGACGATTAAAGACTTTACCTTCGGCCAAGCCAATCTTTTGAAGTGCAGAAGTTAAATCATCTGAACTTAAATCTTTATTACCATCAAAAATAATTTTTGCAATAGAAGGCCGTTCAACAACATTAACAACCAATGTTGAACCTTCTTTTTCTAAAGAAATATCTTTAAAAAAACCAGTTTTAAATAAAGCTCTAATTGCAGATCCAGCTTGTGATAAAACGAAACTTTCACCAACATTAACGGGAAGATAGTTATAAACAGTTCCTGCTGAAATTCTTTGCAAGCCATTAACTTCAATATTTTCAACTAGAAATTGATCCTCAGCCGTTGCAGTTTGCGAAGCCATTATTGCCGTCAATAACAAGGAGTGAAATACTTTTTTTGTCACAAGATTACCAGTCTACTAATCACGTTAATTATCATACAATTATATCATGCTCTTTCAAAAGGGAATGCGATAACATCATCTAATGATTTCGTTTTACTTATGCTCATTAACAACCTATCTAAGCCGATAGCAACCCCGCTACAGTCGGGTAAACCCGAACGCAATGCAGCAAGAAACTTTTCATCCTTTTCAATAACACGCAAGCCTTTCCTTTGCCTGTCTTGATTTTCAAGATCAAATCGTTGCTCTTGTTCAACAGCATCTGACAACTCAAAAAATCCATTTCCAATTTCAATACCGTCGATAAACACTTCGAATCTATCTGAAACCAAAGGGTTACTGTTATTTATCCTTGCTAAAGATGATTGAATCGCAGGATAGCCATAAACCATACAAAGCTTTTGGTTTTCTAAACTAGGTTGGACTTTATAACTAAAAATAAAATCCAGCCACATGGAATGATCATCTCCACAGAGTAAAATAGCATCCTTTATTTCGTTCTTTATTGCATATTCAGCATAAGTTTTTTGACTAAAAACGAGAGGGTTCAAACCTGTAACTTGCTCAAAAACCTCTTTGTAACTTATTTTATTTACCCGCCCAAGCGGCCTACCCTTAACCTTAGCGACTAACTCAGCCACTTCATCCATTAACTGATCAAGTGTAAAACCAACCCGATACCATTCGAGAATAGAAAATTCAGGATTATGGAATCGCCCAATTTCTGCATTTCTAAATGCTTTACAGACCTGATAAATAGAACCACTTCCCGCAGCTAACAACCGTTTCATTGCAAACTCTGGAGATGTTTGTAAAAACATTTCTTTATTTTCAGGTTCACAATGATAAAAACTGGCAAAAAAGTCTAACTGAGGATCCGTTCCTGTTGCTGAACACAACAACGGGGTTTCCACCTCAAGTACTAATTTTTCAGCAAAAAAAGCTCTTATTGTTGTTAACAGCTGCGCCCTTAAACGCAATAGCTGTATATCAGCAGTTGGTTTCCAAGTTTCAGGCACTAGTCTTTTACTCGTGAAACATACTCTCCTGTACGCGTATCAATTCTAATCATTTCACCAATCTGAATAAATAATGGCACTCTAACTACCGCACCCGATTCCATTGTTGCAGGTTTACCACCGCCACCAGAAGTATCACCTTTTAGCCCAGGATCAGTTTCAGCAACAGCCAATTCAACAAAATTAGGTGGAGCAACAGATAGCGGTGAATCATTCCATAAAGTCATAGTACAAATATCTTGTTCTTTTAACCATTTAACAACATCAGCAACTGCATTACTATCAGCTTGATATTGGTCAAAAGACTCTGGTTCCATAAAATGCCAAAACTCACCATCATTGTATAAATATTGTACGTCAATATCCATAACATCAGCGCCTTCCACTGATTCCCCTGATTTAAAAGTACGCTCTATTACACGTCCATTTTTTAAATTTCTAATTTTTACTCTGCTAAAAGCTTGCCCTTTACCTGGCTTGATAAACTCATTCTCAATGATTGCGCAGGGGTCTTGATCCAACATGATTTTAAGACCTGCTTTAAATTCATTCGTACTATATCTAGCCATTTTTTCCTCAAGTAAACAAATTAGTGATTTATCCTATTATAATAGAGCTATCCACCGATAGAAACAAGACCATCACGCTATAGGAAGAAACTTGCTTCAAAAGACACTGACCTGGCAACAAGAACTTGCTGACGGCTTTAACAATATTAATGAAATATGTGAGTATCTAAATATTACTCAATCGAGTAAAAAACTTATTGTAGAAAACTCCAATTTTCCATTACGCGTGCCTCGTGGTTTTGTCGATAGAATGGAATCAAACAATATAAACGACCCTCTTCTTAAACAAATTTTACCTATTAAAAGTGAGAACCTGGATACACCTGGCTTTACTTTCGATCCCGTTGGAGATATTGAGTCAATTGCTGAAACAGGTATCATTCATAAATACCATGGCAGAGTACTTATAATCACCACTGGAAGCTGTGCTATTAATTGTCGATATTGTTTTCGAAGAAACTTCCCTTACGATGACTATCAACTCAGCACAAAAAAACACCTTAGGGCTATTAACTATATAGAATCACATGAAGACATTTCAGAAGTTATTTTAAGTGGTGGTGACCCCTTATTATTAAGTGATCAAAAGTTAATGGGGTTTATTCGTAAACTAGAATCGATTCCACATATAAAAAGAATTAGAATCCATAGTCGCATCCCCATCGTTTTACCCTCTAGAATTACAGCTGAATTATGTGATGCACTATCTAGCATAAAAAAAGATTTAATCCTTGTTGTCCACTCCAATCATGCTAATGAATTAAATCATCAGGTAAAGCTTGCTTGTGAGCATCTAAAAAATGCCAACATCACCTTACTCAATCAATCGGTGTTATTAAAGGATATTAATGACTCAGCAGATCAACTTTGCGCTTTACATGAAAAACTTTTCACCTTTCAGATCATGCCTTATTATTTACACTTACTTGATAAGGCGGTAGGTACTGCTCACTTTGAGGTGAGTCAAGCTGATGGAATAGATTTAATGAACCAAATAAAAACTGTTCTACCCGGTTATTTAGTTCCAAAACTTGTAAGAGAGCAAGCGGGTGCAGCCAATAAAATAATCATTGCTTAAAATTTTTTAGAAAAACGGCTACACTTAGAGTGCACCTCTATTCATTTAGTTAATCATTATGTATTCGTATGACAAAATCTAAACTTGCTTTCAAATTATTGCCTGCTGAGATTGCTATCTGGCTAAACTCATTAGAAAGACTCAATAGTGTAAAAATAGCTATTGAATTAAATAATGCTGCAAAAATCTTACGATCATATAAAGCGGATACAAATGATGTATTAAAAGCACTGATACAATTAACACCAACAATACTTTCAACCTGCAATACCATTGAATCAAGCTTCTTGATCGACCCCCAATCAAAAAAATACCCCATTAAGGTCGTTAAACTTTGTATTCAGTTATTAAGAAACACTGGCCTTGCATTTTCAAATACTGGAGAACAAAGCCATGACTTATATATGGCTTTACAATTTATTGGTCATGCACAAAGATTAGCTTCAATTATTCATGAAACACCATCATCTTCATTATGGAAAGAAACTGCGCGTGTTTATAATTTAGCCCTATCAAGCAAGACAACCCAACAAGCAATAGATCATAAAATTCTAGACTTTAAAGATCAATTGTCGATCGAAGCTGTTTTAAAACGTAATATACTCTTTCATCTATTCACGCCTTACAAGTATTCTTCCTCGCAAATAAAAGAACTGTTCTTAATAGCTAATACTTTGGCAGATAAACTGCTTTTAAATAATGTCAATACACCTTCAAGCAATGTTTTTTACTGGGATTCTGATAATAATAGTAGCAACAACACCCCTTCTACAATTAACCATACGATAAAGCATCAGCAACTCAACACAACAATTGATACAAAAGATGTCCTTACCTCTATTCAATCAACTCATTTTATTTGCAACCTAGACAACGATATCTTATCAATTTTGCTCATCCATTTGTCTGGGTATAAATCAATCATTAACAAACCTATCCCATCGCCTCCTATAATTTCACACCTACTGACTGGCTTTAATAATATTACTGAGCACCTTACAAAAGTCAGCACCTTACAAAAAATTGAACAACTAAGCACCGAGACAGCACCAAAAAAAACTACCGGAGACATGAGTATTCAAACTATGGATACTCAACATGACAATCTAAATTTTTCACCAAAAATTGCTTATTCATCCAGCTATAAAGAGTTTTTATCTAAAGCCAAACCAGTAAAAACACTTCAAGTAAGTAATGAAAAATACATAATTGCGGAAACAAGCTATTTAGAATGTAATATTGGCGAGGTTGCTATGCTTTGTCACCCAAACTTAACAAATACATTTGGTATTATTAGACAAGTAAAAATCACTAACTCATCTAAAACAGTTCATATCCTTATTGAAAAAATTGCGGGAATAGTTTCAACACAAACCACATCACCCGAACTTATTTATATCCAAAATTTAAATTCCCACCAACTTCTGTTTCAATCACCCTGTAAATTAGCTAATGGTAGCAAATTAAAACGTGCACCAGATGAGCTATTTACTTTAACCGAATTAACTGATTACAGCACTTACTTTAGTCTATATCAGGCGACCCTAGCTTCTACTATTGTAGAAAAAAACTAGACTAAGTTTAAAAATAATCCCTCAAAAATCCAAAATGATAAAGTCCCGCAAAGATCACTAATTCAACGAAAAAACTCACCCAAAAATACAATACAAACAACATTGCTTTAACGGGCTTTTCCACATCTTTTGATTGACTAAAAAACCAGCCTGACAACACAGAGACTAATAAAAAACACAGGACAACTATTATTGTGGGAGTCATCATTTAATCCTTAGGAGCTGCTGGCGCCAAAACTTGCCTAGAACCATTGCCTTCTGGGCCACTTACCACACCAGCAGCCTCCATATCCTCAATCATTCTAGCCGCTCGATTATAGCCAACTTTGAATCGCCTTTGCACACTAGAAATAGACGCTTTACGTGATTCAGTTACAAACATCACAGCTTCATCATACAAAGCATCCATTTCTGAGTCTGCCCCACCCTCCGACACAAACTCACCTGTATCTGCACGTTCTTGAGTGATTTCCTCAAGATAATTTGCTGGGGCTGTCTGTTTAAGAAACTCAACCACTTTATGTACTTCATGATCATCAACAAAAGCGCCATGTGCTCGAATTGGAATACTTGTACCAGACGGTAAAAACAACATATCACCATTTCCTAATAATGCCTCAGCCCCCCCTTGATCCAAAATGGTTCTCGAATCAATACGAGATGAAACCTGAAATGAGATACGCGTTGGCACATTCGCTTTAATAAGCCCGGTCAAAACATCAACAGAAGGTCTTTGGGTTGCTAATACCAAATGTATCCCTGCCGCCCTCGCCTTTTGTGCTAATCGAGCAATCAATTCTTCTACTTTTTTGCCAACAATCATCATCATATCGGCTAACTCATCAATAACAATAACAATACTTGGTAGTTTTGTTAAAGTCGGAAACTCTTCACCTTCTTCCAAAGGCTCCGTTAACTGAAATAAGGGATCACGAATAGGCTCACCTTTTTTCTCAGCATCAGCAATTAACTGATTAAATCCCGCTAAATTTCTCACACCTACTTTAGACATCAACTTATAACGTCTTTCCATTTCTGCAACTGCCCAGCGTAATGCATTTTGGGCATCTTTCATATCGGTAACAACAGGGGTCAAAAGATGAGGAATACCTTCATAAACTGAAAGCTCCAACATTTTTGGATCGATCATAATTAATCTTACTTCTTCTGGTGTTGCTTTATAAAGCAAACTCAGAATCATGGTATTAATCGCAACCGACTTACCAGAACCTGTGGTTCCTGCTACTAAGGCATGAGGCATTTTTCCTAAATCTGCAACGACAGGAATACCGGCTATATCCTTACCCATAGCAAAGGTCAGTTTTGATTTGGACTTTTCAAAACTACGTGCTGCGATAAGGTCACGTAAAGACACCATTTCCCGTTCTTTATTTGGGATTTCCAAACCAATAACTGCTTTACCTTGAATAACCTCAACTATCCGTACACTTGTAACAGATAAGCCACGCGCAATGTCTTTTGATAATCCACTTACTCTACTTACTTTTAACCCTGCCGCTAATTTTAATTCAAATCGTGTAATAACAGGGCCAGGGTGAACAGCAACTACTTCAACCACTACATTAAAGTCTTGTAAGACATCTTCTACTTTACGTGACATTTCTTCTAAATCACTATCACTGTAACCTTTAACTTTAGAAACTCGCTTATCAAGTAACACCAAAGGAGGAATAACGCCTTTATATGATTTAGAGTCAAATTTCTCTTCAAAAATATCGACCTGGCTTTCCTTGGCTTCTCTATCACTTTGTTTAAAAGCATTCATTAAAGGTGCAATTTTAACTTTAGATTTCTTTTTTTCTTTTTTAGCAGGTTTCTCACTTTTTATTTGCTGTGTTCTAACTCGCTGGTCTTTATATGATCCAAATAAAACCAAACATTTTTGATATACCTTATTAGCCATCAACAAAGAGTATTTACCAACAAAATCTAATAATGCAATCCAAGATAATCCTGTAAAAAGAGTAATTCCCGCTAAAAAAATAGCTAACAATAATAAAGTTGCACCTGAATTACCTAAAACGAGCAATAATACCTCGCCTACTTCTTGCCCTAAAATCCCCCCCGTACTGCCAGGCAATTCAACTCGCAACCTTAAAACATGTAAATAAAAAATTGCACTACCAGCTATGACAGTTGCAATAAACCCAGACCACCTTATTGCAATAATAAGCTTACTATTCTGCTTACTTTCCTGTGAATAAACTAAATAGCCATGCCACAAAATCATAGTTGGAAATAAATAAGCCATTAACCCGAAAATGCTTAACACAAAATCAGAAAACCAGGCACCAACAACACCACAGGCATTATTAATAATCGACATTGAACCACTATGAGTCCAACCCGCATCCTCGTTACTAAAAGTAACAAGTGAAATTAAAAAAAATAAGGCTACGGTAAAAAAACCTAGAAATGCAACTTCTCGCAAACCTTTGACTGTCTTCTCTTCTATAACTGCTGACATAATATCTACTTCTAACAAACTTCTGATAAAACATAATTATAGAACAATGTTGCAATCTTTTACATGAATTGTTCAAGCAAAAATATTATCTATCAATAATCAGCTTTCAGACCCTTGAACAAGGGTGTATGTAGTTTTAATGAATTAAATCAAAGGTCTTATGATGGGCGTTCAGGAACTAATTAAAATCATTGAGAAGTTACAACCGAACACTTCTACAGGCTTTCAGGAATTTGTTTTTGTAATGATTCTACAAGATGCTTAACAAGTGTATCAGCATTAAACGGTTTTAAAATATAGTCACTTATACCAGCACTAATAGCTGCTTTTACCTTTACTGTTTCAGAAGATGAGGTTAGCATAATAAAAGCTATTTGCTTAAGTTCAGAATCAGCGTGCATTATTTTAAATAGCTCTAAACCATCCATCAAAGGCATATTCCAGTCACAGATAACGACATCAATCGGCACCCGTTTTAAAATATTTAAAGCATCCTGACCGTTTTTTGCCTGACTGACAGATTTAAAACCGACATCTAGCAGAATCGAGCGCGCCAACATTCGAATAGAGTTAGCATCGTCAACTATTAAAATTTTTTTGTCAAAAAATATTTCAGGAACACTCATAGGTAAAATTCAATGATTGTAGGAAATTAATAAGTTGATTCTATCTTATTTAACACTAACAACTAAAGCTTAAATAATATTGTCATTACAGTATAATTGCACAAATAATTAATCCACCATGGAGATCTGTTAATGAGTGACACAAAACACTGCAAGCTTTTAATTCTTGGTTCAGGTCCTGCTGGCTATACAGCAGCAGTTTATGCTGCCAGAGCAAACCTAAACCCAGTAATGATTACGGGCATGCAACAAGGTGGCCAATTAACGACGACAACAGAAGTTGATAACTGGCCTGGTGATGTAGAAGGGTTACAAGGACCAGACCTAATGGAACGCATGCGTTTACATGCTGAGCGTTTTGATACTGAAATCATTTTTGATCATATCCATACAGCAGACTTATCTTCCCGCCCTTTTACCTTAACAGGCGACTCTGCCAGTTATACTTGTGATGCTTTAATTATCGCAACAGGTGCCTCTGCAATGTATTTGGGAATGGAATCTGAAGAAGCATTTAAAGGTAAAGGCGTTTCAGCTTGTGCTACTTGTGATGGTTTTTTCTATCGTAATAAACCAGTTGCCGTTATTGGCGGTGGCAATACTGCAGTAGAAGAAGCCCTATACCTGTCTAACATTGCCTCTGAAGTGACAGTTATTCATCGCCGTGATAAATTCCGCTCTGAAAAGATTTTAGCCGATAAACTGATTGAAAAATCTAAAAATGGCAACGTAGTAATCAAATGGGATAATACCTTAGATGAAGTCTTAGGTGATGACATGGGCGTTACTGGCATGCGCATTAAAAGTACTAAAGATGATTCAACCGAAGAAATTGATGTGCATGGTGTATTTATTGCCATTGGTCACAAACCCAACACAGATATTTTTGATGGTCAGTTAGATATGGAACATGGCTATATTAAAGTTCATAGCGGTATTGAGGGCAATGCTACAGCAACCAGTATTGAAGGTGTATTTGCAGCTGGTGATGTGATGGATTCTCATTATAAACAAGCGATCACATCTGCTGGTGCTGGCTGCATGGCAGCTCTGGATGCTGAGAAATTCCTTGATGAGCAGGAAGCATAAATAGAATTTTCTCACACAAGACACAGAGAAAACCCTAGTACTAGGGTTTTCTCTGTGTCTTGTGTGACTCATATCGCTTTACTATGCAATTACCCATACTTGATCCACTAAACCCTGATGAAGATTTCCCTGAAATTGAGTCAGCGTTATCAGAACCTGACGGTTTATTAGCAGCAGGTGGTTGCCTATCACCCCAAAGAATAATAAGAGCTTACCAACAAGGTATTTTCCCTTGGTTCAACCCTGGTGAACCTATTTTATGGTGGTCTCCCAACCCTCGCCTTGTACTATTTCCAGATCAACTAATTGTATCTCGTAGTCTTAGAAAAACCATTCGCAAAGAACTTTTTATCCTGACATCTGACCAAGCTTTCCCTCAAGTCATGCAATATTGCGCAGCTCCTCGCAGTCAGGAATCTGGCACATGGATTACTGAAGAGATGTATATAGCTTATACTGAACTTTTTCAGCAAGGCGTCGCTCATTCTTTTGAAGCTTGGTTTGATGGAGAACTTGTTGGCGGCTTATATGGCATTGCTATCGGCCAGGTTTTCTTTGGAGAATCAATGTTTCATAAAAAAACTGATGCCTCTAAAGTTGCTTTTTGTTGCTTAGTTGAAAATTTATCGGAATGGGGGTATCAACTAATTGACTGCCAAGTACATTCAAATCATTTAAGTAGCTTAGGTGCAGAAGAAATCAATCGAGAAGATTTCTCTCAGCTTTTAGCCCAGTATTGTCCTTTACCTCCCTCCACCTCAGCCTGGAAATAATATCTCGTGATATCTATCCCTTTATTCCTAACAGACCAGTCGCCTTGTAGTTATTTAGATAAAAAAAATTCCCAATCAGCTTTTGTTCATCCCTCTTTTTCTTTAACAACAACCATTTATAGCCAACTGATTGACCAAGGGTTCAGACGTAGTGGTAATGAAGTTTATGCTCCACACTGCCCTAATTGCTCATCTTGCATCGCTACCCGCCTCACTGCCAAGCAATTCACCCCAACTAAAAGCCAAAATCGTTGCATTAAAAAAAACAAGAAAACGACTGTTATTATCAAACCGGCGAAATTTGAACAGAATCATTATGATATGTACATGCGTTACCAAAAGCACAAACACGCTGATGGAGGCATGGCTGATTCAAGCGAAGATGATTATATAAATTTTCTAAGTAGTAGCTGGTGTACCACTTTATTTGTGGAGTTCTCTATTGAGGATGAATTAGCAGGCCTTGCAATCGTTGATTTATTAGACGATGCTTTATCTGCTGTATATACCTTTTTTGAACCTAAGTTTGCAAAATATAGCTTGGGTACTTATGCCGTATTATGGCAAATTCAACATGCGAATGAACTTGCTCTTGAGTATGTATATCTAGGCTTTTGGGTTAAGGACTGTGCAAAAATGTCTTATAAAACTCAATACCAACCTATCCACGGGTTTGTGGATAAAAGTTGGCAAAAGATACCAAGATAACAGTTATTAATCTTTAGTTAAAATGCGGAATAATTGCTAGAATAAAGTGCTAGCATTTAAGACCACCTTAAAGCTTAATGTATATATAACCTTGTTTTTGAAGATTAATAAGAGTTACATTACCATCGGTTGGTAAAATTTCTAGACCTTCAATTAACATATCACCACTTACACTGTTATTTCTTAGTGCGTTATGACAAAGACCTATATCTACATTTTTTTTCAAAATAAAATTCACAATTTTAGTGTTAGGTTCATTATTTTTCAGCAAACCCTGAACAACTTTACCATTAACAATGATTTTTATTTTTACATCATCCCCAAGTTCAGCTCTAATGTTTTTCACACTATTCTTTAAATGATTTAACTTGAAACTATCATTCAAATGTAAAACAACTTTAGTTTCTTCGTCAGCAAATATTATGCAAGAATAAAAAAACAATATAACTAATAATGTATGCTTTAGTATTTTAATCATCAGTAAAAGAAACCTTCAAATTTAAAAAACTTTATCTACTTTAGCTCTCGATAAGCTGAATTGTAATACATTAATGGTTCACCAGAACGACATTCAACATTCTGAACTTCGCCAATAACCACCCAATGTGTACCAGCTAGCACTTGATCAACAACAGTACATTCAATAGAAGCCAAAGCATCATCAATGACTGGAGATCCTGTTTCACCCTTATGCCATTTAACATTAGCAAAACGTTCTTCTTGGCTTGCTCCACCAGCAAATTGATTGGATATTTCTTGCTGTTCAGCTTTAAGAATATTTATCGCAAAAGTCTTGCCTTCTAAAACAGCATCACCTGTATCCGCTGATTTATTAATACAAACTAAAACCTGGGGAGGATCCATTGAAACACTACTAAATGACGTTGCAGTCATACCTTTTAGACCTAAACTTTCAGTTTGTGCAGTAACCACCGTTACTCCACTTGCCCATAATTTAAGTGCATTTTTAAATTCTTGGTCATTGACTGACATAATTACCCTCTACTAGTGTTTGATATTGAGTTAGCCTATCTTACTTTAAGCAATAAGCTAACTCAGACTACATCTGTTGAATACTTATCTTTTTTTAATATACAGATCTGTAATAGACCCAGTAACCACTTCAGCTGCAAAAGCAAAAGTTTCTGATAAAGAAGGATGAGCATGAACAGTTAAACCGATATCTTCTGCATCAGCCCCCATTTCAAGCGCTAGCACAGCTTCAGAAATTAACTCGCCTGCATTGGGTCCAACCATACCTGCACCAAGCACTCGGCCTGTTTCTTTTTCACAGATAATTTTAGTCAAACCTTCATTTCTACCTAAACTTAATGAACGACCACTGGCAGCCCAAGGGAAGGTACCTTTATCATATTCAATCCCCTGTTTCTTAGCTTCGTTTTCGGTTAATCCCATCCATGTTATTTCTGGGTCGGTGAAAGCTACAGCCGGAATAGTTAATGCATCAAAAGCTGATTTCTCACCTGAAATAACTTCTGCCGCCACTTTACCTTCATGTGAGGCTTTATGCGCTAACATAGGATTACCAACGATATCACCAATAGCATAAATATGCTCTACATTGGTTTTCTGTTGCTCATTGACCTGAATAAACCCCATATCATCCACTTCAATTCCAGCCTTATCTGCTCCGACTTTAAAACCGTTTGGCCTACGACCCACCGCAATTAAAACTGCATCAAAAGTTTCTGATTCAGGCGCTTTATCTCCAGAAAAACTCACCTTTAATCCAGACTTTAGAGCTTTAATACCTTCAACTTTAGTTTCTAACCAAATGTTTTTGTATTGTTTTTTAATCCGTTTATGTAATGGTCTAACCAAATCAGAATCACAACCAGGAATAATTTGATCCATCAATTCAACAACACTGATTTCTGAACCCAAGGCATCATAAACTGTTGCCATTTCTAAACCAATAATACCGCCACCGACAATTAGCAGTTTCTTAGGAATCTCTTTTAGTTCAAGAGCATCAGTAGAATCCCATAAGCGCGGATCATCATTTGGAAACACAGGAATCTGCGTTGCTTGTGAGCCGGCAGCAATAATGACATCATCAAAAGTAATGACCTGCTTGCCGTCATTTCCTTCAACTAACATTGAACTGGCCGATTCAAAAGTACCCAGGCCTTGTACAATTTTAATATTTCGTTGTTTAGCCAAGCCAGCCAAACCCGTATTCAATGCTTTAGAAACACTTTCTTTCCAGCCTCTAACTTTATCTAAATCAATCTTTGGTTTACCAAAGCTAAGACCATGACTTTCAGCAGCCTCTGCCTCATGAATAATATGAGCTAGATGCAATAAAGCTTTTGAAGGAATACATCCCACATTAAGACAGACCCCACCGATCACTGGGTAACGCTCTACCAAAGTGACTTGCTTGCCTAAGTCTGCTGCACGAAAAGCTGCTGTATATCCACCTGGGCCGCCACCTAAAATTAAAACTTCTGTATGCATATCTGACATCAGATTAATCCCTTCTTATAATAATAAACGACGAATATCACCCAAGGACTGGGTAATAGCGACTAAAAACCTAGCTGCTTCCGCACCATCAATTACTCGATGATCGTAAGTTAAATCTAGTGGTAACATTAACCGAGGTACAAACTCTTTACCATTCCAGACAGGCTGCATTTTTGCACGACTAACACCTAAAATAGCTACTTCAGGCGCATTAACAATAGGTGTAAACGCAGTCCCACCAATACCACCCAAACTAGAGATAGACATGCTACCACCTTGCATTGCTGCTGGCGGTAACTTACCGTCTCTGGCTTTACCACTTAAATCAATCAGCGCAGCAGATAACTCATTTAAACTCTTTTGTTCTGCATCACGAATAACAGGAACAACAAGACCATTCGGTGTTTCAACAGCAATACCGACATTAGTGTATTTCTTATAAATAAGTGATTGGCCATCAGCTGAAAGCGAACTATTAAACTGTGGAAACTGTTTAAGTGCTGCAGTTAAAGCTTTAATAATAAAAACTAAACCTGTCAGTTTATATTCTGGCTTACTCCCATTATGTGCTTTTCTGAAATCTTCCATTTCAGTAATATCGGCTTCATCATGCTGAGTCACCATAGGTAAGTTTAAACAAACTCTAACCATATGGTCGCCTGTTAAGCGCTTGATTTTACCTAATGGTTTAACTTCAGTTTCACCAAACTGAGAAAAATCAACTTCTGGAATAGGTGAAATACCTACACCACCACTTTGTGCAACGCCTTCTGTCATAACTTTCTTAACAAAAGCTTGCACATCTTCTTTTAAGATACGTCCTTTACGACCCGTACCTTGTGATATTTTTGCTAAATCGACACCTAGCTCTCTTGCAAACATACGAACACTCGGTGTTGCATGTGCTTTTCCAATACTTGCAACAGGTTCTGAAACAGCAATAGCTTTAGTTGCTGCAGGCTGTTGTTTTACTGGTTCTGCTTTAGGCGCTTCAACTTTAACAGCTTGTTCTGCTGGTTTTTCCTCAGCAACGGCTTCGGTCGCACTTGAGTCTGCAGCACTAGGCCTTAGCATTGCAACTAAAGTTCCTTGAGAAACTTTATCGCCAACTTTAATGATAATATCCTGAATAGTTCCAGCCATATTAGCAGGCAAATCCATTGTTGCCTTATCACTTTCCATCACTGCTAACGTTTGCTCTTGCTCTACAGCATCACCTGTTTGAACAAGAATCTCGACGATTTCAACTTCGTCAGCGCCACCTAAATCAGGTATTTTTATTTCAATCAATTCGCTCATATTTTAAACCAACCAAGGTGCTGATATATCTGGATTAATATCGTATTTTGCAATTGCCACATCTACTTTAGCCAAATCAAATTCGCCGTTGTCCGCTAAACTTTTCAGTGCAGCAATAACAATGTGGTAACGATTCACTTCAAAGAAGCTTCGTAAGTTTTCACGTGTATCAGATCGGCCAAAACCATCAGCACCTAATACTGTATAAGGCGCAGAAACATCACTTCTAATTTGTTCTGCAAAAGCACGAACATAATCTGTACTTGCGATAACAGGGCCTTTCGTATCAGCTAAACAACGTGAAACATGTGATTGTTTAGGTTCTTCAGTCGGGTGCAATCTATTCCAACGCTCACAAGATTGAATATCTCTACCCAACTCATTAAAACTTGGACAACTCCACAAGTCAGCTTCAACTTTCCAATCATTTTTCAATAATTCAGCGGCTGCAACCGCTTCACGGAAAATAGTACCTGAACCGATCAATTGCACGCGAGGGTTCTTACTTTTAGCGCCCTCTTGGAATAAGTACATCCCTTTTAAGATGTCTTCTTCTGTTCCCGCTGGTAATGCCGGTTGCTCATAATTTTCATTCATCACAGTGATGTAATAAAAAACATTTTCCTGTTCAGCATACATCCGTTTCATGCCGTCTTGAATAATGACAGCTACTTCATAAGCATAGGTAGGATCATAAGATACACAGTTTGGTACAGTTGCCGCGAATACTTGGCTATGTCCATCTTCATGCTGTAGTCCTTCGCCATTTAGCGTTGTTCTACCTGCTGTTGCTCCTAGCAAGAAACCACGAGTACACTGATCAGCTGCCGCCCAAATAAGATCGGCAACACGCTGAAATCCAAACATGGAATAGAAGATATAGAAAGGTATCATCGGTACACCATGAGTCGAATATGCAGTACCCGCTGCAATCCAATCACTCATACCACCCGCTTCATTAATCCCTTCTTGTAGAACTTGACCGTGCTTATCTTCTTTGTAATACATCAATTGTTCCGCATCTTGCGGTGTATACAACTGACCTACTTGAGACCAAATACCTAGTTGACGGAACATACCTTCCATACCGAAAGTACGAGATTCATCAGGGACAATTGGCACCACACGTTTACCGACATTTTTATCTTTAATGATAATGCCTAGCATCCGTACAAAAGCCATAGTTGTTGAACTTTGGCTTGTACCACTTCCTGCTAACAAAGGCTTAAAGTCAGCTAATGCAGGAACATCTAATGGCGTTGTTTGAGTACGTCTAGCAGGAATAAAACCGCCTAATTGCTGACGTCTTTCCAGCATGTAGTTTAGTTCAGCGGAACCTTCTTCAAATTTTAAATACGGTAAATTTTCTAATTCACTGTCTGAAACAGGTAAAGAGTATTTTTCTTTAAATCGGCGTAATGACTCAAGGCTCATTTTTTTCTGTTGATGCGAAGTATTTTGTGCTTCACCAGAAGAGCCCATACCATAACCTTTAATGGTTTTGGCTAAAATAACGGTTGGCTGACCTTTATGGTTGACCGCTTTATTATAAGCAGCAAATACTTTTGCAGGATCATGACCGCCACGGTTCAAGCCCCAGATATCTTCATCAGAGTAATCCCGAACCATTTCTTGTAATTCAGGTGTATTAAAGAAAAACTCTCTAACATAGGCACCGTCTTTAGATTTAAAGGTTTGATAATCACCATCCACACATTCCATCATGCGCTTAGCTAACAAACCTTCTTTATCACGTGCTAATAATGCGTCCCATAAATGCCCCCAGACCACTTTAATAACATTCCAGCCTGCTCCACGAAATTCACCTTCTAATTCCTGAATGATTTTACCGTTACCACGCACAGGTCCATCTAAGCGTTGCAGATTACAGTTAACAACAAAAATCAGGTTATCTAATTTCTCTCTACCTGCCATACCAATAGCACCTAAAGATTCTGGCTCATCAGTCTCACCATCACCTAAAAAGGCCCAAACTTTACGTTCAGAAGTATCTGAGAAGCCACGACCTTGTATATAACGCATAAATCGCGCTTGGTAGATCGCCATAATAGGACCTAAGCCCATAGATACCGTAGGGAATTGCCAGAAATCAGGTAATAACCAAGGATGAGGATAAGAAGGTAAACCCCCTCCTTTAACTTCTTGACGAAACTTATCAAGTTGCTCTTCAGTTAATCTACCTTGCAGAAAAGCACGAGAATACATACCTGGTGCAGAATGCCCTTGGGTAAAAATCAAATCACCGTTTCTTTCTTCAGAATTACCATGCCAAAAGTGATTTTGCCCTACATCATATAAAGTAGCAGCAGAAGCAAAACTGGCAATATGCCCACCCACATTTGTTTCTCTATTTGCCCGTAATACCATCATCATCGCATTCCAGCGAATATATGAACGTACTTTTTGTTCAATAGTGGTATCACCAGGGAATTGAGGCTGCTGCTCAACTGGGATGCTATTGAAATATTCAGTATTGGCACTAAAAGGAATGTC
>CAJVYL010000010.1 GCA_913009265.1 uncultured Methylococcales bacterium
TTACCTACAATGTTTTTAAATACTCAACTAAAGCTTTACGTTGAGCATGGTTCATAGCGGGAAATGGTTGCTCTAGTACAAAACTACCATCAGCATTCCTTATCGCAACGCCCTCTTCATTTCGTTTTACAATAGCTGTTTTTCCTGCTGCATATTCATGTCCTTTATTGCTATTACTAGGTAAAGAAGTATCAAATTTATAAAGGTCAGGATATTGATTCTTGTCCTTACTGACATAACCAACCTTCTCTGGATCAAACTCTCTACTTCCTACGGTAAAGCTATTTGAGCGACATTCCTTACCCGCTTCAATTTCCGCATCACTACAGCTTGGTAAAAATAACTCATATAAATTAGCAATAGAGCCATTATGCAAATAAGGTGCTGTCGCCCATATCCCATTTAAAGTACGCCCTCTATAAACTAATAGACTATATGCAATTGTTTTAGTATCTGGGTCAGCAGGTATGGTCTCAAAATTTACTTGTCGTTTTGTTGCTTTTTTAAAAGGGTTGGTTTGTTTGGCAAACAAAAAATCAGCTGCATGCTCTATACCTCGGCGAATTATTATTTTGTCATGATCAGGCTCTTTAACCACTTCAGTTGTTGCATATTTCAAAGCCTGTAAAGCTGATATAGTTTCTTCTGAACTTTCATCTACCACTCCTGTAAAGTACCCCCTCTTACCTCTGCGAGTTAAAGCGTTCATAGCCATCGTTGCATCTGTCCCTAATAAATCAACACTGGTATGCTCAGCTTTCATTATTCTTTTGGGATCGGTTCGATCAAACGTTGCGGAACTACTATGACAGGCATCACATTGATATTGGCTAAATAATTTTTTTCCTTTAGCCGCTAGCTCAGCATTAATTGGCGGTAATATATTCTCTGGCCATAAGGGCGATTCTAATGAATTAAGCTGATACTCTAAACGCGTTAAATTATGCTGCACAGCAGAGGAAACATAACCAATTTCACCTTTTTCTTTTAAATCAAAGATTGAAAAAACACCTAATACTTCACCCACATTCCGACTTAAAGGCCCTAAAAAACCAAGTCTTCGGCCTGGGTAATTATCACCAACACCATTCCATTGCACAAAATCACTGTAAGGTGAATCCCATAAAAATGGATAGCTAACAGGTGCATTAGCAGGATTATAATTATCCACTTCTGGCTCAACTAAATGCCCCAGAATACGATTATAAATCCGACCAAAAGCATCTAAGCGACCATAACCATAGGGAACATTGATATTATTGTTGCCTGGATGAACAGGAGAGTTTCTTCTATCATATCTTTGCCTCTCCGCTAAAACAGCTGCTAATTCTTGCTTAAAGACTTGTTCATTTTCTGCATCACCCTCAGCCAAAACTGCAACGGTTAAACGATCAAGCTTATCTTGATCTGCTAAGGTTGCTTTAATAGAAGCCGTAATACTCACCAACAAACTTTCTATATCTGACAGTGCAGGCGCACCATCAATACGCATACCCACATCGGCATAATTAATTTGATTGGTATGGCAAGCCGCGCAAGTAAAGCCCATATAATCTTTACCCTGATAAGAATCTTTTACAAACCCAACAGGCAAACCGTCAGGATTATCAAAACTTGGCCTTTGATTTAAAAACCGCAGTTTTTGCATATTGGCTGCACTGCGTAATAACTCTGTATTATTTTCCTGTTCAAGATTAAGGAAAATTGAGTAGGGTATTAAGTCTGAACCTTGGGTCGTATTATAAAACCACAAGCTGTCATAACGATCCCAGTTTTGATCTAAATAAACAATCTCTTTGGCTGAGTCACCAAAATACTCTCCACCACCAAGATCAGCATTTCTTTGCTCATCGATCATTAAGCCCTGAGTTGTATAAGTACAACTATTCCCAAACAAGATCACTGCTATAGATAATAATATTTTTTTCATGCTATTAACTCCAGTTTAATATCCAAAAATCCAATGAAATAACCTGCTAAGAAATGATCGCGGGCAACTTAGCGGTTCTTTTGTTCTGAATTCTGCTGACGCTTGATAAACAGACTTTCTTAAACGATTAATACTTCCAATAGGCTGATGAGCTTTTAGTGAATGCCAAGGGGTAAAAGCAAGGTTTTCACAATGTTTTTTATTCTGCTCAGATTGAGTTTCAGCTTGTGGTGCAGAAATTGTAAGTGTAGCGACATTAACAAAAGGAAAGTCTGTTTCACTCCACAAAGAGGATGAGTTTTCTATCCCCAAATCACTTTCATCAGGACTACGTACTTGAACCATAAAATCAAAAACAATTGATTCATCACCTTTCAAAGTACTATCTAAAGCATCTTGCAAGTAATTATCAGAAGGATTTTCAGGTAAATTGTCCGTTCCTTGTAAATTACGAGGCTTTGCCGAAAACTTCATGATTTTATCGTCACCAAATAAAAAGGGTGCAGCACTAAAATATTGAACTTGAAGAGGATTTGCCACAGCTTCTGCTTTAATCTGCTGCACAATAGTAAAAGTATCAAAAATACGTTTTATATCCTGCTCTGAAAGTTTTTCCTGCTTAATATATTGTAAAATCTGTTCTTTCTGTTGTTCAGGGGTCCGAGGGTCTTGCAGCTTTAGAGGAGCAAAAAATAATGAAGGATCATCATTTTCATTATAAAGAATACGGTTTAAACGCAAATAATCAGGAGTATTAGCAAAAGCAAAAACAGGCTGGTTAATCATTAAAAAGTCTTGGTTACTCTGGCTATTGTCATGTAACAGCATATCACCATCAACATCAAAAACTTTAATAGCCATACCTCGACTTCCGTGATCTCCATTATCATCAATATCAGGCCTAACTAAAGAAGATGCATTTGAAAACCGAACAATAGCATCATGTTTTTTACTAGGTTCTCTAAACAATCCAAGCTGCAAACCTTTGTCTATATCAGCATTTATTTCTAAAATTGCCTTAACACAACCATGCGATTTTGGATGAACACCTCTAAGCACTTTTTTATTTTTTTCTATATAGCGCTTTTCAAGTAATTTAACTGTTAGATTGCTTGTTTCTTTTATTTGGCCAGTTTCTTCTGAAGGAACTGTTTCAAAGGGACAACGCGGGGTATTTATTTGTGTCATAGTTATTTCCTCATATTATTTTCTAATAAGGAGCTAGGGATAAAATTATCGTGAGAACATTGCCCCAAAGGAATAACACTAGCTATATTAAGGGAGTTTATATTTCATTATTTTTATCTAACGTATCGACTAATGTACTACGCTCGTGCTATAAAGTATTGACCCATATGGTTCAATAATAATAAAAATAAATGTGCATCCCATGGAATACTATAGTGATTACTCTGATTTAGGCGACATGCTTAACAATGCGTCAGGCAATACCGTGATGTGGGATAAATTTCTTGATTGCTTAGCTCAAGCAACTGAGTCTGAAAGTAGCTTCCTGCTAATAACAGACCTTGTTCATAGAGAAAAGACCCGCTTTCTTTTTAACTTTAATATTCCAGAACAACAACTACAGCTATATACCGATGAACTCAATAGAGTTGATACTTTCAATTATTTGCTCAGCAACAAACCTCGCCAAGTATTTTGCAATCAAACATCTCTAGCAGTAGAAAAAAGTGGTTTTATTGATGAAGCTGGCTTTCACTATCGATTAGGCTTTGCAATTCCCTGTAATACTTTACATAGCCTAAACCTATGTATTAATAGAAAAAAACCATTTTCCCAAAAGCAGCAGGAACACATCACCAAGCTTTTACAATCGATCATAAAGCCTTTAGAAAATGCATTAAGGACAGAACTTCAACAAAAAATATACAGTCAGATTCTTCACAAGACTCAAAATCATATTGATGGTTACTTGATAATTGACCGTAACCTTAACATTCTTTTTTCTGACTCCCTTTCTACTGCAATTATTGATAAGTTTCACTGTATTAATATCAACAATGAATGCATCATATTTAATAACCAGCACATTAGTAATCATTTATCATCCCTGATAGATAACAATACAGAAGCATCAATTCATAACCAGTGTGAGACTTGCTTGATTACTCTTATCCCTATGTCATCTCTTGATAACTTGTACGACTGGGAATGCTTTAAAGAAGGCTTTATTTTAACTTTCACTCATGACAAAAAAAACAACCCTATACTTGAGCGTTTAACAAGCATCCATAACCTTTCAAAGTGTGAAGCTTTATGCGCATTAGATTTTATGCAGACTTCTTCTATTTCTGAAATTGCTGAAAGCAACTATCGCTCAGAGGCAACTATCAGAAATCATATAAAACATATTATGCAAAAAATGGAGGTACACAATCAGGCTGCATTAATGAAGAAATTGATTACTTTAGCTGCCTTATAAATAACTCCAACTTTGTTTTATTGCGTTTTTTCCACACAACTGACATTAGTAGCATTCAATACTATTTCTTTACCAGTTTTTGATAATTAATAGAAATTTTAAGCCCAATAAACCGACCTGACATTTTAATTAATTCATCAGTTTTATTGTCAAAACTTAATTTAACAATACTTAAGGCTCTGTCTTCATACCCCTCTTCAATTCCTTGAGTCTCTAGCTGAAAGTGATACAAATAAACATCCTTGCCTTTCTTGTGCTCAATACTTAAAGGTGTCCCTAACTGATTCAGTACCTGAGATTTTTGCGGTAGATCTGTTTCGATCTTTTCAATTAAATCAGTATTAGCTTTTATTTGCCTTTTTCCTTGATTAATTTTAGCCCCACCAAGTGAGCGAATTGAAATTTCAAGAAACTCTGAGGGCGCTATTTGCAAAAATAGTTGAGAAAATGACCATTGAGTTAATAATTCCTGCTCATTAAAGTCCAAATCAAAATAAAACTTAACTTCTGGCTTAATAACATTATTTTGTAGATCAACTTTACGAAACCAATAATGCCAAGTTTCCCCCGTATTCAGGGTTGACTTATGACTAGGCTGTAGTTTTGACAGCGAAATAAAATCATTATTGTAGAGAATAGGGTCATTAAAAAGCAGTTGAAATTCATTGTCGGCAACAATTGAAAAATGCTGATCAAAATCATCCATTTGCAAATAGGTCTGATAAGCCCTCATCCAGTAAAAACACCCCGTCAAAGAACTCATAAAAGATAGAATTAAAAACCAGCGTAAGAACTTAATTATTTTCTTTTTCATCTGCATATTAATTCACTCTTTGTTATGTCCTTAATGCTGTGTTTTAGACAGTTTGGTTATCGGCTCTCCAGAAAGTAGATTTTCTACATCAACCTTATCAAAACTATACTTTTTACCACAAAACTCACAATCAACATCGATGACACTTCTCTCTAAAAAGATTGAATCCAATTCTTTTTTACCTAAAGATATCAAAGCCGTTTCAATCTTTTTAGACGAACAACCACATTCAAAAGTTATTGGTTCTGGCTCAAATACTCTTACTTTCTCTTCATTAAAAAGCCTAAATAACATTTCTTCACAATCTAAAGTAAACATTTCATCTTGCGTTACCGTATCTGCCAATACCGAAATGCGCTCCCAGTCAGCTTCATAACTTTCTTGTGCCGGTAATTCTTGTATAAATAATCCCGCTGCATGGGTCTCATTAGCAAATAACCAAACCTTAGTTTCTAGCTGTTCTGATTGAGTAAAATAGCTTGTTATAACATCAGACAATTTATCCCCTTCTAATGCAACAATACCTTGGTAAGGTTCACCTTTTTCTGGCTCGACAGTAATTACCAATCGACCTTCTCCCATCATTTCAGGCAAACTTCCCGCCTCTATTTGAGTATCCCCTCGTGCTAAACCTCGTATTTTACGGTCATGAGTCGCATGAGCAACAAGCGTATTTAATTTTCCTTGTCCTTGAGCCTGTAAAATCATAGCACCCTCAAACTTAATGGTTGCTGACAATAAAACAGCAGATGCTAATGATTGACCTAGTTTTTCTTGCACACCTTCTGATAATTGCTGATATTGCTTAGCCTTTTGCCAACTCGTTTGCAATCTAACCCATTCACCTCTTACACCGAGCTCTTCAAATAAAAAACGTCGTAAACAATCTTGTTCTTTCATTTATACTTTAAACTTAAATTAATAATATATTTAATTATACTTCGCGCCATCACAGCTGAGAAATTTATATCAAGTTGATTTTTATCCATAGAGTAACTCTATAGTAAGCAAGTCTCCTGCGTAGCATATAAGCTTGCATCCCTTACCTTCAAAACATGACACTTAAAATAAAATGCCCAATCACTTTGTTAGTAACAATCCAATATCGCCTCCGTTTCCAGACCATCTTCAACAAGCTTTATTTGGCTTAGGCTGTTACTGGGGAGCTGAAAGAAAATTTTGGCAACAAACTGGCGTATTTTCTACAGCCGTAGGATTTACAGGAGGAACCTTAGACAAACCAACATATAAGGACGTTTGTACAGGAGAGACAGGGCATAATGAAGTTGTTCTGGTAATTTTTGACCCAAGCATTATCTGTTATCAACAATTACTGATTATTTTTTGGGAATCTCACAATCCGACTCAAGGAATGAGGCAAGGAAATGATACAGGTACACAATATCGTTCAGGAATTTATACTTTTGATGAGCTTCAACAGCAGCAAGCCTTAAAATCAAAAGCTCATTATCAAGCCAAATTAACTAACTCAGGTTTTGATCTAATAACCACTGAAATACTCAATGCAGCCACTTTTTATTATGCTGCAGATGATCACCAACAATACTTAGCAAAAAATCCTCAAGGATATTGCGGTTTAGGCGGTGTGGGTATTAAGTTTTAAAAAGTGACAGGCAAAAAAAAAGCAGTTAATGTTTAACTGCTTTGAGGGTATTTTTTAGGAATAACATAACGCAACTTTCGCTGTTAGCTACCAGAGCTTTAAAAGTTGAGTCTATATTAACAAGACTTATGTCAAGTTAAAATGTGACAAATTGTCGCAGTACCAAACAACCACATTTTTTGCAAGACAATTTACCCTATATAAAACCATTTATTTGAATCAAACAAAATCTAAAAACAAAAAATTACTACAGCCCCCATTAAAAACAGCTATATTAAAGTGCAATAAAGCAAATCTGCCCTAAGTGCATAATATGTTTGGAACCGTTTTACCAAAAAAGAATATAACAACTAAAGATAATCTCAAGTGGCTATATATTCTCAGAAACCTTATGTTACTAGGTGGCTCATTTCTGATTACTGCATCTTATTTTATTATTGACATAAATCTTCCTCACGAAGAACTATGGCTTGTTGTGTTTTCCATTTGTATGGTCAACCTCTATACTTGGATGCGCTTAAAAACAGATGAACCCGTATCTGAGCTTGAAATATTCTCTCAACTTTCTATTGATGTATTTGCCTTTGGCTCTTTACTTTATTTAACAGGAGGTGCATCTAATCCCATTATTTGGGTTTTTCTACTCCCTATTATCGTTACCGCTATTATGTTACCCCAAGCCTATGCTTGGAATATGGTAATACTTACTTGTTGTACCTATACATTATTAGTGGGTTACAACATTCCTTTACCAGCCATTCAGCCGCATATCCCAGACGCAAATTTAGTAAGCCCCAGAATGCAACATTACTTGCATAATATGCAAGAAAACCAGTACTTTAACTTACATATTTTTGGTATGTGGTTTGGTTTTGTATTTAGCGCAGGACTAGTTGCTTTCTTTGTTATACAACTATCAAGAACACTAAAAGACAGAGAAAGAAGCCTTGCCGATGCAAGAGAAAATGCATTAAGAAATGAACGCGTTGTTTCCTTAGGTACTTTGGCAGCAAGTGCTGCTCATGATATGGGTACACCTTTAGGAACAATAGCTATTTTGACCCATGAAATAGAACAAGACTACCCTAAGAAACGGTTTCCTCAACTACACTCCCAGTTGAAGATTATGGATCAACAAATAGCACGCTGCAAAGAGGCTCTATCTGTATTATCTGCATCTTCAGGTGAAATGCGTGCAGAATCTGGCAAACCTATGTTGCTATTAGAATACCTAGATGAACTATTAAATCAATGGCGTGCACATAACACCTCCAGCAAAATTAATTTAAATATATCTCCTAACATTGAAGTTAATGCTAAAATTATCGCAGCTCGTACACTCACTCACTCTATTATTAATATATTAAATAATGCAGCAGAAGTGACAGACCCTAGCAAAGGAGTTGATTTTTCAGCCAATTGGGATAATCATTTATTACAGTTAAAAATCCATGACTTTGGACCAGGCTTCCCTAAAGAGATAATAAAATATGCAGGAAAAGAACCTGTAATCAGCAGCAAACAGGGCTTAGGGGTTGGGTTATTTTTAACACACTCCACAATTATCGGTTTAGGCGGTAAAATAGAGTTTCTCAATATAGATTCAGGGGGAGCCTGTGTTGAACTTACACTACCCCTATTAACAACAGAGACAGATTATGACAACGGAAATGGACAAACCGAACTTACTACTAGTTGATGATGATGAAACCTTTTGTTCTGTACTAAAGCCAGCACTGGAAAAAAGAAACTTTCAAGTTACTGTCGCAAATGATGTTAAATCAGGCATGTCTTTGGCCGAACAAACTGAACCTGAATATGCCGTGATTGATTTACGCATAGGCCATGATTCAGGCTTAGAAATGGTAAAAAAGCTTATTTCATTAGATGGCAACACTCAAATCATTATGCTCACAGGCTTTGCCAGTATTGCAACAGCTGTTGAAGCCATTAAATTAGGCGCAATCCATTATTTAACCAAACCAGCTAATGCAGATGAGATAGTCAACGCCCTGTATAAAAACGAAGGCGATTCATCTATTAAAATAAACCAAAACCCTTTATCTGTTAAACGCTTAGAGTGGGAACACTTACAAAAAGTATTAATGCAACATGATGGTAATATTTCTGCTGCTGCACGCGCGCTAAATATGCATCGTAGAACATTACAACGGAAACTGGATAAAAGACCCGTTAAAGAATAACCACCTTTTTATAATGGCAAAACGCCACTGTGTTATCAGTTTTTTACCCATGAATACCTAGCTTTCAACTAACACCTCACTATCTCCACTCTCTTCATAAGCGTTATTTTCAACCCTATTAATAATTAAGTTGTCATAAATTGATTTTTTGTATATCATTAATACCTAATATTCTAATGATAGACAACAGAGGCGGTATCATGGATAACACAATCAATACTCAACGACGTAAATTCCTACAATATTCTGGCATTTCAGCCGCTGCGGTAGCTACCTACCCTTCTCTGTTACAAGCCAAAAGCATGGGAACTTCTAGTAAACCTTCTGCTAATTTTCACGCTGATGTTGAAATTGAACTGACTGAAGAATCCGTTAAAATCCCCATTTTTGATGGACCTCAAACAAAGGTATGGAAAGTTTCGGGCAAAGTACTTAAAGGCCCAGCCTCGACTATAACCAGCTTACCTGGCTCATATTTAGCACCTACGCTAAATTTACAGAAAGGTCAGAAAGTTAGAATTTATCTAAAAAATAAACTACCTGCTGAATCCATATTGCATTGGCATGGTTTGCATGTGCCATCAAAAATGGATGGCAATCCTATGTATGCCATTAATCATGGTGAGACGTTTGTTTATGAGTTTGAAATTCTTAATCGTGCGGGAACATACTGGTACCATGCTCACACTCATAGCGTAACAGCTAAACAAGTCTATTCAGGCCTAGCTGGTTTGATTATTGTGAGCGATAAAGAGGAACAAGCCTTAGGTTTACCCAAAGGCGAATATGATGTACCTATTGTTATTCAAGATCGTAAATTTGATAGCAACAACCAGCTTGTTTATGTATCTCATATGATGCAAAAAATGATGGGGTTTCTAGGTGATAAAATCATGATTAATGGAAAACCTGATTTTGTATTGCCCGTAGAAAAAAGATCTTATCGTTTACGCTTATTAAATGGTTCTAATTCCCGAATTTATAAATTAGCTTGGGATGATGGTACACCTGTTACCGTTATCGGCACTGATGGTGGTTTAATTGAAAAACCAGAAACAATGCCTTATGTAATGTTAGCTCCTGCTGAAAGGCGTGAACTATGGATTGATTTTAGTAATAAACCTATCGGTACAGAACTAACTCTACGCTCCATCCCTTTTGAAGGCGCATCTTCCCATGGAGGAATGATGGGTGGAATGGGCGGAGGTATGGGAGGTGGCATGATGGGCCGCGGTATGATGGGTGGCCGTCGAGGCGGAATGGGGGGTATGAGCTCTGGAGACTCGTTACCTTTAGGTGGCGATTACGCTGTACTAAAAGTTAAAGTTGTTAAAAAAGCTAAAAGCAATGATTCACTTCCTGCTCGCTTAACACCAATCAAACCACTTCGTTTAGCTGATGCTGCAAATTCTAATGACCCTAGAACCATTACTTTATCAATGCGTCATATGTCTGCATTATTAAATGGTAGGTCTTATAAAATGAATGATATTAGGCCTGATGAAGTTATTCCGGTAAATACATTACAGTTAATGGCTTTTGATAATGGCTTTCATCGAAGTATGGGAATGATGGCTATGCCTCACCCGATGCACTTACATGGTGAGCAATTTCAAATCATTAAGCGTGAAATAAATCCTCGTCATCAAGCTGCTCATGCGACTGTTTCTGAAGGGCTAGTTGATAGTGGCTGGAAAGATACCACCTTGGTAATGCCAGGGGAGAAAGTTACTTTCTTAAAACCTTTTAATGATTTCAAGGGCATGTTTATGTATCACTGTCATAACCTTGAACATGAAGATATGGGAATGATGCGTGATTTCTTGATTAAATAGACTGAGAAAAATTAAGAGAATAAAAATAGGTAGCCTTGATGTAGTGAAACGAAATCAAGGGGAATCGCAGATAAACTTTGATTCCACTTTGTTTCATCAAGGCTACAAAAGAAGGCTCTTAATTCTTTTACACTTTAAACCGACTAATTGCAGATTGTATATCAGCTGCTAATTTTGCAAGCTCATCGCTACTTTGACTAATTTGCTGAGAACTTTGAGCTGATTGTTCAGTAACAGCACTAATATTACTTATATTTCGACTCATCTCCTCTGCCACTGCTGCTTGCTCCTCAGAAGCACTAGCAATATGTGTCGCCATATCATCGATACTAATAACTGAATCAGCAATTCCTTTAAGGTGCTCATTTCCTTTTTCTGTTTCTGTCACAGTACGTTCAGATCGTTTTTTCCCTTCAATCATAACTTTTACTGCTTTTTCAGTTCCTGATTGTAAACGCTCAATCATTTTATGAATTTCTTCGGTGGACTCTTGCGTTCTACTAGCTAAGGTTCTTACTTCATCTGCAACTACCGCAAACCCTCGACCATTCTCGCCTGCTCTTGCTGCTTCAATTGCCGCATTAAGTGCAAGTAAGTTAGTTTGCTCTGCAATACTTTGAATAACACTAAGAACACCACCAATTTTATCTCCATCATCTGCCAGTTCCTGCACTACATTTGTTGCAATTTCAATTTCGTCAGATAAAGAATTAATCACTTGCTTAGTATTATTCGCCAAGTCTTGACCTTCTGTTACGGAACCATGCGCGGCTTGAGTTGCCGATGCAGTTTCACTTGCATGCTTAGCTACTTCTTGCACTGTAGCAGCCATTTCCGTCATCGCTGTTGCCACTTGTTCAATTTGTTCTTGCTGTTGCTGAACGCCCCGATTAGTTTCTTGGCTGGTCATCGACATTTCTTCTGTTGAAGATGCCAACACATCAATAGAAACTTCTAATTGCCTAATAACATCAGAAAACTGATCCGCCATAGAATTAAACGCATCAGCCAAATCAGCAAATTCATCTTCATTATCTAATTGAGCTCTTGGAACCAAGTTTCCAGAAGCAAGTGTCGTTGCTGTTTCCTGTAATTTAGAAATAGCTGTTTCAAATGATTGATAGAATCCAGCAAATAGATAGATTGCCAGCATAACAATAGCAGCAACTATTGATAACACGATTGTCATTTTGCTATAAAGCCCTTCTATTCTTTGCTCCAATAACCCATCTAATTCAGGAACTAATGTATCTAGAATTTTGAAGTTAGCTTTAATCGTTGTAGTACCCTTAGAAAAAACAGTACCGGACTGAACATTAATTTGTTTAGCATTCAGGATTTCTGTCGTTAGAAAATTCAAATAGCCTTCTGAACCTGCTATCGTTTGCTGAACTTGCGAGCCTATTTTATTTGATAAGCCAGTATTTGCTTGACCTAATACCTGCATACCACGCTTAAGACCATTAATATTTTTCTGAACAGTAGAAATTAATGAGGTCAACTTGATACTTTCTTGATTAGAAACCAGCTGTCTTGCCGCCAAACCAGAGGACATGCCTCTCGCTTGCCCTAAATTTTCTACCACTTGAGGTAATAAATTAACGATTGCTTCTTTAATATAAAAACTATCTAACTCTGGGTCTAATGTAAGGTTTGAGCTATCACTTATATTTTTAACTAAATCTAAAACCTCTGCAATTAATGCCGTATGTCTAGCAAAAACTTCTTTTGCGGGACCATTAAATGCTTCTGTTTCTAATTGACTCCAGGTGCTTTTTATTCTTCTCCATTGGGCAGCTGTACCAAGTTGAGCCCCCAATTTTTGATCAATCTCGTCAACTAAGCGAATATCCTCGGCCAGTTGTTTTCTTTTGGCTAAGATTTTTGCTTTAAAACTTTCATTCCCTGCCAAATAAGCATTTGTCATCCCCCTATGTTCAGGAAAATGCTGAATAAGCTGTCGCACAGGAACAATATACTCGACGCCCGTTATCTCATTTTCAGCAAATTTTACAGCTATCATTTGCTCACTGAACAAAAGGTACAGTGTAATAAGCAATGGCGTAATAAATGCTATTGAAATTAAAAGCATTTTCTTGGAACAATTTAATTTGTTCATCAAGGCTGTGGCAGGTGCAGTAAGCATAATATTCCCCAAAAATAATGGATTACTTCAATTTACAGCTAAGTATAGATAACTTTTCGTATTTGGTGGCTCATAAGAAAATAAATTAACATAAAAAAATCAAGGTTGTCATAAAACTGTCATATTTCTATCCGACAATACAATTTTAAAATGAGGAAAACATAAAATGAAAATATATGATGATGAATTTATTGGTTTTGAAACATTACTGCCAGCACACGTAGTAAATATTCTGCAACAAGAACAAACAGCTGCTGATAACTTTACCGATAATGAAAACTCAGACTTAGATGAGCATGAGCTTGCAATGGCAGCGTAATCACTGCCTTTTATTTACGCTTAATTTGAAAAACCTTATTTTTGTATTCAACAACCAGACTGTTGATACGAATCTTTTTCAGTAACAGACCTGAGACTATTTCTTGCCCTGAGGAATATTTTTTCATTGCAATCATAATAAAGCGCTCAGACTCTTTTTCTGCATAAACATAAACGTTCACATCAATAACAGGGACTTTTCGACGAAATTCATAATCTAATTCTGACAGAAAAGGAAAGTCATTCAGCTGTTTATCAACTATACCTTCATCAGCAATAGTTTCTATTTTCACTATCGCTTGTGCTATTTTTTTAGGTTGAATATCAGTTCCCACAATTAAAGCCTTATCTTCAACAATAGGCTCCAATATTTTTTTCTGTTTAGCGACCAGCTTATCTTTAGTTCTTTTATTTTCAATCTGTTCCGCAATAGATAAGGCTTTATAATCTTCTTTCTGCTCTAAAACCGGAGAAGCATTTGCTACCACCTCTTTTTCAATTTTAAGCTCAACAGCTTGGTCTTTAATTATTATTGGCTTTTCAACAACAATAGTCTCAACTTTACTTTCTATTTTCTGATCTTTTGTATAAGACCAAGCAAAATAAAGTATGAATAATAAATTAAAAACAACTAAAACGATCAGCCATATTGATGGGGCTTTAGCCTTATGCTCAGGTTTATCTTGAATTCGGTTTTCCAATGTATCTACACTCTGAATTTGCCTTTCTTGCTCTGATTTTCTGAGTGCATTTAAAATATAAGACATTAATCATCCCTATTAAGTTTAGGCGATACATTAAGTGGGTCATTATTATTTAACTGAATAAACGTTTTTGGCCCAACTATTCCATCAGGTAATAATCCCTTTTCCTTTTGAAAAGTTATAACAGCCTGTTTTAAAGTCTGATCAAATAAGTTAGCATTACCATCTGCCAAAATATTTCCTAACTGTCGTCTAATCCACAAAGCACTATCAGTCTCTTTATAAGGATAAACCATTGTCATTTCAGGTATAAGTGGTTGCCAGACTATTAAATAATAGCCATTCCAATATTTTAAAACTTGTTCCAAAGGGACGCTAATTTCTTCGTCTATTAAAAATATAGCCAAACCCTTATCTACTCTTACTAATAATGCATAAACTTTCTTTAATTCTGAAAGCTCAAATTCCATAATCACAGGACGATTTAGCGCTTTTAACTCTGCCCATTCTGCCTTATCAAACAAGCAGGATAATCCAGTTGCCTCAATATTTGTACAACCCTCCCCTTGCAGAATACCTTTACCCCATAAAGTCGCAAGCTGAGGAATTAACGCTGCTAATGACGATGGCTGATTTTCCAAAAACTCTCTAAAACTTAGCTTATCTGGTTCAATAATAAGCGCTTCCTTTTCAACAATTACTTGAGGCTTGTTTACTGCTTTATTAGGCTTCTCGAAACTATCCGATAAAGTCACATGTTTTGAATAAGTAGTTTCAGCCTTAGGCCAAAAGTAATAGATAGAACTCACTATAAACACTACAAAAAAACTAATAATAAATGATGCTCTAGTTGAGGCTTCTTCAGGTGAGAAAACTTCTTTTGCCGCTTTATTTATAATTTTAACGTTAATCGACTGCGTACCATCTACATAAGCACCCAACAGTGCGCGATCACATAAAACATTAATCAAGCGAGGAATACCTTTTGATAATAAGTATATTTTTTTTATCGCCCTGCGATTAAAAGTATGAGCATTGCCACCACTTACTTTTAAGCGATGTTTTATATAGCTCTGAGTATCTGGATAAGATAAAGCTGTTAGATGATATCTAGCGGTAATACGTTGATTAAGCTGACGTAATGCAGGTTTTTCTAACAATTGCTTTAATTCAGGCTGTCCTAAAAGGATAATCTGCAGTAATTTAGTGGTACTGGTTTCCAAATTAGTGAGGAGTCGAATTTGTTCTAGCACGCCTAAACTTAGATTCTGTGCTTCATCAATCACCAATACCGTTCTTTTACCGCAAGCATGTGCAGCTAGTAAATAGTCATTTAAGTTATCGACTAAGCCTTTAAGCGTTTGTTTTTCTTGCTGGTAGCTAATATGTAATTCATCACAAATTGTTGCCAATAATTCGATAGCATTTACTTTAGGGTTTAAAACTAATGCAATCTCAACATTTTCAGGCAACTGCTGTAATAAGCAGTGACACAATGTTGTTTTACCCGTACCCACTTCACCCGTTAAGGCAATAAAGCCTCCACCATGATTAATTCCATATAATAAATGCGCCAAGCCTTCTTGATGATGCTCACTCATATAAATAAAATGAGGATCAGGGGCTATGGAAAACGGAGCTGTGTTAAAATTAAAAAACTGTTGATACAACGAAATAATCCTTAATTCATTATGACTGATAATTCCTCAGATTTTGCTGCGGCAAAAAAAGCTAAATATATTGCCTCCATTATTTATCTATTGGTATTTACCTTTATTGTAGGCGGTAGCTATATTAACCAACAAATGACGCCTGAAAACCAAGAGATACAAAACTTGGAAAACAAAATAACTAATTAAATATTTTTCCAAAAATGCCATGATCTGTATTCAAGTATTCTATCCGCTGTAATGCACATTCAGCTATTTTACTTTCTGGCTGTTTATCTACAATTTGTTGCAAGATAGCAAGACTCTCTTTCTCTAATAACTTAATAGCCTGCTCTCGAACAGAATCATAATGTGCATTTAGTGCAGCCAACTCTGTTAAATAAGTATTAGCCCCATTTAATTGTTTTAAGATAACTTTTTCTGGATCATCGGTAAAAAGGTCACGTACTAAATTGCCATGTAGCTCTTGAACCCTGGCAACATCGGTACGATTAATTTTTACTGGTTCCGTTGGATCATCACAGCAGCCCATAACATTCACCTGTTTTATATTTTCATGACTATATACAAACCACAGCTTGTCTTTTGGAAGTGAGGCTTTAGCCTCGCATGATTCAGCCGAGGCTAAAGCCTCACTTCCACGCTAAAATTGTTTTAGTAAGTATGAAACTATTTTCAACACAAGCTGTGATTTGTTCATAACCATATACATTTTTGTTCTATCATACTCTTAATAAATAGACTAAAACAGATTAGTAAATGTTCATCTTACACAGCTCAAATAAAACAGAAAACCTGTTCATTCATTTAACCACCGTGATTAATAGTGCAAAACTATCTAATCCCTTGGAAAAAGAAACCTTTCTTATTCAAAGCCAAGGCATGGAGCGTTGGCTTTCACAGCAATTAGCAGACCAATATAGTGTATGGGGGAATTATGAATTTTTATTTCCAGGTAAGTTCTTTAGTGGCATAGCTAAAAAAGTTGATCAGCAATTAAACGATGAGGTGTTTGATAGAGAGCTGATGTTATGGCGATTTGAGCAATTACTACGACATTTAGATGATGATTGCTTTGCTCCACTACAACATTATATTCAAGGCGAAAATCAAGAATTAAAACGCTTTCAACTTGCTCAGCAACTTGCTCAGCTTTTTGATCAATACCAAATGATGCGCCCTGATATGCTGGCACTCTGGCAACAGAATCAATTACTTTATCAAACAGATAGTGAGCGTTGGCAACGTGCTTTATGGCAGAAGGTTACAGAAGAATTAGGCCATAATCATCGGGGCTTATTATGGCAACAAGTTATTAATCAGTTTAAACAATCAGCTGATTTATCAAAGCACTTACCTGAAAGAATATTTGTGTTTGGCTTAAATACGATGCCGCCACTTTTTTTAGATTATCTACAGGGTTTATCTTTACATTGTGATATCCATTTATTTTTACTCAACCCCTCTCAGGTTTACTGGGCAGATTTAGCCAGTAAAAAACAATTGCAGGAACAACAGAGTGATGACCATCCTTTACTTGCCGCTTTAGGCCAGCAAGGTCGTGAATTTCAACAAATGATATTTGATCAGGCCAATTTCACTTTTGAACCTGAAAGTTTTGAGCCACTTGAGGTCACTAATAATTTACAACTGTTACAAAATGATATTTTAAACAATCAATTTCAAGCGCCTCAACCTTTTAAAGATCATTCCATCAGCATTCATGCTTGTCATTCCAGAATGCGGGAAGTAGAGGTTCTAAAAAACCAATTACTACTAGCTCTGGAACAAGACAGCACACTAGAGCTACGTGAAATTGTGGTGATGGCACCCGATATTCAAATGTATGCGCCTTTTATATCAGCAGTATTCAGTGATATTCAACATGCTATTGCAGATAAAAGCTTACGTTTAAGTAATAACTTATTAGATGCCTTTATCCGCTTTTTAAAGTTAAGTCAGGGACGTTTTGGCTGGCAAACGGTAATGGATTTATTAGAACAACCCAGCGTTTATTCAAATTTTGATTTATCTGAATCAGACTTAGAATTAATTAAACATTGGGTAGCAGAAACTCATGTTCGTTGGGGTAAATCTGCCTCGCATAAAAAAGAACTTGGGCTCCCTGAGTTTAGTGAAAATACCTGGCAAGCAACCTTAGACCGTTTGTTAATGGGTTATGCCGTTGGCAGAGAAGAAGAGTTTGTTGATGATATTTTACCTTACCCTGAAATTGAAGGCTCATCAGCCTTAATACTGGGTGGTTTTAATGACTTTATTCAGTTCTTATTTAAAGCCAGTAAAGAGTTAAACCGAGCAACAACATTAGAGTCTTGGAGTGGAAAACTATATTATTTTGCAGACCAATTACTCTCAAGTCAGTCATCAAATGAACAATTAGAACGCCAACAACTCAATGAAATATTAGAAGAGCTTAGTGATAAAATATCAACGGTTCATTCTGAAGAAGTTTCTATAGATGTTATTGTTGCATGGTTAGAAAGTCGAGTATCAGAACAAAAATCATCTAATGGTTTCTTACGTGGGCAACTAACCTTTTGTTCCATGCTCCCCATGCGTTCAATCCCCTTTAAAGTCATCGCCTTATTAGGCCTAAATGAAGGTGAATTTCCTAAAGTTGATCGACACCCGACTTTTGATTTAGTGGGACAAAATTTTAGACAGGGTGATCGTTCGCGCCGTGCGGATGATCGTTACCAATTTTTAGAAGTTTTACTCTCTGCCCGCCAGCAAATAATAATCACCTACATAGGTCTATCTATCCATAAAAATGATGATATTCCACCTTCCGTTGTTATCAGCGAATTATTAGATGTGTTAGAAGGCAGTTATCAAATGAAAGCTGTTATTAACAAGCATCCTTTACAAGCTTTTAGTCCTCGCTACTTTACTGAAGGCTCTGAACACTTTAGCTTCTCTCAAGCTGATTATGAGACTATGCTAACTTTATCTTCTGACAAAGCTAAGCCAGAAAACTGGTGGCAAGGTACATTGGAAACGAGTCCTTTAGAAATTATCGATATAAATGACTTATTCGCATTCTTTCGACAGCCTCAACATTATTTTTTAAAAAAACAATTGGGGATTCGTTTAACTGATACTGCTAAAGAAATTGAAGAAAGAGAGCACTTTGCTATAGATATGCTGGATGCCTATAGCATTAATCAACAATGGATAGAACATGAACTTAATGACACGCCTTTTTCATTAGACAAATTAAAAGCACAAGGCCGCTGGCTTTCAGGAACACCTGGTACAATTAAATACAATAGCCAGCAGCAACAAATAACTGCATTCACTGACTTAATAGATGAGCAAAATATTGGCCCCAAAAAGCCTGATCAAGCCATTGATATACATATCGGCAAATACCGCTTAGTGGGCAATTTGGCTAACCTCTATCAAAATGGTAGTCTTATTTATCGCTATGCTAAGTTAAAAGGTAAAGACTTTATGCAAGCTTGGTTGCATCATTTAATTATTAATCAGCTATCGCCACAAAACAGTTATTTACTCAGCACAGATGAAAGCCTTTGTTTTACTGCTGACAAACAAGAAAAAACATTAGAAAAATTAATTGGTTTTTATATACAAGGTCAACAACAACCTGATATATTTTTCACTGAAGCTAGCTTTGCTTATGTCCAACAGTTATTAAAGCTAAATAGTAGTAAACGCGCCAAAACACCCGCTATTAACATTGCTAAAGACAAGCTGGAAAAAGAGATTAGTTTTGATCCCTCATTACAATTGCTATATAAAAACATGACTGATTTATCAGAGCTACTCGATGATAAATTTGAAACACAATGTAATAATTTAATTTTTCCTGTCTGGGAATCTATAAAAGAACCAGTAGAAAAATAATTTAAAACAACAACCCATCCATAAACAACATGACAGATAAACCGATAATATCGAATAAACAAATTATTGCTAAAACAAAGCTGTTTTGTGTTGAATCTATGGATGTTACATTCAGTAATGGTCAACAACGCCAATATGAACGTTTAGCAAGAAGCAGGGCAACAGGTGCAGTATTAATCGTTCCGCTAATTGATAATGAGACTGTCTTATTAATCAAAGAATATTCAGCAGGGGTCGATAGATATGAACTTGGGCTACCCAAAGGTAAAATTGATCCGGGTGAAAGTATTTTAGATGCTTCAAATAGAGAGCTTAAAGAAGAAGTGGGTTATGGTGCAAAACAATTACATCACTTAACTTCTTTATCTGTCGCCCCCTCTTATCTAGAGCACATGATTGAAATTGTAATTGCCGAAGATTTATATGAAGAGAAGCTGCCTGGAGATGAGCCTGAAGAATTAGAAGTTATTCCATGGAAACTTGATAACATTCAAGGCTTATTAGCAACAGGTGAGTGTACTGAAGCTCGCTCGATTGCTGCCTTATATATGGTAAAAGATTACTTGGCTGAGAAAGTATAGCTTTTAGCGCCCCTCTTTGGAAAAGAGGGGCTGGGGGAGATTTTATTATAAAAACAAGACGTTTAATATCAATATGTTGCTTTCTTATAAAATCCCCCTCTATCCCCCTTTTCCAAGGCTATGTCACCGTTAAGTGTTGAAAAATTGAAGTGGCTCTTAAAAGCCCTCTCCTGCTGGAGAGGGAGGGGTGAGGAGAAATTTAAATAATTCTCTTCTTCTTTAATATCTTCCTATAAATCAAGAAATAAAAGAAAATTTGAATTACATACTGTTTGTTTTCTCCTCACCCAAACCCTCTCCAGCAGGAGAGGGCTTAAGAGCTAACAAAATCAACACTTAACTGTGACATAGTCTTTTCCAAAGGGGGAGGTCAAAAAATAGAATAGTTTCATAGTCTCTTTAGCCTGATCTTGTTCTAAAGAATGCAGGTTAAAACCTGCGCCCCAAAAATTAATCTACCAGCTGATAAAGCCATCGTTGCCCAAGCCTTTCCTTAAACTCTATAAAGAGGTTCTAATTCATCATTCACAGTTTTATCAACCGCTTTACGCGCTTTATTTTCGGTAAAAGTCTGAAATAGCTTTTTACCTTGCCATGGCTCTACTTGATTTGCATATAAATATTGATTCAACAAAAGTATTTCATCTCTCAATCGTGCCTCACAATGAGGGGCAATAGCGGATAAAGTGTTACAGTCATAACTCACTTTACCCCAAGCTAATAAGGCATCTTTAGCAGCTAAAGCATTATTTTCCTTACAGGCTAACCTTAACGACTTAACTATTTGTTTTACTTTAATATCGCTACTATTATCAATTTCTTCAATTTGTTTAGGTTTGCGTTTTATTAAAACAAATACAATGGTTAACAACCAGCCTATTGCCAAAGCAATGGATAGCCACATCCAAAATGGATTTTCTACCGTCTGAACAATAGGTTTTTGCGCATTAATAGCACTATCTTCTATTACTTTAATAGGTTCTGGGCTAACATTATTATCATTACTAGCTTGAGTTACAGCCACCCCAATTGCTTCAATTGTTTGCTCTGCAATTTTCACCACTTCCATCGTTTCGGTACGGGTATTAAACCAAGGAATTTCTATTGCCGCTAAAGTATAACGACCTGCTTTTGATGGAATATAGGCAATCTTTTCTTCCCTAAAGGAAATTAATCCTTCTGTTCTTTTTTGCTCTTTTAAAACAGGCTGGTCAGGATATGTTTTTAGTTCAATAATATTTGTTTCATGATGTAACTCAGGTAACTGAGCCACTGTGTTACCTACGGTTAGCAAAGTTAAAGTACGTGTTAATGGTTCACCCACTTTCATTTGCTTAGTGTCACCAGACCATTTTTCTTCAATCACCACTTGGCTAGCGGGTATCCAGCGAGTTCCTTTAAATTCTTCCGGTACAGCCTTTACATCTAAAGCTATTTTATTTGATAAAACTCGTTTAGTTTTACTTATTTGTCGATTAAAAAAACCATTAAACCGTTGTCTAGAGCTAGAAACTACATCGGCACTCAATACCATAGGTGGTATATTTATCACGCCACTTTTTTGAGGAAAAACAGCATAATTTAATTCATTTACCATATATTCAATACCATCACGGTTTATTGAATATTTCTTCACTTCACCTAGCTTTTCAACTAATGCATCTGTTAGTTCAAGCTCACTTAACCGTGCTTGTGATAACTGCACTCGACTAAATAACTTTAAGGTATACAGCACTTGTTCTTGCACATAAGGCGATAAAGTTGATGCTTCAACTTCTAAAAACAATTCCGCATTTTGATTTGAATTTGTAGTTTGGTTTTGAGTTACTTTTAATAAAACAGTCTGACTATTATCATCACCAAAAGAGATAGCAGGAATAATTAAATTCCCTGCTTGTTTTGGCATAACATTTAGTTTCCATTGAATAGTTTTACTCGATTTACCATTGATCCAAGATGAGTTACTACTCTGACTTTGATTTAGAATTTCAAAATCTTTCTCTAATGGTCCAAAATCAGGATCATCATCAGGAGATTCTGTTGCTGTAAAAATCAATTGAACCGATTCATTAACACTAACGGGATTTCTGTCTAAAGTTGCTTTAATCTCTACAGCTAATGCAGATTGAATACTGACTAAAAACATCAGTAAATATAAAAATGAGAATTTGTTTTTTCTATCTATCATCGTATTTGTTTTAAGTACTGCTTCAAATAAAGTGGTTGGGCTAACCTAACCTTGTTTGCTTTTGATCGGTCGCGGCCAAAGGCCCCTCCTACCCTTTAAAATCACCAAGCTTGGTCGTTTGTTGCTTTACGCTTCCGTTTCCCATATTGGTATTTAAACTTACGCTTTAATAAACCAGCGGGGTCGTCAGGAATTCTTTGCAACCACTGTTCATTAGCTTGTTTGGTCTCATCATATTCCTCTGGCTCTGCAGCTTGTTGTGCCTGCTGCTCTTGAGACTCTTCTTCAGCTTGTTCTTCATTCTGTTGTTCTGCTTCTGATGGTTTATCTTGTTCGGACTCAGAATCTTCATTTGATTCAGAATCTTGTTCTGATTGTTGCTTATCTTTATCACCAGACTCATCAGATTGCTCGCCGTCTTGGTCCTCCTTCTTTTCTCCATCTTCTTGCTCAGACTTTTCTTTATCTTCACCTTGCTGTTTATCTTGCTCAGATTGTTTTTGTTTTTCTAATTCTTTTTCCACCAGATCTTTATTAAATTTTGCATCTTCATCAGCTGGATTTATTTCTAATGATTTATTATAGGCTTCTAAAGCTTCTGCTAATTTCCCTGATTGAGCAAGTGCATTACCCTTATTGTAAAACCCTGTTGCTGATTCATCTTGGTTTAATGTTTCAGTGGTTTGTTCAAACTGACCCGCCTTATATTGCGAGGCTGCTTTCCATTTTGAATCTGTAAATTGTTCAGCCGCTTGTTGATAGTTTTGCTGCTTAAACGCTTGTTGCGCTTGTTGATCTTGTGTTTGCCACAAGTCCTTCCACTCTAGTGCATAACTATCTTCAGGAAAGGGAAGCAAACAGATAAAAGCTAACGATAACAATCCTTTTCTAAACTGTAGGGCCACTAACGGTAAAACTAATAATAAAAGCCAAGGCCCTTTTTCATCCCATTGCTCAATGAGTAAGCTGTTATCTGCATTTCCTTGTTTTTCTGTTGGCTTATCAAATTGCTTAAATAATTTTTCAATATCCTTATCGTTATCAGTTATTGTGATATATCGGCCATTTCCCTTTTTTGCTAGTTTCGCTAATTCATTACTATTTAATTTAGGCAACACAATATTACCTTTAGCATCCTTTAAAAAACCACCTTTAGCTGTTTTTATAGGTGCACCGTCTGTTGTACCAACGCCAAGAATTGATAAATGATAAGCGGCAAGTGATTCAACAGCATCTATTGCTTGGTCGTAATTAACCTCATCAGTCACCAACAATATCTCACCCGATTGCAGTCCAGACTGTTTTAATAATTCAACAGCCTTTTCTAAAGCAAGCGCAGTATTACTACCAGAACTTGGCATAATCCCAGTTTTTAAGGCCGAAAGCTGACTAATAATAGTTTCGTTATCTTCAGTCAAAGGCGTTACTGTAAAAGCATCACCCGCATAAACTAATAATGCTGTTTGACCATCTTTACGCTGCTTTAAAATATCGGCAATTTTAAATCTTGCCCTACTAAGTCTGCTGGGCTTTATATCTGATGCATCCATTGATTTCGATAAATCTAGAGCAATCACTAAGGCTGCATCATTTCTAAATACAGGAGATGGGAGTCGCTCCCATGTTGGACCCGCTATCGAAAAAATAGCTAATATACTGGCAACAGCGCCAATCGATAAAGTCCAACGACTCTGTGTTACTGCCTTTTCTTGTAGAATAAACGGTAATAATTCAGCATCACATACAGTAGACCAGTTACCTTGGTTAAGCTTATTTTTTAATAAAAAAACCATCATCACTATGGCAGGGATTAGAGCCAATAACCAATAGGGTCTAATAAAATGAAATTCAGCCAAATTTAAGCTCTCCATAACCCTCTCCAATTCATTCGGCTAATGCTGATAAAGCTAGCGAACATCAATGCAATGGCTAATGGCCAGTGATAAAGCTCAGTCTTAGGGCGAAAATATTGTTTATCTTTTTCTACGGGTTCTAATTCATCTAATAACTGATAAATTTTATTTAATTCTTCGGTATTTCTAGCTCTAAAATAGCGCCCACCTGTTTTTTCTGCGATAGCTTTTAAAGTTTTTTCATCTAAGTCACTGGATGGATTTACTTTACGTGAACCAAAAAAGCTTCGGATAATCATTTCATCTGCACCGATACCAATGGTATATATTTTTAAATGATTGTCAGCTGCAAGTTCAGCAGCTTTTAGTGGCTTTACTTCACCGGCTGTATTTGCCCCATCTGTTAATAAAATCAACACCCTACTTTCTGTCTTTTGCTTTCTTAAGCGTTTAACAGCAAGACCAATAGCATCACCAATCGCAGTATTTTCACCAGCTAAACCTAATGCAGATTCATTCAATAAAGTTATGACCGTAGCTCGATCAAATGTCAGTGGTGTTTGTAAATAAGCTTGAGTCCCAAATAAAATAAGCCCTAATCTATCACCAGCTCGTCGACTAATAAATTCACTGGCTACATTTTTTGTAGCCGTCAATCTATCTACCCGTCTATCTTCAACAATAAAGTCTTCTGCTTCCATACTGCCTGATAAATCGACAGCTAGCATTAAATCCCTACCACTCACCGCTTGTTCTATCGGCTCCCCCATCCATTGGGGTCTCATGCAAGCCAACACTAAGCAAAACCAAGCCAATGCGGCTAACAATAAAGGCCACTGTTTAGCCTGAGTTACCACTTTTGTTTCTCCACTGCCAAAGTCATCTAAAAAAGGGACTTTTAAAGCGGCTTGTTCAGCAGGCAATTCTGCAGGTAATAACCAGCGAACTAACAAAGGAAGAGGGAGTGCCAATATTAATAATGGCCATTCAAAATGAATCATTTTTAGTTTATTTTTGAGCTTTTAGCCATGTTTCACAAAGCTGAATCACAGCAGGAATATCTATATTAGTTGCTACTTGCTTTTGATAATGAACATCGGCAAAAACTTTGCCATGCCCTTGAGTAAAAGGGGTTCCTTTAACTGTTTTATCCAAATGCGCCAGCCAAGCAGTCCCGGTTAAACCAGCCGTTTCAGTTCTAGGCGATTGACTAATCGCAACTCGGCGAAGTAATTCGGACAAGGCAATAAGCGTATCAAGATCATTATCTTGCTTTATATTTTTTAGCAGTTTTTTTGCTGTTTTAACCGCTGTCTTACGTGTTATTCGTTTATATAACCAAAATACAAACCAGCAAAACAGAGGAATTAATACTGCTAATATCCACCATCCAATAGCAGGTGGCCACCAGCCTATCGTATCGGGTAAATGTATATCTCTAAGGGGTAATTGTTGAGGGCCCATTATCGTAAAACCTCAATTGGATCATCTGTTGTACTGCATTGAAAGAATAACAATCCTAATTTTTTAGCCGTATGCTGTAAATATTCCAAACGTTGTTGGTACTGCTGTTGATAACTTAAAAGTCGTTGATTATCACCAGTATCAATCACTACATCACGTTGTTCATCAGTAAAACGGTAACGCCCTTTAGCAGGTAGATGACTTTCGAGTTCATCATAAATATGAATTAATACCACATCACAATGCCTTGATAATTTAGCTAAGTGATTTTCTGCTTTTTGATTTAAACCTCTAAAATCACTGATGATATAAACTAAACTTCCAGGACGCGCATGCTGAATTAATCGCGCTAAAGTTTTCTCCAAAGTAATTTCTAACTGGATAGCCGAACGCGAATGAACCAAAGCATTAAAAAACCTTAGTACTGCATGTTTACCGTTTTGTGGCTTAACTTCCTGACAAATAGAATCGGTATAAACTTGGCCACCTATGCGGTCACCTTTATGCTGAGCTGTCCAAGCCAACAAAGCGGCTACTTTTGCAGCTTGTACTGACTTAAAAACACCACGCGTGGCAAAGTGCATTGCAGGGCGATTATCAACAGATATAAAAACAGGACGCTCACGTTCTTCACGAAAAACTTTGGTATGCGTTTTCCCTGTCCGCGCAGTGACTCGCCAATCTATACTGCGAATATCATCACCAGGTTGATAAAGCCTCGCTTCATCAAACTCCATTCCTCGGCCTTTAAAGCGAGAAACATAGCCTCCACTTTGTCTTGATCGAATAGCAGAATGATGTAATTTAAGTAATGAAGCTGGTTTGGCTAAATTAACTAATGTTTTTAGCTGAACGGAGACTAAGTTACTTTCAGTCGTTTTCATCTATGGCACAGCAACTCTAGAAATCAATTCTTTAATAAAGTGATCTGTCGTTATCCCTTCAGCCTCGGCTTCATAAGATAAAATCAAACGATGTCGCAATACATCAAATGCCATATCTTGAATATCTTCTGGCCCTACAAAATCACGTTGTTGTAACCAAGCTTTTGCTCTAGCGCATCGGTCTAATGCAATACTAGCTCTTGGACTTGCACCATACTGTAACCATCCGGCCAAATCTTCTCCGTAAGCACCTGGATTACGCGTTGCTAGAATAATTTGTAATAAATACTCTTCTAGCGTTTCAGCCATATAAATATCTAACACTTCATCACGTGCAGTTAAAACTGATTGCTGACTAATAGCTTGAAATTCAGTTTTTTCTTGAAAGTTACCTTTAGCTTCTCGACGTGCCAAATGTAAAATGGCTTTTTCATGCTCAGCTTCTGGGTAATCAATTGAAACATGTAATAAAAACCGATCTAATTGAGCTTCAGGTAAAGGGTATGTTCCTTCCTGTTCAATAGGGTTTTGCGTTGCCATTACCATAAATAATTTAGGTAATGGATAGGTAGTACTACCTACCGTAATTTGTCTTTCAGCCATCGCTTCCAACAAAGCCGCTTGCACTTTAGCGGGTGAGCGGTTTATTTCATCAGCTAAAACCAGATTATGAAATAACGGACCTTTTTGAAATTCAAATGAACCTTGCTGTGGACGATAAATTTCTGTGCCTGTTAAATCAGCAGGTAATAAATCGGGAGTAAATTGCACCCGATGAAAATCAGCTTCAATCCCTTTACTCAATACATTAATAGCTCGCGTTTTTGCAAGTCCGGGCGCACCTTCTACCAACATATGTCCATCAGCCAACAAAGCAATTAACATTCTTTCGACCAAAACTTCTTGGCCAATGATTTGTTCACTGATATAGCTCTTAAGTTGCTGAAAAGCTGTTTGGGAATGAGTTATCTCTGGCATGATTAGTTTTTTATATCCTTAAGTTAGCGATGACTTAAAACTCGTTCAAATCGTTACGTGCCATTGTCTATTGTGTGCGGATGGTGCGCAGAAACCGGAGTTTACACGAAGTAAATGAGGATTTCGAGCACCGCCCAAACTCAACTGACAATGGTGCAGTAGGTTTTAAACTTGTTTTTAAAATTCAAGCCCATCTGACGAGCTTTGTAGTGTAAAGTTCACTATTTTATTTTATCCAATAAAATTTTGTAAGTGAGCAATGAAATCAAAATATAAAATAGCCCCCATAGCAAATCCATCTATTCCCTCTGGCATTCCCTTTATAGTTGCCAATGAAGCAGCTGAACGCTTTAGCTATTATGGTATGCGCGCTATTTTAGTGGTTTTTATGACCCAATATTTAATGAGTCCAACAGGAAAATTAGATGTAATGAGTGAGCATGATGCTCAAGGTTATTATCATTTATTTGTCTCTGCTGTGTACTTTATGCCTATTTTAGGTGCTTTCCTTGCCGATGGCGTCATTGGGAAATATCGTACTATTTTATTTTTGTCTCTGTTTTATTGTATCGGGCACTTTGCCTTAGCTCTAGATGATACTCGAATGGGATTATTAATAGGCCTTGGCTTTATTGCTTTAGGTGCCGGTGGTATTAAACCCTGCGTTTCATCACATTTAGGTGATCAGTTTGGGTTATCAAACCAGCATTTATTAAGCAAGGTCTTTGGCTGGTTTTATTTTTCAATCAATTTAGGTGCTTTTGCTGCCATGTTGATCATTCCATGGCTATTGGCTGAATATGGTGCTGCCGTTGCTTTTGCTGTACCAGGTCTATTAATGCTAGCGGCAACCCTTGCTTTCTGGAGCGGCCGTTATAAGTTTATCCATATTCCCCCTGCGGGCAAACTGTTTATTAAAGAGGTATTCAGTCCTTTTGGCTTAAAAACTGTATTAAAACTAGGCTCCATTTATATATTTATTGCTGTGTTCTGGGCTTTATTTGAACAAACAGGCTCTTCCTGGGTATTACAAGCCCAGAAAATGGATAGAGTACTTTGGGGGGTAGAAGTTTTGCCCTCTCAAATTCAAGCAGCTAATCCTTTATTAATTATGTTATTAGTTCCTCTGTTTACTTTTGTAATTTATCCTACACTTAATAAAGTATATGAATTAACTGCACTTAAAAAAATATCCTTAGGATTATTTGTTACCGTCGTGGCCTTTGCAATTCCAGCCATGATTCAAATGCAAATAGACAATGGAGGTACACCTCATATTGCTTGGCAACTGTTAGCTTATTTATTATTAACAGCAGCAGAAGTTATGGTGTCTATCACTTGTCTTGAATTTTCATATACACAAGCACCAAGGAGAATGAAATCTTTTGTGATGGCCTTGTTTTTCATGTCCGTCTCCCTAGGGAATTTATTCACCAGTGCTGTCAATTTTTTTATGGTAAATGATGACGGTAGCCACAAGTTAAATGGGGCTGACTATTTTTGGTTTTTTACCATCCTAATGTTAGTTACAGCAATTTTGTTTATTTTTGTTAGCCGTCACTACCAAGAAAAAACTTATTTACATGAAGAACAAGTTGGGTAATAGTGACCCTACTTTACGGAGAAAAAACATGAAAGCAGTATATTCAATAGCCAGTTTGTTCGCTATAGTATTATTACCCTCGCATAGTGTCGCAAGTGTCTATAAATGTACCGATAGCCAAGGTAAAACAGCTTACCAATCATCTCCTTGTGCTGAAGAAAACAATGCTCTTAAAATTGATATTAAAACAGGGCAATCAATAGATTTGGCCGTTAAAATAAAGCAACATCAACAAGAACTTGAATTAAAAAAACAACAAGAACTTGCTCAGCAACAAGATCTTATTAAAGAAATTAAACGAAAAAAAGATTCATCTGCACAAAGTGCTATCAATCAACAATTAATAAAAAATAATCCTGTTCAATTTACCGCTTTTGCTATCCCCCCTTATCATCATGATAAATTACCTCCCCTCGTAAAAGCTTTTGAAGCCAGATTACCAGAGATTGAAAAATTTAGACGCTTAGCTGCTCAAAAGGCTTTAGCAACGGGTGAATGCAATCGTGTAGAATCTGATCAATTAAGCGTACAAAGTAAAGCTGACAAACTAGTTTTCTCAGTTGACTGCAGTTCAGCTAAGAATTTTCAATTTAATGAAACAGAATTATTAAAGTAATGGCATCAAAAACAATTTTCATCACGGGTTGCTCAACAGGCATTGGATACACAACAGCAATAGAGCTAAAAAAACGTGATTATCGTGTTATTTGTTCAGCAAGAAAATCAGCCGATGTATTAAAACTACAACAGCAAGGTTTTGAAACCTTACAACTTGATCTTGCAGACTCAACAAGTATTCAGCAGGCAGTTGAGCAACTAATCACTCTAACTGATGGAAAAATAGATGGCTTATTTAATAATGGTGCTTTTGGGCAACCTGGAGCCGTAGAAGATTTAACTCGTGATGTATTAAGAAATCAATTTGAAACCAATTTTTTTGGTACCCATGAGCTAACAAACCTTATTATTCCTTTGATGCGAAAACAAGGCCATGGACGTATTTTATATAACAGCTCTATTTTAGGGTTTGTAGCAATGAAATATAGGGGTGCTTATAATGCCAGTAAATTTGCTTTAGAAGGCTTAGTCGATACCTTACGTATTGAACTACACGATACAAATATTCAGCTTTGTTTGATAGAACCAGGCCCTATCACCAGTCAATTTAGAAAAAATGCCTTTGCCTTATATAAGAAGAATATAAACCCCGAACAAAGCGCGCACCAACAAACCTATAAAGCAATGGAAGAACGCTTACAAAAAGAAGGCCCTGCAGCTCCTTTTACTTTACCTGCGGAGGCAGTTGCAAAAAAGGTTATTCACGCTCTAGAGTCTAAAAACCCGAAAATACGCTATTACGTAACCTTCCCTACCTATTTATTTGGCTTTTTAAAACGTATTCTGCCCATGGCTTGGCTAGATTATCTGTTACGAACAGTACAATAGTGGAAGAACATAATATTGAATGTCCTTATTGTGGTGAAAGTATTAATGTATTCATTGATACTTCAGCAGGGGATCAGCAATATTATGAAGACTGTTCAGTATGTTGTTGCCCTATTTTATTTAGTACTGTTGAGGATGAGCTTGGCAACACAAACCTTAACATTAAAAGGGATGACGAATAAAAGCCCTCTAACATACTATTATTACAAAAAAAAATCGTTAGAGCGTTAATTCATGCAATATTCACAAAAGTTGTGCTAAAATTCATTTCAGCATTTAGCTAATTCTTAGAAGTTATGTGCTAAATTAAAAATAACTACAACGAGGTTTACATTACATGAAATTATTAAAAAGCGCGATCGTAGCATTAACTTTAGCTCTATCTTTAGGTTCTTTTTCTACAGCTGTTGTTGCATGTGAAGATGGCAGAACTTGTT
>CAJVYL010000011.1 GCA_913009265.1 uncultured Methylococcales bacterium
ATATCTTAATAGCTTTATCAAAAGGTATTTCAGTTTGCTATATAATAGGGGTACTAATGAAATGTACCTATTTACCTAAATAGGCAAGACTTATAGCAATTAAAACAATCAATGCTCTCTAAGTATTATTCTGACAATAACATTCATCCTTACATTTCTAAACAAGAAATGTTTGCGATTAGTATTATTATAAGTCGTGGTTTTTCCCCTGTTGCACCTATTAAGGTAGCAGAACCGGCTTTTGAGCCTAGTCTATCAACCCGAAATCTACTAGCAGTCAGTCAAAACATTAGTCTTTATTACGCCCCAAAACCTGATCCTAGCTTAACAGATATAACCATACTCTCCATTAGCCCTCGGCAACTTTATATATATTGGAACTTAGGTGAGAAAAACTCTCACTTCTTATTACCTTCTATTCATAGTGACCAATTACATTTAAGAGTTTATGCGCAAGATACTTCCCAAGGTAATTCAACAACAATTTTTGAATCACCTATTTATGATATTCAGCATAAGAAAAAAATCACCATTCCTGTTGCTAACAATAACGTAGTATATTCAGCTTATATTGGCAATTGTGCAATTAAGAATAAATTTAACTCTTTGGCAAAATCTAATGAGTTACATATATTAAAAAACAATAGCATGCCTGGTTTTAGCTCTGATGAGTATAATGAGAGCAATGTTGATGAATTTATTGAGCCTATAAAGACAACTTCAACGTCTATTTCATCACAATCACATTACGCTAGCAGTAACCATTCAGGTCAAGGAATAAAGAGCTTACAAGATGAATAAAGGATTTCTTAGCATTGTACTTCATGCTCACTTACCTTATGTAAGACACCCTGAGTACGATAGCTTTTTTGAAGAGAACTGGTTATTTGAAGCAATGACCGAGTGCTACATCCCTCTAATCAATACATTAGATAATTTAGCGAAAGACCACGTTAGTTTTCGCTTAACCTTATCTTTATCACCGACTTTAATCTCAATGCTTGCTGATGATTTATTACAGGCACGCTATCAAAAATATCTTAAGCAACGAATAGAGCTAGCAGAAAAAGAGATTATTAGAACTCGCCCTCAGCCACAAGCTCATAAATTAGCCCGCTTATACCGTAGATTTTTTATACAAGCACAGCAGACTTACCATAAATACCATACTAATTTATTATTGGCATTTAAAAAACATCATCATGCAGGACATCTTGAGCTAATAACAACTGCCGCTACTCATGGTTTTTTACCGTTACTTAATATTAATCCATTATCTGTTAAAAACCAGATTGAGATAGGTATTACAACTTTTGAATCTCACCTTGGCTTCTCCCCTTCTGGTTTTTGGTTGCCTGAATGCGGCTATTACCCTAGCCTTGAAAAAGTACTAGCAGATACAGGAATAAAATATTTTTTCACTGATTCACATGGAATTATGGATGCCAGTGAAGCACCTAATAATGCTGTTTATGCACCTTTAGACTGCGGCAATGGAGTCATGGCTTTTGCCCGCGATATGGAAACATCACAACAAGTTTGGAGCGCAGAAACTGGCTACCCAGGTAATGAATTCTACCGAGAGTATTACAGTGATATTGGCTTTGAATTAGATCAAGACTACATTGCCCCTTATATTCTTGAAGATAATAGCAGAATTAATACAGGCATTAAGTATCATCGCATTACAGGTAAAGATGTAGAAAAAGAATTCTACAACCCAAAACAGGCACAAAATGCAATCAATCAGGATGCTCAAGACTTTATAAAAAAATGCCAACAGCATATTGATCAATTACATTCAACAATGGATAGGCCGCCTATTATTGTTGCTCCTTATGATGCTGAACTTTTTGGTCATTGGTGGTTTGAGGGGACTAATTGGTTAGAATCTGTTATTAGGTTGACAAATAATAAAGACAATAACTTTAATACCATTAGTTGTGCAGATTATTTAAATCAGCAACTAGATCATCAAGTTGCAATACCTGCAGCGTCTACTTGGGGACATGAGGGGTATTCTAGCTACTGGATTAATGAAGAAAATGATTGGATTTACCCTTTTATTCATCAAGCAGCAATAGAAATGGAACATTTAGCTACTGATTTTAAAAAAGTGACTGTATCAAAACTTCAGGAAAGGGCTTTAAATCAAGCAGCAAGATCATTATTACTTGCTCAGGCATCAGACTGGCCGTTTATTATGAAATCTGGCACAACTACAGAATATGCAAAAAAGAGAATTACTGACCACTTAGCTAGGTTTAACTACTTACATGAAAGTATTCGAAAAAATAGTATTGATGAGCATTATCTACTTGCTCTAGAAACTATGGATAATATCTTTCCTGATATTAATTATTGCTGTTACGCTAATTAATATCAGCTAGTGAAAGTATACAGGATGAGACTTACCCATCCTGTTCTGATCATTTTCTTAAACAGCAATCCCAACTTGCAATGCCTCAAACCAATCTAGAAAACGCTTAACATCATCGCCTTTAAACATGCGTCCATGTTGCGGCGCAAGAATTTCTACATCCAGTTCTCGTACTCTATCAATCCACACTCTTTTAGCTTGATTGGATGGCATCCAACGCTGGTGAAAAAATCGCATTTTCTCAACATGCGCATCAAAATTATCAACAAATACCGGAGCACCCGGCTCTTCTAAAGCTGCACCAACATCACCAGACATTAATATTTTTGCCTGAGGGTCATAAATATTAAAATTAGCTGCTGAGTGCATATAATGAGCGGGAATTACTTGTAACTCAACACTCCCCAAATCAATAACGCCACCATTGTCAGCAACACCTACATATTCAATACTTTCACAACCAAAATGTCGAAGAAAACCTTCCCATAATTCTGAGGCATGTAGCCTAGCATCCGGTAAAGCCTGATCCCACAACCCTAAAGACGAAATAATATCAGGATCTTGGTGAGAGGCAAAAATATCAGTAATTTGCTCAACAGGTGCATAATGCAACACCCCTGCCAACATTGGAGCAAATAACTCTACACCACCAGGATCAATCAATAAGCATCTATTCGCTGTTCTTACGATATATTGATTAGTATCAATAATATTTTCAGGCTTATTACTATCCCGGCCAAACATAATCCACTGATACGATCCCTCGTATATATTGGTCATTTTCATTTAAAACAAGCCTCTTATAAAATAAGTAATAGGTTAATTTATTCTGTCGTATCAACAACTGATAAAGCTGTGCGACATCGTTGAACATTATCATGAATAACTTGAGCCGCATTATCTACACTTTCCGCAACGGCCTGTAGACTTTGTAAATATTCCCCAGCTTGAGATGCCTCAATCCGAGAGTTTGCAGCAATAACACGTGCAGCTCTAGCAGGATGCATAACTTCTTCCAGCTGATCTAACAATCGAGCCACATTAGTTTTAAACCCTTGTCTACACTCTAGCATTCTAAGTTGAGCATTAGCCATAGGGTGCTCAAGTGATTGCTCATAGGCAGCCCCTTTTGCTAAAGCAGATACCATCTCAAACTTCTGATACGCTTCTGCCATTCGATGCTCATTAACTGTTAATTGATACAAAGAAATAGCATGTTCATTTATATTCTCGACCAAATCAATAGTGTCTTTAGCCAGCTCATTAATAAAGTCAGTAATAGGCTGAAAGCCTTTTGCTTTTTCTCCAGCCCTAAATGCAATAGCTTTTGCATTTGCTGCTGCTAAAGATATCTCTTTAGCAACCCCCATTACCGCACTTAACTCAGCAGCAATAGATGCAACTGCAACAAATTTTGATTTTGTTCTACCTACATTCATTTATCAACTCAAAGTATAATTTTTAAAGTTCTTGTCATTAGAGTAGTTCATAATTTATAAAATTTCTAGGTACACCTTCAATATTTTCTACTGATAACTTTTTGATCTTAACTAACCCTGCTCGCTGTGGTTTTATTTAAGTCCAAGCAAGATTAAATCAGCAACTCTATTAAAAACCCCTCCCTTATTGTAAACTGAGTAAATTAATCATCATTTTATAAAATTATGTCTCTATCAGTTTTTTTACAACAAGTTAAAAATAATGAAAACGTTACTTTTGATCAAACTATTACTACTATTGCAGAAAATTACAGCTATACAGCAACTGAGTTTAGTAACGGTTTAGCAGATTCTAAATTAATTAATACCGCTGGATCTAATGAGGGCTCATGCAAAATTTTTGCATTTGCTCAGATAAACCAACTAAGTCCAGATCAAACACTTAATTTATTTGGTGATTTTTACCGAAAAGATGTTTTAGATGATCCATCAGGAAATGGGCATCAAAATATTAGAAATTTTATGCAATTTGGTTGGGATGGTATTTCTTTTTCTGGCACAGCTTTAGTTGCTAAATAAATAGCACTAAACTTTAATGGAAATTGATTACCTAATCATAGGCCAAGGATTGGCTGGTAGCCTATTAGCTTGGGAACTAATCCAGCGCGATAAAAAAGTCATTATTGTCGATAACAACCGACTTAACGCATCACAAGTAGCTGCAGGTTTAATCAACCCAGTCACTGGCATGCGCTTTGTCAAATCAACTGATGTTGATACATTACTTCCATCAGCCCTTGATTACTACCAAAATCTAAGTCTATATTTTAAACAGGCCTTTTATATAGAGAAGCCTATGTTACGCCTGCTACGTAATGATAAAGAAATAACAGCTTGTACTAAACGCTTTAAAGACAGCCAATACAAAAACTATTTAGCCGAAATAGTTCCTACTTCTACAGGCATCAATGCCAGTCATGGAATTTTAAAACAGAATAACACCGGGTATTTATTAACAAGTCCTTTGTTAGAAGCCCTGAAAAGCTATTTTATTAGCCTTAATGCTTATATTAAAACCGAATTACATTATGATGAAATAAGTTTATCCCCCACTTTGCAGTGGAAAAACTTTAAACCAAAACAAATCATCTTTTGTGAAGGACACTCAGCAACACAAAATCCTTGGTTTTCAGTTTTACCTTTTCAATTAGTTAAAGGTGAAATTATTACTGCCTTGTCTAAGCATGTAATCCCCCAATCTATTTTAAATTATGGTCATTGGTTTATTCCTTTGGATAATCATCAGTTTCGCACAGGTGCGAGCTTTGATAGAGATAATATCAATAGCAATATTTCAGATGAAGTGAAGACGAAATTATTTGAATCACTACAACAAGTTTATCCAACATTAACCGTTGAACAAGTAATCAAGCATCAAGCGGGTATTAGGCCGACAACTCAAGACAAAATGCCTTTTATTGGTCAACACCCTCATCACCCTGAATTCTTTATTTTTAATGGCTTTGGTGCAAAAGGTAGCTTGCAAATCCCTTGGCATTGCCAAAATTTAGCTGATAAGCTATTAAATAATCAAACTATCCCTCAAAGCAGCAATATTAATCGCTACTACTCTTTATTTCTTTAATTATGAACAAACGTATTTCGCTTACAATGCAGGCTCACACTGTTATCCAGCAACATTTAAGGGGTGGAGGTATAGCTGTTGATGCAACAACAGGAAATGGACACGATACTTTATTTCTGGCTGAACAAGTAGGTGTAACAGGAAAGGTTTTTGGATTTGATATTCAGCAACAAGCAATTGAATCAACACAAACAAGATTAGCCACAGCCAACATCACAAATACGCAGCTATTTCATTCTAGTCACGACAAATTAGAACAATGCATTCCAACTGAATTTCATGGAAAGATCAACGCTATTATGTTTAATTTAGGTTATCTTCCTGGTAGTGATAAATCCATCATTACACAAACTAAATCTTCCCTATTAGCAGTTCAGCAATCACTTAGTTTATTAGACAACTCGGGTATTATTACTATTGCAGCTTACCCTGGACATTCTGGTGGCGATAAAGAAACAGATGCTATTAAACAATGGTCTGAACAACTAGAGAAAACTAAATATACTGTTAACACAGCATTTAGCTCAGATAAGGAAACGGCTCCTCGTTTGTATATTATTCAAAAAATCACACCGACAACATCTTAATTGCTAAGTCGGCCATATTTTTAGAGCCACCACCCTTCCCTAGTCTTTCTTTAACAACAGCTAACTCTGCCAATATATTTTCTCTATAGCTTTGGTCTTGTAAAATTTGATCAATTTCATCAGCTAATTTATTGGCAGTCACATCATGCTGAATCAATTCTTTAACAATACCTTTACCAGCAATAATATTGGGCAAACCAATAAATTTAGTATTAACTAAATATTTAGCAAAAAAATAAGTGATAGCAGAAAGACGATAAGCAATCACCATAGGTATTTGTAATATAGCAATCTCCAATGATGCAGTTCCTGATGTTGTCATAATTGCATCACAACATTGAATAACATCGTATGGCTGATTTTTAATGACAGTGACATTAGCGACTGATGCTTGCAAATACGATTGTAATAACTCATCGGTAATTGAATCTGCTTGTGGCAACACAAATTGAATTTTACTATATTTATTTTGCAACTCTTCAGCGGCTGCCAACATAACTGGCAACATTCGCTTAATTTCATTAACACGACTACCAGGGAGGATTCCCACAGTTTTCACATTAACATCTAAAGCAAAACTAGCAAGGTCTTCCGCTTTACTATGTAGAGGGTGTACTTTGTCAACAGACGGGTGACCGACATAAGTAACAGGAACATTTTCTGCCTCATAATAGGCCATTTCAAATGGGAAAATGACTGCCATCATATCAATAGCTTTACCATAAGTGACAACTCTGCCAGGTCGCCAGGCCCAGACTTGAGGGCTTACATAAAACAAGACCTTAATACCTTGTTGTTTTGCAAAACGCGCCAACTTTAAATTAAATTCTTTATAATCCACACAAACCAATAAATCGGGTTGCTCAGAAACAACTAATTTCTGCATTAATTTTAATGCAGATCGTATTTCACCATAGTGCTTTAATACTTCAACCAAACCAATAACAGCAATATTTGAAGAGTCAAAATGAATATCAATACCCGATTGCTGCATTTTGCTACTACCCATGCCTAAACCCTTAATGTTAGGCAATTGTTTTTGCAACTCCTTAAACATATTGGCAGCATGCTGATCACCTGAGGATTCACCAGCACTGAACATAATTTTAGATGTATCACTTTTATTCAACAGTAGACTCGCTTTTAAAGATTGGCATTAATGTTAACAACTTATTTGGCAGCCATATAAGAAGTGAAGTAAAATTTAATTAAAAGGTGAATAGTTCACATAATATTCAGCTTTCTGTTGTTAGAATGAATCAATACTAAAACATTGGACTGTAGAACATGGAAATTCAGTTATTAACTAATAAGATAGTATCTTTAAAACAGCCGAAAAATACAAGTAAAGTAACGACTATCAATCATCATAAAAGAAGCATATCAGTTACTCAGCCTATAAAAAACACTACAAACGAAAATCTTCTTACCGGTTTTATTATTTGGTAATAAAAGCTTTACAACTTTTATATTAAATATCAGTTACAATAATTTTAAAGGTCAAAAAAGTCATTTAATTCCCTTTAAGGAATAACACTAAAATGTATAATACTTTTTTTCAGCTTAAATCTAACCCCTTTAGCCAAGCTCAGCCTTTAAGCAGTGTTTTTTTACCCACTAGCCACCGTCCAGCTTTAGAGTTACTTAGAAATGAAATCAATACATCAAGTGGTATATTTATACTACGTGGTGCCATTGGCGTGGGGAAATCTTGTTTGATTAAAGCACTCGTTGAAAGCTTCAGCGATAAAAAGAATGAAGTAGTGTTTAATCATCTAAACCCTGCATCTAGACTACAATTATCTGCACCTGAACATAATCAACTGATTATAAAATCCTTTTCTGATATTTGCTTATTAAATACAAAGAAACAACGAGCAACTGTTTTTATTTTAGATAATGCCAACAAGTTTAACCCCAGGTTTCTAAAAAACCTTTTAAACAAAGTCACTGAAAATAATAAAATTCAGTCAACCATATTAATTTTAACAGGGCCTCTTGATCTTAAATTACAAATTAAAAACCTAGAATTAAATAAGCAGACTTTACAGTTAATAAAATCTTTATCATTAAACCCTTTTAACAAAGAAGAAATTACAGACTATATTAATTATCGTTTATCTTGTTCTGGATATTCTAAAAACTCATTATTTACTGATGAAGCAATACAATCTATAGCAGAGCTTTCTAAGGGGATTCCATGGCTTATTAATACTATTTGTGGTGCTTGTCTGTTTCAAGCTAGCCTTGATGAACAAGCTGTAATTGAATCAAAAACAGTCAAAACAGCTACTGAATTCTGCTTTTTACCAGAAAATGTTTTAGACCATCAACACACACACAAAACAGCGACTTCTCCACAAGAAAACAATTCAAGTAAAAAAAAATTAACAAGTCTTATTTCTCAGCAACAGATCACAACAGCGCCTAAAGTCAAAATAAAGCCTTTTAAAACAACAAATAACTTTACATGGCTATTAACAAACCACAGGTTGAAGCAATTGTAGGGCGGACTTCAGTCCGCTATGCAGGCAATAATGTCTTATTTATAGCGGACTGAAGTCCGCCCTACAATAAATTATCCTAACTCAACCTGTGGTTTGTATAGAGCCATGTAACTTTATAAATCGACATACCAGCAATTCAATTGAAGTTTTTCACAAAAAAGCCCATTAGTTAATAGGAAAAACCTTCGAAATAGCAAAACTATTACGAAGATTAATACACCCTAAAATAGAAACTATTTTGTCAACACACCCCGAATAACAGCCACAATCTCTTTAATTTCTTCATCTGATAATGATGGACAAATAGGTAAAGAAAAACAATTAGCCGCAACAGATTCAGTAACAGGTAAAGATACTCCCTTACACTCTTCCTTAAATACATTTTGCTGATGTAAAGGAACTGGGTAATAAACAGCACAACCTATTTGTTTATCTTGTAAAGCTTGTATCACCTCATCACGACGATCAGATAATAATGTGTACTGATGATAAACATGCTCACCCAAACCATCCTCATAGGGTGTTGATAACGGTAAATCAGCCATTAATTCAGAATATAAGTGTGCCGCATGTCGACGAGCTTTATTGTATTGATCAAGTCGTTTTAACTTAGCCCGTAATACCACAGCTTGAATATCATCTAAACGACTATTATAGCCAATAACATCATGATAATAACGTACATCGGAACCATGATTCCGTAACATTTTAATCATTTTGGCCGTTTCATCAGAATTAGTAACAACTAACCCGCCATCACCAAAAGCGCCTAAGTTTTTACTTGGAAAAAAACTAAACCCAGATGCATTACCTATTGACCCCGTTTGCTTACCATTAATTCTGGCACCAAAAGATTGAGCACAATCTTCAATCAGCTTCAAATTATGTTTATCACATAATGCTTTGATTTTTACCATATCAGCCGGCTGCCCAAAAAGATGAACTGGCATCACAGCTTTAGTTTTTGGTGTAATCGCTTCTTCTATATTTTCAACGGTAATATTAAAGGTCTTAGGATCAATATCGACAAATACAGGTGTTGCTCCAACATATTTAATCGCTTCCGCTGTTGCTATAAAGGTAAAGGCACTAGTGATTACTTCGTCACCATCAGCAATACCTTCTGCTCGTAACGCTAAATGTAGAGCATCTGTACCTGACGCACAACCAACGGCATGTTTAACCCCTAAATATTCTGCCGCCTCTTTTTCAAACGCTTGAACATTTGGACCTAAAATAAAGGAACAGTTAGCTATTGTTTCTGCAATACCTTTCTCAATTTCATCTTTAATATCAACATACTGAGCTTTAAGGTTGACCATAGGTATCATGCTTTTTCCTCTACTAATTTTTTTTCTAATAAATCTGTAATTTGAATAGCTGTTTTTAATGCGCGCCTGCCGGCTTCACCTGAAACAAGAGGGTTAGCTCCTGTTTTTATACAGTCGACAAAATGCTTTATCTCTTCTAACAACGCATCACCGCCATCAAAGGTAGATTCTTCGCTCACTATTTCTGGTACACCAGGGAACATTTCTTTATCCCCAGTTTTATGTTTAGTTAAAACCTTGTTTTGAAAATCAACGCTTATATAAGAACAAGGTCTAAACATTCTCATCTTACGTTCCATTTTCATACTGATTCGACTAGCAGTGACATTGGCCACACAACCATTTTTAAAGGTCAGCCTAGCATTAGCGATATCAGTACCCTGAGTTAATACAGCAGTACCACTTGCATCTATACGGTCTATTTCTGAATCTATCAATGCCAGGATAATATCAATATCATGGATCATTAAATCCAAAACCACACTGACATCGTTTGCACGAGGATTAAAAGGAGCAAGGCGATGTGCCTCAATAAATAAAGGTTTGGCCTCATTATCTAGCCCCATAACAGCTGGATTAAAGCGCTCTAAATGACCGACTTGTAAGATAACATTTTTATCTTTAGCAATAGCGATAAGTTCGTCAGCTTCTTCAACTGTGACTGTAATTGGCTTTTCTACAAGAACATGTGTGCCCGCATTTAAAAAATCACACGATACTGAATGATGTAAGCTTGTTGGAACAACAATACTCACAGCATCAACCTTACCTAATAGTGATGAATAATCCGTAAGTGCTTCTGCCCCATGTTTATCTGCGACTTCTTTAGCTGCCTGTTCATTTATATCAACAACAGCAACCAACTCACAATCTTCTAAAGATGCATATTTTTCTGCATGAAACTTGCCTAAATATCCAGTACCAATTACCGCACACTTCAGTTTACTCATAGTTTACTCACAACAATTCACGACCCCCAAACAGCCAAGGCAAAATGGGCATAAATGAGCATATTATATCATTAGATAACAACTAAAATGGGGAAAACCTTGGCGCTTAAGCCAGATCAATAGAACAGCAGCCTATATAATTCAATAGCTCAACGAATATCTGTTGGCTTACCAATATAGTAACCTTGGGCATAATCTATCCCAAATTCTTTAAGTACTTGTAATACTGCTTCATTTTCTACAAATTCGGCAACGGTCTTTTTACCTAAAGCCTGAGAGACATCTATCAATGCCTTTACAAAGACTTTATCTTCGTAATTGGTATCAATATTTTTAATAAAAGAACCATCAATTTTCACATAATCAACGGGTAAATGTTTTAAATAATGAAATGATGAAAAACCAACACCAAAGTCATCAAGAGCTAACGAACACCCCAAACCTTTTATTTTTTCAATTAAATTCTTTGCCGCAGAAAAATTAGATACCGCTGCTGTTTCAGTGATTTCAAAAATTATTTTTTCTGGCTCTACCCCAGGTTGACTAAGTAAAGCTTCAACGTCTTCAAAAATAGTACCATCACTAAATGATCGGCCTGAAAAATTTACAGCCAATTTATAATCTTTTCCTTGTTTTTTAAATTCCTGCTGTTGCTCAATTGATTGTTTTAAGACCATTCTATCAATCTTGCCAATTAAGCCTAATTCTTCAGCAAAACCAATAAAGTCACCAGGCATCAATAAACTACCATCTTGGTTTTGTATGCGAGTTAAACATTCATAATGACTTATTTCATTAGTTTTTAAATCCAAAATAGCTTGAAAAAACAGTACAAAGCGTTCATTTTCTATAGCCTCTTCAATCACATCTTTCCAATGCAATCGCATAGTCAACCTAGATTGGTAATCATTATCTAATGAGAATATGTGATATTGTCCTCTTCCTGAATCTTTTGCCTGATACATTGCCAAATCTGCATTAGATAATAACTCATGCTCATTAGCACCATGCATGGGATAAATAGCAACACCAATACTGGTACTAATTTTATAGCACTTATCCCCCACCCAAAAATCTAAAGCTAATAAGTTTTCATTAATTTTTCTTGCTACATTAACAACACCTTCATGCTCGGCATTTGGCATGATCAAAGTAAATTCATCTCCGCCTACTCTGCTTAAAATATCCGTCTCACGAACCACACCTTCCAAAGTTCTTGCAACCAACCTTAAAAGACTGTCTCCCACTTCATGACCATTAGTATCATTTACAATTTTAAACTGATCTAAATCAAGATAAAACAAGGCTAACTGAGTGCCATATCTTTTTGCTGTTGCTATTTCCCTGGCAAATGACAACTGAAAATTACGCCTATTACTCAACCCCGTTAATTGGTCATGAGTCGCTATTTTAAGCATTTTATCTTCTATTTTCTTACGCTCAGTTATATCCACACCCAAGCTTAAAATAATAAATTCTTTTTGATTTTTACTTGATTTAACTTTTGAATGAATCCAAGATATTTTCTGCTGTTCGACTGCTGAAGTTAACAAGACACCATCGATAGTTATTACATTAGAAGACGCGCCTGACCTTAATTGTTTCAATTTTAATAAATGTTCAACCTCAGCTTCAGGAATAAAATTATCAAAAACATTACCAATAATTAGCTTTTCATCTATTCCTAACTCAGATACACCTGCAGAATTTATAGATAAAATAACACCATCACTATCTTGTGTAACAATTAAGATAGGTGCCACATTAATTAATTGGTGTATAAAATCTCTCTCTGCTGTTAACTCTTGACTCTTCTCAAGTAATTGGAATATTTTTCCTTTAATTTCCTGCTCTAAATTCTCTAGTTGATCTGTTAATTCCAACGCAGTAAATTGCAACAAATCTAATTCATCATACCCCGGCTTTAAATCTGACTTATTTCCTAATAGTAGTCTGAATTTTTCATATTTATTTTCTGCCAATAACGGCAGTGCATTTGAAAAATGCACTATTCTACGAAGAGAAAAAAACAAAGCTAATACTAATAAAAATAATGAAGCAAACAAACTAATCACACCATAAATCCAAATAGTTTGTAGATTAGCTATAAGTGCCTTTTTTTCATCGCTAATATCATTAATCATTAAGAAAAAAGGAGCTGTCTGCTCTGTATCTGCTTTGACAGAAAAAGCCTTTACTTCAAAAGACCGTCCCCCATATTCAATCTCTTTTCTTTGTTCAAAAAACTGATCAAATGAGTACTCTTGAGAAATATGAGCCAAGATAGCTCTATTCAACTTGATATTAGTCATCGCAGAAACTTTATAAGGCCAATCTAACTCAGGGTTTTTTATACCTGAATCGACCAAAACACCAATGTCAGAGCCTGTTGTCCTATTAAATTCAATAACTATATCGGCAAAAGAGCGACTAATACCAAAAACACCGATTAAATTTGAATCCGACATCACAGGAATCATCACAAACTGTAAACAATTATCTGAACAAATAATTTGATAATCAGGTAATTCAGCCTTTAAAACTTTTTGTACAGAAAGCTGTTTAGGGTTAATGCTCTCTCCCCACTGCTTTACTAACACCCCTTTATTATTAAAATAAATGGCACTTTCTATTCCCCAAATAAACTGCCATTGTTGCCAGTTTTTATCCATTATTGAACTTATTTGGGTTTCAGCTAGAAAACCATCTTGCTGTGAAGTATCATCAATAACGGTTAACACCTCAGTAACCTGACCTAAAACTAAAAAAGAATCTTCAGTTAATGCCCTTGCAATATGCTGATAACGATTTTGTATGTTTTTCCGGCTTTGTAAAAAATCTTCACTTACATCTAAATACAAAAAATATGAAAAGATAGTATGTAGCAACAAAAAAACACCGCCAATTAAAATAGCGAATTTCCATTTTAAACTTAGAAACCCCCTCTTTTTCATAAGCAACTAAAACCTATACGAAAGTTGTAATGCATATAAATTCCAATCTTGTTTAGTAGCTGAACTGTCTAGATTATCAGAATGAGCAAGCCATGCAGTACCATGAACACGATGATATTCAGCTCTAATCATCCATGAAGAAGTAATATCCCAACGCAACCCAGCCATCCAATCTTTTGCATAGGCCATATGAGCTGGCAAGCCACTAGCTTGTGCTCGCTTTCCACTTCGATCATCTATATCAGAGGAAAATGTATCATACCTGACAATACCTTGTAAGCTTGGTAAAAAACGGTAACTCCCTTGCACATACCAACTTTCAGAAACAAAGCTAAAATCAGGAAAAGCATCATAATCTGAATAATGGTTCCAACGGTATAAGTATTCTGCCGTTAGCCCAAACTTTTCACCGTTATATTGAGCTGAAAAAAGTAGAGGTCTAATTTTTGTACTACCTTCTCCAAGAGTATCATTTGCTGAAGGTTTATAATCCAACTTTAAATTCATATAACTGACAGCAAAAACATATTCACCACCATTCAACTCATAATTTAATTGCGTTGCAAATGCAGGGTTTGCCTCAAAATCCCCTGATGCGGATGGACCTAGAATAGTGGACAGAATCTCTTCATTATCACCCAAAGGCATTCCTAGATTAAACTTAAACCCAATATCTCCATATTCAGTACTATAATCAGCATACAACGAGCCACCATCAGCAGAAACCAATAAGGAACGAGACCTATCGAAATAAATACCTTGCGGCAATATAATCGTTGGATTGGTAAAGGCTACATCTCTGGTCTCATTATATAAACCAAAAGGAATCTTTATTCTCCCCCCTCTTATTCCAAATTGTCCGTTTTCAAACTTTAACAAGTTTAAGTCAGCAACCCCATAATCTAACCTAACAACGCCACCATCAACCTTTCCTGCACGTCTATATAACCCTTGTACAGAAAGATTTAATCGATCAAATGGTTGATACGATAGATTTAAGCCTATTTCTGTTAAGCCCGGACTAATACCATCATCACTCTCACCATAGACATTATTATCTGATGTATGAAAAAAATCTTGCGTTGCAAAACCATGCACGGCTATATCATCATACCAAGTATCAGCCAGCACTTGTGCTGACAGCACTCCGCTAAATAAAAGCACTAACAATTTATTGAGAAATAAATAATCGAACTTTTTCATTTTTAAACTCACTACTTAAGTAACCTATTGCATTTGGTGTATTTGCAACCTTTGCTAACATTTCTTCTTCACTGCTAACGACCATTGGCACTTGCCCAATCCCCGAAAAAACTATTCGATCCCATACTCGTCTCAACTGATGTGGAAACATATGTAAATTATTCTTAGTAAACATTTGATGATGCGGATGATTATCCGCCAAGGTAAAGACTTTTATTCTTTTACCATTCGGCCAAAATCGTTGGCGCATAGTAAAAATCGCTCTTGCTTTATTTAATGAAACCTTATATTCAGGAACAGATGAATTCACAACGATTTCAGTTGCGTATGCAGCTGAAAAAAACATATTACATAGAAAAACAATGAAAACTATAGCTTCCATTATCATTTTAGCTTGTGATTCGAACAATCGAAATAGCAAAATAAAATCACCTTTCAATACTGTTTATTGCAGGCGATCTCTAAACCTTATCCCCTACCCTAAACTAAAATATAGACTACTTTAACAAGTATCTATAGTTTTTTAACTATAATTGCGTTTGCAAAGCTTTATTGTTGTTACTCTTATACCCAGCTATGTCAGCTGGGTATAAGAATAAGTTCTAACTATTAAACCTAGTTTAATTTCACCCAACGCAAACGACTCGCATTTGTCACCACGGTAAACGATGACATTGCCATTGCTGCACCTGCAATCATAGGGCTTAATAGAACCCCAAACATTGGGTAAAGCAAACCAGCGGCTACAGGAATACCAATTGTATTGTAAAAGAAAGCACCTAATAAATTTTGCTTAATATTAACAACCGTTGCTTTAGATAACGCCATAGCTTCTGGTACTTTTGATAAAGACCCTTGTAAAATCACTATATCAGCACTTTCAATAGCAACATCTGTTCCCGTACCAATTGCAAAACCAACATTAGCTTGCGCTAAAGCAGGCGCATCATTAATACCATCACCAACCATTCCCACAACTTCACCCGCAAGCTGTAATTGTTTAACTGCTGCCGCTTTCTCTTCAGGTAATACTTGAGCTTTCACCTCTGTTATTCCTGCTTGCATGGCAATGGCTTTTGCAGTAATTTCATTATCACCAGTCACCATAACAACACGAATACCCTGGCTTCTTAGCTGCTGCACTGCCTCAGCTGAATCTTTTTTGATCGGATCAGAAACAGCAATAATTCCAGCCACTTGGTCGTCAACAGCCAACATCATAGCTGTCTGGCCTAAAGCAGATAATTGATCTATCTTAGCAATATGTTGATCGTACTCAATATTCTTTTCTGCCATTAAAGCCTGGTTACCAAAAAATACTTGTTGATCAGCAATAGTAGCTGCAATTCCGTGACCTGCAATTGCTTCAAAAGCAGTAGCTTTATCTAGTTTAATTTCTTTTTCTTCAGCCGCTGCTAAAATTGCCGCCGCCAATGGGTGTTCAGATCCAGACTCTATACTTGCAGCTAACTGTAAAACTGTTTGCTCATCATATTTACCTACTGCCTCAATGGTTGATACAACAGGCAAGCCTTCAGTTACTGTCCCTGTTTTATCTAAAATAAGCGTAGTAATTTTTCCAGCACTTTGTAATGCATCACCATTACGAATTAAAACCCCCATTTGCGCAGCTCGTCCAACAGATACCATGACTGATATTGGTGTCGCTAAACCTAGAGCACAAGGACAGGCGATAACCAATACTGTCATTGAAGTAACAAATGCATAGCCCATTGATGGATCTGGACCAAACAAGTACCAAACACAAAAGGTAAAAAGAGAGATACACACAACCACTGGAACAAAAATACTGGATATTTTATCAGCCAACTTCGCAATTTCTGGCTTACTACCTTGAGCATTTCGTACACTTTTAATAATTTGAGCTAAGGCAGTATCACGACCAATACGAGTTGCTTTAAATAAAAAACTACCTTTTAGGTTCATTGTCCCAGCCGCTACTTTTGAACCCTCTGTTTTTTCAATAGGAATAGCTTCGCCGGTTAACATAGATTCATCAACAGATGAATGCCCCTCAATTAATATGCCATCAACAGCAATTTTTTCACCAGGTCTAACACGTATTGTCTCTGCCAATCCGACCTCTTCAATGGCAATATCTTGCTCTACACCATCTCTTACAACTCTTGCTGTACGAGGCTGTAAACCAATAAGCTCTCTAATAGCGGATGAAGTTTGTCCTCTTGCTCGAGTTTCTAGAGCCGAACCAAAATTAATAAAAGCCAAAATAAGAACAGAGGCTTCAAAATAAGCATGTGGAGCAAATTGCGTTAAATGGCTAGAGTAATCAATGATGACGCAAGAATATAACCAGGCCGATCCTGTGCCCAAAGCAATTAAGGTATCCATATTTGCCTGGCCTAACATCAGTTGCTTTACCGCACTGGTATAAAAGTGCCCACCAGAATACCGCAATATACCTAAAGAAATGATTGCTACAAATGGCCAAAACCAACTTCCGGCTCCTGAACTTATTGCAGGTAGCCAGCCTAAATGACTCAATGTCATTAAAGGCACACCAAAAATAGCAGCTACCTTTGCTTTTTGCATTAAGCGTAGATAGCGCTGCATTTCTTGTTCTTCTTGTTCACTAGGGTCTTCCAGACCTTCCATTACCGCAGCATCAAAACCAGCCTCTTGTACAGCTTGTTTCAATAGTTCAGGATCAACTGTCCCCGTAACTAACGCAGTATGATCAGCAAAATTAACACTAGCAGAGTCTACACCGTCAACTGACTTTAAAGCCCCTTCTACAGAACCTACACACCCTGCACAATTCATCCCTAAGATGGATAATCTTAATCCTTCATCTTCTGAACTTTCTTGCTTATTTGTACTCATGGAAATACCCCAGTAAATTTTTAAACTATTCTCATTTCTTAGCCTACAACAAAACCAGCTTCTGTTATGACACTTGAAATAGCTTCTACATTAGTTACTGCTGAATCAAATTCAACATCAACTTTATTCTCTTTATGCTTCGCTTCAACAGATATAACACCATCCGTAGCATCTAATTTTTTCTTAACATTAGTTTCACAACCACCACATTTCATACCGGTTACATCTAATGATACTGATTCTGACATTTCTTTCTCCCATGTAATTTAAAAAATATGCAAAGCCATAATTTAATGCATAATAGCTTAATTATACAACAATAATATGGCTGATCTTTCTTATTATATACTTCGCGCGGTCGTGAGACCACGCGAAGTATAGACAAACAAACCAAATATTATCCTTATGAAAATCAAACTTAGCTTTTTTCTACTACTCACTTTATTTTCGTCTTTAATTTCTGCAGCAGAGCTTATAAATTTATCAAACAAAGAACTTATCGACTTACAAAAAAATCAGAATGCATTAATTGTAGATATTCGTACAGAAAGAGAATGGAATTCAACAGGAACCATTCCAAATAGCCATAAATTACAATTCTTTTCACCAAGAGGTAAATATGACACTGAAAAGTGGTTGGCTGATTTAAATAAACTAAAAACCTCTAAAGATCAAGCTATTATCTTGGTTTGTCAATCAGGCAACAGAAGCGGTAGGCTTGGAAACATGCTAACCAAACAATTAGGTATGGAAAATGTTCATCACCTATCTAACGGCATGATGTCGTGGGTAAGAGCTGGCAATGAAACAAATATAAAATGCCCTACTCAATTTGCTTGTAAATAACTATTTATCATGTCTTTAAACACTATAACTAACCAAACTATTGCTCTTGCTGGCATTTCTCAGGCTTGTTTGCTCGTACAACAATTAGCAACCACAGGTACAGCTGATAATGCTGCCTTAGAAACCAGTATTAATAGTATTCTACAAATCGACTCTGATGGCGTTGTTGATATTTATGGCGGGCTATCAAACCTAAAACCTGGACTAAAACAATTAGAACAACAGTTATTAAGTAAAACCATTGCTGATCCAGAACAGGCTCGTTATGCTGCTTCGCTAGTATTTCTAGAAAAACAGTTATCTAATCGTCCGGAAATGCTAACAAAGATAGGTACAGGCATTTCGATTGCACAAGCGCAATCAGAAAACTTTGGTACGCTACATGAAAATGTTTTAGCTAATTTAGGCGACCTTTACCACAGCACCATTAGTACATTACAGCCTCGTATTATGGTTAATGGTGAGCAAGAATATTTGTCTCAACCTAATACTGTCAATAAAATAAGATCATTATTATTATCAGGTATTCGAGCCACTATGCTATGGCGACAATGTGGTGGAGCACGTTGGAAGTTCCTGTTTTTTCGTAAAAAGCTGCAAGATGAAATAGAATACCTTCTTACTCAAATTGATTAAATAAACGCTACCAATGACAGCCTTATTAATTGAAGCCAACAACTTAAGCCGTTATTACAATGACCATTGCGCTGTAGATGATGTCAGCTTTTCTTTGGCAAAAGGTGAAGTTCTGGGGTTTCTAGGTCCCAACGGAGCAGGCAAAACCACCACGATGCAAATGCTTTGTGGAAACCTTGCTCCCAGTTCAGGCGAAATACGGATTAATGGCTTTGATTTATTGGATCAACCTAAACAAGCCAAGCAATGTTTAGGTTATTTACCCGATACACCTCCCCTCTACAAAGAACTCACAGTTAATGAATTCTTGACTTATTGTGGGCGTTTACATGGAATATCATTTAAACAAATTAAACATGCTATTGATTTAGCCAAAGATCGTTGTGGTCTTGAGCAGGTAGCTAATCGCTTAATTACTAACTTATCTAAAGGTTATCAACAGCGTGTAGGTATAGCACAAGCTATTTTACACAACCCTAAAATCATTATCCTTGATGAGCCTACCGTTGGCTTAGATCCCATCCAAATTAAAGAAATACGTGCTTTAATCAAAGAGCTTGGTCAAAATCACGGTATTATTTTATCAACCCACATTTTATCTGAAGTTCAAGAGTCCTGTTCTCATGTTCAAATTATCAATCAAGGTCAACTGATTTTAAAGGAATCAATAGCCTGTTTAAATCAACGGATGAACACGGGTAGGATTAAAGTAAGTACTCGCTCAACAATGAATTTAGATCACTTTTCTGATATTAATAATATCCATACTATTGAAGAGCTCTCAAATAATAGTTATCTATTTCATCACGACATCAGCAATAACCCGATAGAATTAATTGCTGAAAAAATCGTCAATGCAGGATGGGGCTTATTAGAACTATCGCCAGTTAAACAATCAATGGAAGAAATCTTTATTAGCCTAACCTCTAACAAGGACTCAGCATGATTTTTACCATCGCCAGCAGAGAATTAAAAACACTGTTTTTGTCACCTTTAGCATGGTCAATTTTAGCAGTATTACAACTTATTCTTGCTTATCTATTTTTAACCCAAGTTGAAACATTTACATCCTTTCAAGCACAATTGGCCACTATTAATAACGCCCCAGGCATGACAGAAGTTATAGTACAACCTCTATTTGGGAATGCCTCAATTATTTTATTACTCGTTACCCCGCTACTCACTATGCGTTTAGTGTGTGAAGAAAGACGTAACAAAACGTTATCACTGTTACTTTCTGCTCCCATTTCTGGAGCAGAAATAATTCTAGGCAAATTTTTGGGTATTTTTGCTATGTTAGCAGTGGTTGTAATACTGGTTTCCCTAATGCCTTTATCCCTGTTAATAGGTGGGGAGCTTGATATTGGCAAGTTTGTATGTAATATTTTTGCTTTACTATTATTAGTTTCAGCATTTGCTTCTCTGGGACTTTATATGTCTTGTATTGCAAGCCATCCAACTATTGCAGCCATTTGTAGTTTTGGCTTATTACTTCTGTTATGGGTTCTTGACTGGACAGTAGGTTTAAATAGTCAAGGAAGTGAAATTTTTCAATATTTATCAATCCTTAAACATTTTCAAAATATCCAAACAGGTTTATTAAATACTGTTGATATTAGTTATTTTCTACTGTTTATCGGCACTTTTCTTATTCTTAGTATTCGTAGACTTGAAAGTGACAGGTTACAAAAATGAAAATATCTAAGCATATTCACCAACGTATCTATATTAAAAATACCTTAATCACTTTTATTATTATCTCTCTTTTAATTGCCCTAGCCTCACTGAGCCGAACATATAAAGCAGAGTATGACTTAAGTGCTAGCAACAGCAACACACTTTCAGAGGCTTCTCAAAAAATACTAAGATCTTTAACAGAGCCTGTCAGCATAACTGCATATATTAAAGAGCCAAATTTACAACAACAATTAACTCAGTTACTGAATAAATATCGCAGATTTAAACATAATATTAGTTTTAATTTTATTGACCCAACCTCAGTGCCAGAAAAAGCACGCGAACTTAATATTGGCCCGCAAGGTGTAATAATTGTTGAATACTTAGGTCGCACAGAAAAACTACTTTACTTGGATGAGTCTACTCTATCCAACGCCTTATTACAGTTAGCTCATACCAAAGAACGCTGGATTACATTTTTAACAGGTCATGGCGAACGCTCCCCTATTGGTCAAGCTAACTTTGATATTGGTTTATTTGGCAAACAATTAGAGCAACATAAAATAAAAGTGCAAACTATCAACTTAGCCCAGTTTTCGACTATTCCTGATAATTCATCACTGTTAATTTTAGCTTCACCCGCCGTAGCTTTATTATCTGCAGAACTTAATATTATCTCTGAATATATTAAAAACGGTGGAAATATACTGTTATTAACTGATCCTAATAACCCACACCTCAATACTATTGAGCAACAACTAGGGCTGAAAAAGCTCCCTGGAACTGTAGTAGATAGCAGTTCAAGCCTATATGGTATTGATGATCCCACTTTTGTTTTAGTGAGTGAATATAGCAGACACCCTATTACTATTAATTTTAATAGCATCAGTGTTTTTCCTATTTCATCAGCCTTTATCACAGATAAAGAAACTGAATTTGAAACCGAAGTATTACTCAGTAGCGCACAAAAATCATGGTCAGAAACCGGTGAGATAACAGGAAAAATTCGTTTTGATGTAGACAGTGAAGAGCAGCAAGGGCCTTTATCAATCGCCTATGCTTTAACACGTAACCTCCCTAACAAAACACAACAGCGTATTGTTGTTTTAGGTGATGGCGATTTTTTATCTAATGCCTATTTAGGTAATGTAGGTAATGCTGAACTAGGCTTTAGAATTATCAACTGGCTTACCCATGACGACCAGTTTATTGAAATTCCTAATAACATTACCCCAGGAAAGTCATTAAACTTAAGCAATACATCCATCGCAATTATTGGTTTTGGATTTTTATTAATCTTACCTTTATTACTTATGCTGACCGGCCTTTATATTTGGCATAAACGTAAGAAACAGTGATTACTTTCTGAATAGATCGATTTGTGTAGATAGAGGAAAACAAACAGCATGTAATTCAAATTTTCTTTTATCTCTTGATTTACAAGAAAATATTAAAGAATAAGAGAATTGTTTAATTTCTCCTCACCCCACCCTCTCCAGCAGGAGAGGGCTTTAAAAGCATTTCCAATACTTAAGCGTAAATATAATGCCCGAGTTACCCGAAGTAGAAACCACCTGTAATGGCATCCGCCCTCATATTATAGGTAAGACAGTTACAGATGTTATTATCAGACAAAACCAATTACGTTGGCCTATTACCGATAACCTTCGAGAATTATTGTTAGGTCAATCTATTGAATCAGTTAATCGCAGAGCGAAATATTGTTTACTAAAAACCAATTATACTGAAACCGTTATTATTCACTTAGGTATGTCGGGAAGTTTACGTATTACTGATACAGACAACCCTGCAGAAAAACATGACCATGTAGACTTTGTATTTAATGATAAAACCGTCCTACGTTTTAATGATACAAGACGATTTGGTGCAATTTTAGCTACCTCAGAACCCATTGAGCAACACAAATTAATTCACTCTTTAGGGCCAGAGCCTTTATCTGATCAATTTACAGGTAATCATCTACATCGCTTATCAAAAGATAAAAAAGCAACAGTAAAATCATTCATTATGGATGGACATAACGTAGTGGGTGTAGGGAATATTTATGCCAGTGAATCACTTTTTATGGCTGGAATATTGCCAACAAGAGCTGCTGGCAAGATATCATTAAAACGTTATCAAAAACTGGCAGCCTGTATAAAGAATGTTTTACACCAAGCCATAAATCAAGGTGGAACAACTTTACGAGATTTTGTTAATGAACAAGGAAAACCTGGATATTTTCAACAGTCTTTAGCTGTATATGGTCGTAAAGATGAAGAATGTATTCAATGCTCTTCCCCGATCAAACAATTAAAAATTGCTCAAAGAGCTAGTTATTTTTGTTCTATTTGTCAGAAATAACTAGCTCTTTAAAATACAAATTGACCCGATTACCATACATAACAATCACTCTTCAGCTTACATAAAAGTATTTTCAAATAAATTTTTCGACCAACTAAACATATCTTTATAATGATTCACACTATGAAGCTCTGCTTGACCTAATGAAGCAGGAATAGCTTTCATTCTTTTTTCTTGTTGGTTATAAGCAAACCCCGCCGTTAGCCAAGTAGCTGTAGTCGATGTAATAGGACTGTAACAAGCAGAATTTGTAGTAATGTTAGCCAGACGCTCTTGACTGTCTAGCGGAGTATTTGCAATTTTCCTGATAATAGCATCAGCACAGACCTTCGCTTGTGAATTAGCCATATGCCCCGACTTAGGTTGGTTTGTTCCACTAGAATCACCAATAACAAAAACATTTTCAGTATTTTTTAATTCATAACTAATAGGGTTAACATCAGCCCATCGATCAGAAACCGTATTAAAGCCTAAATCTGTGATAATTTTTCCAGCACGGTGAGTAGGAATAACATTTAATACATCAGCTTTAAATTCACCATGATTTTTCGTATAAACAATCAAATTATTTGAATCAACTGCATCAATCTCTATATTAGGTATATATTCTACAATCCCTTTATATATCTCAGAAAAAGCGTTGGAAAACATATGTTCTTCTACAATGATTTTAGAATTCAAATCTAATACTACAACTTTACCCCCTTTCTTTTTTACAATATCAGCAATAACACAAGCTCTCTCATAAGGACCGGGGGGGCAACGGTAAGGAGCTTTTGGAATTGTCATCACAAAAGTATCACCCGAGGACATCTGTTTTACCTGATCTCTTAATAATTCTGTTTGCTCACCAGCTATCCATGCATGTGGCACTTTTTGATAATCTAATCCCTGTATCCCATCAAAAGAAATACCTGGTGCCAATACAACATAATCACAAGTTAAAATTTCACCACTATCAAGAATCACCTGTTTTTCTTGAAATTCATGATTAATACTTGCAACTGAACTTTGAATAAAATTAACACCGTATTTTTTATTTAGTATTGCATGCTGAAAAGTAATATCAGACATATTCAATTGTTCATTAACCACCAAATTACTCATCACACAGGAGACATGGTTGGGTTTAGGATCAATCACTGTCACATTAATAACATTATTGCTCCATAACCGTAGATGCTTGGCAACTGTTGATCCAGCAAAACCACTACCAACAACTACAACGTGAGGAGATAAACTGCTTTGACCAGTAGCCGCTTTTAATAAAGAAGGGGTTGCTACTGCAGCAGTAGAAATACCCATTAGTTTTATGAAATCACGACGATTAAAATTATTCATAATTAATATCCTAAAAATTTAAAGTTATTTTTCTACTGCGTTCTATAATATTTTTTCCTCATCTTCCTCATCTTCCTCATCTTCCTCATCTTCCTCATCTTCCTCATCTTCCTGGAGATTATTTAGTTCTTTAGCCTTTTTAGCTTCTGCTTTTTTTAAAGCTTTAGCCTTCTTAGCTGCTGCTTTTTTTGCTACCTTCTCCGCTTTCTTTAAGGCTTTAGCTTTTTTCGCTTCTGCCTTTTTTAAAGCTTTAGCCTTCTTAGCTGCTGCTTTTTTTGCTACTTTTGCCTCTTTTTCAGTTTTAAGGACATCTACTTCATCTACTTCATCTACTTCATCTACTTCATCTATTCCATCTTCATGATCTTCATGATCTTCATGATCTTCATGATCTTCATGATCTTCATGATCTTCATTAGATATTTTCTGTAAATTTGCATAATAATCAGCAATAAACCAAATCTGTTCTTTTGTATATCCTTTTATTTGCTTATGCATAACCTCATTATCATTATCAGATTTCATTTCTAATAATTCATTTAAAAGCTCATCAAATTGTTCACCAGCAATACTATCGAAACCACCTAAAGTGTTTCCACTGGTTCCGTGGCATTGAGCACATTGTGATGCTAATAAACGTACTGTTTCAGGTGATGGTGTTGTTTCATTTGCTTGTATATTGCTAAACATAAAGAAGCTACAAAACAAAATAATAAAATGGACTAATTGAATTTTTTTCATAAGATGCCTCGCAAAAATTGTTACTTTATATAAAAATGGGTAATTTACCCACAATTTACAGTTAGACCTAACTATACCCCAAAACCATGTTTTGTGGTAATATTTACCACGACAACCATTTAAATAAAACAACTAAATTTGTTACAAGAAACACCTAACCCTACAAAATACCTGGTTAAAGCCTTAAAAAAAATTTTAAGGCCCCTTGTAAATTTACTAATTTACAAAGGCATTACCTACCCAGTATTAAATGAAATAGTAAAAGAATTATTTGTTGAAATAGCTGAAACAGAATTTAAATTAAAAGACAAAAAACAGACAGATAGCCGAATCAACTTTTTAACAGGCATTCATAGAAAAGATGTTAAACGTTTAAGAAACTCTCAAATTGATACTGAAGAACCTTTGGCTTCCTCATTGAGTGCATTACTCATTTCTCGGTGGTTAGGCGATGTTAACTATTCTGATGATAGCGGTAACCCTCTTCCCTTAGCTAAATTAATTAAACGGGGGGGTAATAAATCTTTTGAAAAGTTAGTTACTTCTATCAGTAAGGATATTCGTTCACGAGCCATATTAGATGAATGGCTTAATATGGGAATTGTTTATTTAGATAAAAATGGTTTAGTTTGTTTAAATAAAACAGCCTATATTCCACAACAAAGTGACAAAGAAAAAATCTGGTTTTTTGCTAACAACTGTCATGACCACCTTGCCGCGGCAATTAACAATATAAAAGCTGAATCACCAGTATTTTTAGAACGCGCGGTTTATTATGACCAACTCTCTTTAGAATCAATAACAGAGCTAACTGAGTTATCAAAAACATTAGGAATGGAAACTCTTCTAAAAATCAACAGCCATGCCTTGACTCTACAAAATAATGATAAATATGAAAAAAATGCCATAAACAGAATGAGATTAGGCCTATATTTTTATCATACTGATGACCAATCCTCTAATATCAAAACTGAGGAATGATAAAATGAATCTATTATCTATTATCTTTGTTCTACTCATTAGTTTTCTACCCCTTATACCAATAGAAGCAAATACAGGTATTTGTGATATTTCTGGTAGTGGTATTGGTGGGACTGGAGCCCCCGTTTTAAAAGACAATGGTAGTGGAATAGGTGGCACAGGAGCATTAGCAAATACGAGCGGTATTGGTGGAACCGGAGCCCCCGCTTTAATAGACAGTGGTAGTGGTATTGGCGGCACAGGCCAGAAAACTGATAAACAAACTTCTATCATCATCGGAACGATTACTGGCTTTGGTAGTATATGTGTAAACGGTATAGAAATTCATTACGCAGCTTCAACTCCAGTACAAGTTAATGGCTCAACATCTAATACTGACCAACTCGCATTAGGCCAAATAGTCTCTGTTAATGTTTCAGGAACAGGTAATGAAGTTTTTGCTCAAGATATTGAAGTATTAAATATTGTCACAGGCCCTGTTACTGAAATTGATCCACAACTGAACAGGCTCACTGTATTAGGACAGAAAGTTCTTTTATCTGATAAAACACAGTTCCCTCAATCTAATATAAAACTTTCCCATATACAAAAAGGAAGTTTCATTCAAGTAAGTGGGTTAAGGCAAACTGATGGATACATTGTTGCTAGTCGAATTGATAACAGTAATTCGACTAATTATGTTCAAATCACTGGATCTGTAAGTAATGTCACAAGTAAAAGCTTTACTGTACAAGGGGTAAATTTTTCTACAACAAATAGCCTACCAATAAGGAATGGCCAAGAAGTCAATGTTAGGGGACAGCTTGAAGCGGAAAGAATCATCGCCGAAAAAATTACAATTCCTACAATTGTTAAGGGGAAAAATTTTACAATTGAGGGCTTAGTTGATTTTGATAACAAAGAAAATCATATAAAAATTGGTCATATTGAACTTAATGTTACTGACCAATTAAAAGAAACACTTTCAGATTTACCAAACAACCAAAGTATAATTTTTAGCGGATCCATTGATGAAGACAATGAGGCCAAAGTTGAACACATATTTATTAAAGATTTTATTGATAAACATGAAATAGAACATATTCGACAACTTAGTAATAATGAGACTAGAAACATTAAAGATGAAGATTATTATTCTAAAATAAATCAAACAGAAAGATTAGAGACTACCGACTCATCTGAGAGACCTGAATCTGAGGACTCTGAGACAGCTGAAATCAAAGAAACTGAACAACCTGAATTAAAAGAGCACGAAACACCTGATCTGCCTGGAATTAAAGAACCTGAACTTCCCGAGTTCGAAGTACCTGAAACGCCAGAATCACCTGGAATTGAAGAGCCTGAACTTCCCGAGTTCGAAGTACCTGAAATACCAGAATTACCTGAAATTGAAGAACCTGAACTTCCCGAGCTCGAAGTACCTGAAATACCAGAAATAGAAGATCATGACTAAATACAAATCAAATTCAAGATTAATACTTATTTTATTAACAATATCATTTCTTTCTTTCAATAGCTTTGCCAGTGAGAAGTTTTCATTTTCAACAGGTGCGACATACATCACAGGCGATTATGGAAGTACTGAAAATACAGACATATATTTTGTGCCGTTCACATTCAAATATAAATATGACAAACTCCGATTAAAATTAACAATCCCGTATCTTGAAAAAACAGGCCCTATTAACGTTATTAAAGATTTAGGGCAAGTAAGCCAGGAAGTGGTAACTACAAAAACAACAGAGTCTGGCTTAGGTGATATTTCAGCGGCAGCACAGTATAACCTTTACTATAATAAAGAATATAAGTTTTTAATAAATGCAGAAGGTACAGTTAATTTTGGAACTGCGAGTGAAAGCAAAGGACTAGGAACAGGAAAAGTTGATTATTCTTTTAAACTAAATTTATTTAAGGTTTTTGATTCATTTACGCCTTATTCAAAAGTAGGCTATAAAGTATACGGCAGTCCTCAATTAAAAAATGTCATCTTTACTTCAGCAGGAGTAGTTTATAAACTTAATTCAACAGTTTCGACTGGAGTTAATTATTCCTGGAGAGAAAAAGTAACAGATACAGGTGCAGAAAAGCATCAATTAACTGGGTTCAGCAGTCAAAAAATAACAAAAAAATGGTCTATACAAGAATATATAATAAAAGGTTTTAGTCGAAGTACGGCTGATTGGGGCGGTGGAATATCAATCAGTTACGGTTTTATTTTATAGTAAACTTAATTGAAAAATATACCTCCTAAGCTCTTTCCTTAATAAAACATCATTCCAAATACAGATCTTCATTGGCAGACTCTAATATATTCATCTATATTTAGTTTGAGAAAAAATACTTATAAACTGCAATACCAACAACAACTAGTACTACAACGACCCAACCGATAATATCCATATATTGTCGTAGTTTATTTTCTAGTTTTTCACCACCTGCAGCAATTAGCATGGCAACCAGAAAAAATCGGGCTCCTCTTCCCACCATTGAAGCTAATATAAAAGGTATAAAAAACATTTGTAAAGCCCCCGCAGCAATGGTGAACACTTTATAAGGTATGGGTGAAAAACCTGCTATAAAAATAGCCCAAAAACCCCAATCTTTAAACCAGTTTTCTGCCAATAAGTATTTCTGCCAATAATGCGTTTCCTGCAACCATGGCGAAATAGCATCGAACATAAAATAACCAATACCATATCCTAACATTCCACCTAAAACAGAAAAAATAGTGGTTAATAGGGCGAACCTAAATGCTTTACTTGGCTGAGCCAAAGCCATAGGCGCTAACATAACATCAGGGGGGATAGGAAAAAAGGAGGATTCAGCAAAGCTTAATCCACATAAGTATTTTTCTGCGTGCTTATGTTTTGCCCAAGTTAAGGCTTTATCATATAGTTTTTTAAACATTAATCTCTTCCTGATAAAAATGGCACAAAACTGACGGCCTCTAACTCTTCATATTCATATCCGTCTTCAGTGCGTGTTACTTTAAATAATTGCTGTTTATTTTTAGAGCCAACAGGAATCAACATAACACCACCTATTGCCATCTGCTCTAATAAAGTATCAGGGACTTTTTCAGGTGCTGCGGCAACAATAATGCCATCAAAAGGTGCTTGCTCTGGCCAACCCCAACCACCGTCACTATGCTGATAACTTATATTTTTAAGTTTTAAATCCCATAAATTATTCTTGGCTTTTTTTAGCAAAGGCGCAATTCTTTCCACTGTATAAATTTTGTCGACTAAAGGTGCCAATATTGCTGTTTGATAGCCACAGCCTGTCCCTATTTCTAATACCTTAGATAGAGACCCACTTTCCAGCAGAATCTCCGTCATTTTAGCCACAATATAAGGTTGAGATATTGTCTGATTGTGTCCTATCGGTAATGCAACATCATCATAGGAACGACTTTCTAAAGCTTCATCTACAAAAATATGTCTTGCCGTATGCCCCATTACTTCAAGAACCTTTTCATCCGTGATACCTTGCTTTTTTAACCGTTCCACCATACGTGTTCTAGTACGGTCTGAGGTCATCCCTCTTCCCTGCAATCTCGAATTCACTCTTGATTCCCCTGTGATAACCACTGAGAAATTTCTTCCATTCTATCGTAGCGAGTTAAATCTAGTTGTAGCGGAGTTATTGATACATACCCCGTTTTTATCGCATAAAAATCTGTGCCTGGCCCAGCATCCTGTTCTTTTCCTGGAGGCCCTACCCAATAAATTTCACTTCCCCGTGGGTCTGAAGATTTAATAACAGGCTCAGCTTTATGTCTCTGCCCTAGTCGTGTTGATTGATACCCCTTTAATTCAGAATAAGGCACATCAGGTACATTAACATTTAATAAAGTATCTTTAGGAAGTGGGTTTTCAATAATCTTTTTTAATAATGTCACAGCAACTTTCCCTGCTGTTGCAAAATGTTTAGGATCATTAGATGCCATTGAAATGGCTACTGCAGGCAGTCCCAAAAATCGACCTTCCGTAGCCGCTGCAACCGTCCCTGAATACAACACATCATCACCCAAATTTGAACCGTGATTAATGCCAGCAAAAACCATATCAGGCTCATGATCTAATAGACCTGTAATCGCTAAATGTACACAATCAGTGGGCGTACCATCGACTCGAATATAACCATTTTCGGATTCGTGTGCTCTAAGCGGCATTTCTAACGTTAATGAATTACTTGCAGCACTACGATTTTTATCAGGAGCAACAACGGAAATATCAGCAAATTCAGCTAAAGATTCCGCCAAAACAGATAAGCCTGTTGCTAGATACCCATCATCATTACTTATTAATATGCGCATAGACCTTTAACCTAAAATGAACTAAATTAACTTACCTTTCTACTGATCCGTCTCTTGAACTATATTTTGGTTCAATCAGGTATGTGTAAGGTAAAGTTAAAAATCAGCTATTTTAGCAAATAAATCAAATACATTTTGCTTAATCAT
>CAJVYL010000012.1 GCA_913009265.1 uncultured Methylococcales bacterium
CGTCGTATTTCTCTAGGTATGAAACAATGTCGTACTAATCCTTGGGATGAGTTCGCAGCAACTCATAACAAAGGCGACAAAATTTCTGGAAAAATCAAATCTATCACTGATTTCGGTGTATTCATCGGTCTTGAAGGTGGTATTGATGGTTTGGTTCATACTTCTGATATTACTTGGAACGAAGCTGATAAAGAAGCGATCCGTAACTACAAACGTGGTGACGAAGTTGAAACTATCATTCTAGCGGTTGATTCTGAGCGTGAACGTATCTCTTTAGGTATTAAACAATTAGAACAAGACCCATTCCAAAACTACATTGGTCTAAATGAAAAAGGTAGCTTGGTTAAAGGTATCGTTAAGTCTGTTGATGCAAAAGGTGCTGTCATTGAACTTTCAGAAAACATTGAAGGTTACTTAAGAGCTTCTGAGATTCAACGTGATCGTGTAGAAGATGCAAGCACTCTATTGACAGTTGGCGCAGAAATTGAAGCTAAATTCATTGGAGTTGATAAGAAAACTAAGTCTATTTCATTATCAATAAAAGCTAAAGACAATGATGAAGAGTCATCAACTATGAAAGAATACGGCTCTCAAGCTGGTTCTGGTTCTGCTACACTTGGAGATATCTTCAAGCAATTAGAAAAATAGATAGTCTTTAAGGGGATGCTGTAGAGCATCCCCTTTTTTATTTTCAGGATTGAATGTGACAAAATCAGAATTAATTGAAGCTTTAGCAGGGCAGCTGCCGCATTTAGCATTTAAAGATGTGGAACTGGCTGTTAATTGTGTTATAGAACAAATGAGCGAGACATTGTCGACAGGTGACAGAATTGAAATCAGAGGTTTTGGTAGCTTTTCTTTACATCATCGTGCTCCTCGTATGGGTAGAAACCCAAAGACAGGTGAAGCTGTTTCTTTAACAGCTAAATATGTTCCTCATTTTAAACCCGGAAAAGAACTTAGAGATCGTGTAGATGAGTCTCGTGAAAAGTTCAAAATCATAGATTAACTACTCAACGCATTAACAAGACATATAATGAAAATAATTCTAATACTGCTATTTTCTGTTGTTTTTATTATTGCGTTGATTTTTTCGTTGCTAAATTTTCATTTAGTACAAATACACCTCGGCTTTACCTCCCTAGAAATCCCTTTAACTGTTGCGCTTACCATTGAACTTTTTGCCGGTATTTTGATCGGATTGCTTGTCTCATTTCTTAAAATTGTAAAAATGAAATCAGATTACGCACAATTAGATAAGCGATTGAACCGGTCCTTAAAAAATAAATAACAATTTATTTTTGTCTTTCGTTCTATTTTATAAAGTTATTTTTTACCCCTTAAATTAAAGAAAAGTGAATCAAGTCGCGCTATTAACTTAACTTCCTAAAAACTCTTTAAGCAGAAGGCTAAATATGGTATATTTTGCAAATGAGAATTATTATCAATTATAACCTTGCTAAATTTAAGTCTCTTTTAGAGCCTTGTGACTATGTCAATTAAATTAAAATCACTTACTGTTGGCGATCAGGGAAAAATTGTTGGATTTGATAAGACCGGCAAAGCCTATCGTAAACGACTATTGGCAATGGGTTTAACGCCAGGTACAGAATTTACCATTACTCGGTTTGCTCCTTTAGGTGATCCAGTGGAAATTAAGATTAGGGGTTTTTCATTGACCTTACGAAAAAATGAAGCATCTGTTTTACTTATTGATAAATTATGAGTGATTATACTATTGGTGTTGTCGGCAACCCAAACTGTGGAAAAACGACTTTATTTAATTTATTAACAGGGTCTAATCAACATGTTGGTAATTGGCCTGGTGTTACTGTTGAACAGAAAACAGGACAATATCATTTTATTGGTAAATGTATTAATGTTGTTGATCTTCCTGGAACATATTCATTAGAAGCTGCAGATGAGCAAGTCTCTTTAGATGAAAAAGTAGCTAGAGACTATGTTGCCTCAAAACAGGCAGACCTAATTATCAATATTGTCGACGCATCAAATATTGAAAGAAATCTTTATTTAAGCTCTCAACTTATTGAGATGCGGGTTCCGATGATTTTAGTGCTTAATATGATGGATATCGTTAAGCAACGAGGCATTAAAATTGATTGTGAAATTCTGTCTAAGAAACTAGGCTGCCCAGTACTTCCAATAACAGCATCGAGTAAAAAGGGATTAAATCAGTTACAAACAGTCATTGATAAAGCTGTTTCTGATAATCCAGTTCCTGCACTGGATATTGACTATGTCTTACCGTTAGAGTCAGCGGTTAGTGAATTAATGCCTTTACTTAGTAAGCAGGCTAATGAAAACAACTGTGATTTACGTTGGTTGGCATTAAGGTTATTAGAAGATGATACTTTAGCCATTAAAATTGCAGGTAATGAATTAAATCAGCACGTTTCTGCATTACAGTTAGCTGTTGAAAATGAAACTAACGATGAAATTGATATATTGGCTGCAGATGCTAGATATTCGTTTGTACATGAATTGACCAAAGAAACAGTTTGTCGATTAAGCGAAGTATCTAGAGGTACATCAGATAAAATTGACCAGGTCGTTTTAAATCGTTTTCTTGGAATACCTATTTTCCTATTGGTTATGTATATCATGTTTATGTTTACTATCAATATAGGTAGTGCATTTATTGATTTTTTTGACCAAGCCTTTGCCGCTATTTTTGTTGATGGATTTGCATTAGTACTAACAGCTATAGAACTACCAGAATGGTTGGTTGTTTTATTAGCAAATGGGGTAGGGGGTGGCATTCAAGTTGTTGCTACCTTTATCCCTATTGTTGGGTTTTTATTCATGTTCTTATCAGCACTAGAAGACTCTGGGTATATGTCTAGAGCTGCTTTTGTGATGGATAGGTTTATGTTATTGATTGGTTTACCGGGTAAATCATTTGTACCAATGATAGTTGGGTTTGGCTGTAATGTTCCCGCTATTATGGCTACAAGAACACTCGATAATCAACGCGATAGAATATTAACTAATTTAATGAACCCCTTTATGTCATGTGGGGCTAGATTACCTGTATATGCATTATTTGCAGCTGCATTTTTCCCAGTAGGTGGTCAAAATTTAGTTTTTGGACTGTATTTATTAGGAATTGTTGTCGCGGTTTTAACTGGCTTAATTATGCGTCACACACTTTTTAAAGGTGAGGCTACTCCCTTTATTATGGAATTGCCGACTTATCATATGCCGACTGTTAAAGGGGTATATTTTAAAACATGGGATAGATTAAAATCTTTCATATTTAATGCCGGTAAAGTTATTGTCCCAATGGTTTTAGTGCTTAATTTTCTAAATGCTTTAGGAACAGATGGAAGCTTTGGGCAAGAAAATAGTCAAAAGTCAGTATTAAGCGAAATTGGAAGATCATTAACACCCGCATTTAAACCTATGGGTATTAGAGATGATAACTGGCCAGCAACTGTTGGTATTTTTACAGGTGTTTTGGCTAAAGAGGCGGTAGTAGGAACGTTAAATGCTTTATACAGCCAGAAAGCAGAGTTAAATAATTCCACAGGTACTGAAAGTGAAGATGAGTTTGATTTACAACAAGCACTTGCTGATGCTCTTGCCACCATCCCCGAAAACTTAATCGCTGTTGCAGATAATATTCTTGATCCATTAGGATTAAATGTTGGTGACTTATCTGACCTAGATACGGCAGCTAGTGACCAAGATGTATCTACAGGTACTTTTGTAGCCATGCAAGGTAGTTTTGATGGCAAGGCTGGGGCATTTGCTTATTTGTTGTTTATATTGCTTTATGCGCCTTGTGTAGCCGCAACAACAGCAATATATAGAGAAACCAATGTAACGTGGACAGTGTTTGTAGTATTTTGGACTACTGGCTTAGCCTATTTGACAGCTACTATCTTTTACCAAGCAATGACTTACTCACAACACCCTGACTATTCTTTTCAATGGATTGTGGGGTTAATTGTTGCCTTTATAGTTGTTTTAATTGGTTTGTGGGGGATTGGGAAGTATTTGCAATCAAAAACTCTAAAACCCGAGATCAGCAATGATTTTATCTGAACTTAGAAGTTATCTAAAAGAAAAAAAAAGAGTCACGCTCAATGAATTAGTTATTCATTTTGATATTGATGCTGATGCTTTAAGAGGTATGTTAGCTAAGTGGATCAGCAAGGGAAAGGTGCGTCAATTACCTGTAGGGCCAGGCTGTGGATCAACATGCAGTAAATGTGACCCAGCTTTGACTGAGTTTTATGAGTGGATTGATGATGAATAAGGATAATGACCATAGGCATTAGATATCTTAATGACTTTTTTTCTAGATTCTTCATCAATCAGTGAATCATTTGCATAACTCTCAAGAATGTCATTGATTTCTTTTAAATGAGGGATTAAACGTTCTTTGTCTTTTGCTTTAATATCATAGTAGTTTATCGTTCTTAGTAATTCTATCGAAGCACCGTTTAAGCTTTTATTTTGTCTAGGGGTCGGATTATCATGGGGCGTTGCTAGACCTAATTTCTGAATGACTTCTTGTACCACATCACCTTGGTAGTTAAATACTGAAACGTTATTTGCACCAAACAATATTTGGCATTCAGAGACAAAGCCTTGATAGTTTAAATGTTGAGAAAACCATTTGATTTTTAACATTTCAGCAAAGGATAAGTCTTTACCATAACAGGGGTTATTTTTGACTTGAGGATTGCGAATGCATTGTTTGTAATAGCTTTCTATAAATAGCAGTGGTTCACGAAACCATACCCATACATCAATATCAAAAAGTTTACCCAGCTCAGATAAAATATCTTTTGATTGGTCTGGAAAATCCCACCAGTAATTATAAATACCTTCAGATGACAGAATAATGGTGTGAGTGTCTGTTTTAACTTGCGAGATGATATTCTTAAAGTTTTCCAGGAAGCTTTCTACGTTTGCTGTGACTAAGTTCTTCTCAAACCATTGATGTTTTGGTGCGTTGGGGTTTTGTAATTTTTCAAGATTATGCGGATAAAGAATCCCTTTTGTTCGGAGCTTTCGTTGTTTTTTATCTAGATAGCTTTGTAAGCTCGTTGTGCCTGTTTTTGGTGTGCCAGCATGGATGATTAGCTTTAGTTTTTGTACTTTTAGCTGTTCTAATGATTGCTTAAATGGTTTTAATAGCTCAGCCAATTCTTTGGCAAAATGAATGTTTGGTTTGTCCATTTCGGTATATAAAACCTCTAAAAAGAAGATAAAATCAAAGGGTTAATTTATTCTACGCTACTGCTAATCGGAGCTATAAATTATGTATTTAATCAAACGATAAATTTAGCCGAACTACCTTTAGATGTTTTTGAAATGACAAGCTGAGCATCTATACGTTCTTTTAATTCATTAACGTGACTAATAACTGCAACAAGGCGACCATTGCCACTAAGAGTTGTTAAAACATTAATGGCTTGTTCTAAAGCTTCATCATTTAATGATCCAAAACCTTCATCTATAAATAAGGTATCTAGATAAATCCCCCCAGCATTATTCTGAACCACTTCACTAAGCCCCAAAGCAAGGGCTAATGAGGCTATAAAACCTTCCCCACCAGAAAAGGTGTTGACGGGTCTTTTTTGCCCTGTATAAGCATCAATTAACTCTATATCTAAACCGAATGCAGATTGCTTATTAGATTGGTCTAACTTTCGGGTCAACTGATAACGGCCTTCACTCATAATATCTAAACGACTAGAGGCTGCTTGTAAAATCTCATCTAATAAACGCCCTAATAAGAAGCGACTAAAACTAAGTTTACTGCCCTGATAACCCGTGCCATTAGCAATTTTAGACAGGTGACTAGTTTGCTGAAATTTATCTGTTGCTAATTTTAAATTAGCTATTTCAGTACTAATTTTCTTGATGATATTTTCTAAAACAATAAAGCGTTGATCTAGTTGTCCTTTTTGTTTAAGGTGCTCACTTTTTAAGTCTTGGGCTTGTTTATATTGCTCTTCAAGTGGTTCTATTTCTGATTGCTGTTTATCAGTTAATTGAGGCGATAACTCTTGAAGTTGTGCTTCAACTTTTAAACTTTGTTGCTGATAGTTTTCGTATTGTTCGCTATAGATTTTAAGTTCATGTTCTGCAAGACGGGCAGATTTTAGTGCAGATATATCTGTAAAAATTGATTGCTCAATTGCTAGCTGGAAACTATGTTGTTTACTGTTAAAGTCCTCAGTCAATATTTGTTGTTGTTTGTTGGTGTTTTGTAAAACCCCCACGGCGGTATTCAACTGTTGTTGAGCCGATTTATTTTTAATTGATAATGATTCTAGTTGTTGATCAAAATCTAAAATAACTTTGTTTAACTGAGCTATTTGTTGATTAAGGTTTGTAAACTGTTGAAATTGACTAGGGATACTCGCTAATTGGTTATTTATTTGTCCTTCTAAGGTATTAACTTGGCCTTGATGATCTTTCAGTTGAGAATGAAGGGTCTGTAAATCATCTTCAATACCTTTTAGTGATTGTTTAATCTTATTTTGCTGTTGTAACAGTGTTTGCTTTTGCTTTAATTGAAGGTTTGTAGAATCTAGTTGCTGTTCTAATGCTGTAATGTCTTTGTTACAAACTTCTATAGTAAGCTCATCTGTTAAAATATTGCGCTTTAATTCAGCTAGGGTGCTATTAATAGCGGTAAGTTGATGTTGCTGTTTATCTGACTTTTCTTGAGCTTTAAGTAATGCCTCTTTTTCGGCATGCAATTGTTGCTTTGCTTTATCAATTACTTCATTAGATGGAATATGTTGAGGAGGAGTAGCTGGGTGAGGGTGCTCATTACTTCCACAAACAACGCAGGGAGAGTCTGGGGATAATTGTTTTGCTAGATGAGAGGCCATATCTTGTAGGCGTTCATCTTCAAGTTGTTGTAAAGAAAGCTCAGTATCTTGTACTGTTTTATTTTGTTGAGCTAATTGCTGTTGTAATGTTTTTTCAATGTTTTCAGCTTTAAGCTGATTAGTAACAGTTTCTTCAATTCGATATAAGTGCTTTTGTTGTTCTTTTCTTTGCTTTAACTGATGCTGAATTTCTATGGCAGTTGCTTCACAATGGTTGAGTGTATTTATTTCAATTTCATTAGATTCTAATTGATGCTGGTAATCTTTAGATTTTTGTTCGTTTAATAAAGCTTTCTTTTCTGAGTTGATTAATAAAGTATTGGCTTGCTTTAATTTTTCTCTATTAATGGATAAAGAGGTTAACGTTTCATTACTCAGTTTTAGTTCGTGCAACTGTTGCTTTCTTTGTTCTTGCTGTTGTTTTTCAGATTCTAAAGCGGCTAAATTAGTTGCGGTATTATTCGCTAGTAACTCAAATTGTTGTTGGTTTTTTTTAGCATCTTCTAATGTAACTGTAATCTGATTTAATGCTTTACTAGCTTCTTCATAGATACGGAAATCAGGCCAAAGTATTTCTGCTTTTGTATGTGTTTTTAAGGCTAAGTCTAAGGCATCAAATTTGTCTTTTTGATCTATCAACTGTTGCTGATCATTAAGCAGTTGCTTCTGTTGTGCAAATAATTTGTTGGTACTAATAGCTAGATTTAAATCTATTTCAGCTTTTAAACGAATAGACTCTGCATCTATAATTTTAGTGTTTATTTCAATGCGTTGTTGACTGATTTCTTGTTGTTGGGGTAAAAGTTCTTCAAAAAAATCAACACCTTCACTTTTTAATAAGCCTTTAATTTGTGATTCTAAATCAGTCACTTTTTGTTTAAGTTCTGACTCAAGTGTTTTAAGTTTTCGTTCAAATCGAGATAAAAACTCGGTATCAACCAAGGTTTTTAAAATTTCCTCTCTATCGCTTGAATTAGCAGTTAATAACTCTCTAAATTTACCTTGAGCCAGCATAACTACTTGGCGAAATTGATTTACATTAAAGCCTATTAAACCTTCAATTTCTGGTTTTGTTCTTCTAATACTTTCACAAACCAAAACAGCTTGTTCAGTACTTTGTTCAACATCATCTATTTGGTACAGAGCAGAATGTACGGGTTGAGTAGTAAACCCCGTCCCTTTCTTTTTTGGAACCTGTTGTTTGGGGGAAAACCAGGCACGATATAGTGCGCCCTGAATAGAAAAGTCTAAAGTGATTTCTGTGACGGTATTTGCTGAGGCATGGTGAGAACGCATATCTTCTACGGTTCTTTCTCCACCAGATGTTTCACCATATAAAGCACAACAAATGGCATCAAAAATAGTGGTTTTACCAGCCCCAATATCACCACTAATTAAAAATAAATTATGCTCACCTAGCAATTGAAAATCAAAAACTTGCTGTGTAGGATAAGGCCCAAAAGCGCTGATGGTTAAATGTAGTGGACGCATTAATTAACTCCTGTACCTGAGTGATCTAGTTGTTCAACGATAGATTTAACAAATTCAGTTTGAGTTTCATCGAGTGGTTCACTACAAACATGTTGATAAAAGGCATCAAATAATTCGGGTACATTTTGTTTATGTAAGTCTTTAAAACTTTGTGTATTTATATCTTTAGCACTTGATTGGCTAACACGTCGTATTTCTAGAGTATTAGGATAACGCTCTTGTAATTGGCGCATGGGATCAAAAAGTTCGCCTTTATCTAATAATTCGACACAAAGAAAATCATCAACATTAGGATCTAATACTGCATTATTTAAAATATCATCCAATGTGCCAGAAATAACTCTCATATCACGTAATGGTTTTAAACTGATGTGTTGGCAAGAACTAAAACCATTAGCATCAAGGGAAATTTCTGTAATGCCTTTATTATGCTTAACCTCACTAAAACTGTATTTTAATAGAGAACCTGAATAACGGATAAAATCATTCCCTATTGCTTGAGGGCTATGAATATGCCCCATAGCAACATAATCAAATTGTTGCAGAATCCCTGATTCAATGGATGAAGTTCCGCCAACACTTAATTGTCGCTCTGATTCACTTTCCTCTGCGCCAATAACAAACTCATGCATTATTAATACACTACGTTTATCTTTGGGATGCTCATGTGCAATACAGCTAACTTGACGTTTAATTACATCTTGATGCGATTTTATTTCGGCATCTTGATATAAAGACCTTGCGGCAAGTGGCGATAAATAGGGAAGAGGGTAGAAGTAAACTTCTCCAAATTCATCATTTAAAATAATTGCTGTGGTATCTAAGTTAGTTTTGCCAATAATATGTACATTGGCCTTTTCTAAAATGGAAGAGGCGAAACTTAAACGTGTGCCACTATCATGGTTTCCACTAATAATGATGATTGGTATATTTAATAAACCAGCAACTTGGTTGATAAAGTCTGCTAGTAAAGTAACTGCACCTTCAGATGGAATGGCTTTGTCATAAACATCACCTGCAATAATTACCGCATCAGGTTTATTCTGTTCAATAATATTAACAAGTTGCTTCAGGATATATTTTTGATCTTCCAATAATGAAACATTATGAAAGATACGTCCTAAATGCCAGTCGGCTGTATGAATAAAGCGCATGATGGATTATGAATAGTGGTTGTTAGAATAGTCAGTTTAGCTGACTATAGCTTTGATAGTTATGTATTACATCAGTAAATCGTGACTAATAGCAATAAACTGATCAGATGCATTAATTAAGCTGGGTGCAGTTAAAGCATTTACACCATAAACAACACTTTTTGTTTGATAAGCTTCACGTGCTTTGTGTAGCAATAAATCAAAATCACCATCACCTGATAATAAAATCACTTTATCAACAGTGGCCGCAAGTTCTATTGCATCTAAGGTAATACCAACATCCCAATCACCTTTAGCTGAGCCATCTTTACGTTGAATATAAGGTTTTAATTTAATCTGAAAACCAATGTTTTTAAGGGCATTTTGAAAACCACGTTGTTTAGCATCACCTCGATCAATGGCATAAGCATAAGCCGCAACAACTTCCTTATTGGCTGTTGCTTTAGTCCAAAAGGCTCGGTAGTTAAACTGTTGATTAAATTGCTGTCGAGTAGTGTAATAAATATTTTGAACATCAACAAAAATAGCTATTTTTTCCATGTTAAATCAGTCCAAAAAGAGAGTGAGGTATATCCCCATATTGAATAAAGCAAGTAGCCTTGATGTAGTGAAACGAAATCAAGGAAAATCTTAGATAAACCTTGATTCCACTTTGTTTCATCAAGGCTACAAAAGCTTAACTTAATGACATTGGGGATGGTTGTTATTATTTAATAAAAGAACAACAATAATCCGTTGGCGTTTGTACTTTTACTGTAAATTTAGCATTAGCAGGCACGTTAAAAGACTCGCCCCCTTTTATTGTTTGCCATTCAGTTGTTTCTGGCAATAATACTTGAAGATTACCTTCTAAAATTTCCATCAATTCCTTATCAGCCGTATTAAAAGTATATTCACCTGGCAACATAAATCCTAGGGTTTTACTTGTGCCATCAGCAAAGTTGACTGTACGGCTGCTGACATTACCATCAAAATAAACATTGGCTTTTTTGATAATAGTAACGTTATTAAATTCTGACATATTATTTAGACTCCATAAAATTATGCGCGCAGTATAGCAAGTTTGATTAACTCTTTATAGTGAACTTAGTTTCATGACAGGAGAATACCGATGATAAAGGATTAATCAGGTTACAATGCTAAAAAATGGTTGGAGTTGATTGAATAATGAGCAAAATAATAATTCTGATTGAGCCAGTTGATGGGCATTTTAATCCCTTTGTTCCTATCATTAAAAAGTTGATCGAAAGGGAACATGAGATTATTTGTATTACAGGACAAAGCTTTAAACAGCGAGTCGAAAAAATGGGGGCTATTTTTCATCCCTTGCCCAATAAATGGGATCCAAAGGATGCTGAGGTTTATGATTTTTTCCCAGAATTAAAAAATAAAAAAGGGCTGTCTCAGATCAAATATTATTTAAAACATATTATGTTTGATCAGGTACCTGATGTTCTAGAGTTACTACAACAAGAATTAAAAGTATTTCCAGCAGATGTAATTATGAGTGATACATTTATGGTTGCAGGAAATTGGATAACAGAATTAGGTGGGCCTCCTAGTGTAAGATTATCAATACTACCTTTAAGTTTACCAGCAAAAAACATTGCACCTTTTGGTTTAGGTTTATTGCCTGGAAATACATTGTTACTGAAACTTAGAAACAATCTATTAAAAAAGCTATTTGAAAAACTACTATTTAAAGATGTGCAAAAGCATGTTAATGAAATAAGAACAAAACTGGGTTTAACTCTTTTTGATCAATCTTTTTTTAGCAAAGGCTTTGATATTCCTAACCTAGTTTTACATATATCAACCCCTTCCTTTGAATATGTCAGGGAGGAAATGCCTGATAATTTAAAATTTATAGGCCCTGTTCTTATTGACCCAATAGCTAATTTTAAAGAACCTAATTGGTGGGCTGATATTAATAGTGACATCCCCGTTATTTTATTAAATCAAGGAACAGTGTCTAAGAATCTGGATGACCTTATTAACCCTGTTATTGAAGCATTAAAAAATGCAGCGGTTAAGGTAATCATTGTCCCTGTTGAACCGGGACAATTAAATAACTTGCCTGCAAATATGTATGCTGAAAAATTTATTCCTTTCGGTAATTTATTACCTCATATTGATATAATGATTTCAAATGGTGGGTTTGGAGCTGTTCAAAATGCACTTGCTCATGGTGTACCTTTAATTATTGCTGGTGCAACAGAAGAGAAAATGGAAGTTGCAGCAAGAGTTGAAAATGCAGGGGCAGGGATTAACCTTAGAAAACAGAACCCTTCAGTATCTGAGATTAAAATGGCTGTAGATAAACTCTTGCATAACCCTAGCTTTAAAGACAAGGCAAAGAGATTACAAACTGACTTTGCAAAATATGATGCAGCCAAGCTGGCTGTAGAATCGATTGAACAATTAATAACAGAAACTAACAATAAAGCATGATTGATATAACTGACTATAAGAGCCTATTAACTGTTGGCAGGTTACAGGATGACCCTCAACGATTTTTATTTGTATTCCTACAAGTTGCTTTGCCTGATGATCATAACGATGCAGATAAGGAAAGCTTTCAATCTGGGCAAGGTGGTGAGCTACAGGCAATTATGTGTGTAGACAAAGATTTAGCTGAATTAACAGATTTTGCAGATTTGGTTGAAGAGTCCAAACAGATGGAACAAGAGTGGAGTATCGTTTTAATTGCTTGTCTTGGTGGTATTAATGGCATAGCACCTACTGCCGAACAAGCTGATGAGCCTCTTAAAATGATGGTAAAAACAGTTCAAAGTGGCGGTGATTTATCAAAATATTTAGCCTTTGATAAACAAGGTGAATTACTACATTTCTCATAGAAAATAATAGCTAAGATAATGACAGAATCAAAAAATATAGAGTTAAAACAATATACATCCAGCCCAATTTGGTACAAGATTCGGGGTGTTGTTATGGTCTTAGTGGGTGCTACGGTTGCATGTTTATGTATTGTTGCACCTGAGGTTTATATGCTGGGTGAAAACTTTTCATGGCTACCTTTACTTGGTATGGTGGTTACAGTCGTAGGAGTCCTAAGGTGTATTGATGCGTTTTATACGGTAACTGCCCAAGGATTTTTGGTTAATATGCAGGGTGGAGTACTTGACGTTGTTGTAGGACTGTTAGTGCTTTTTGCTGTAAATGGGATTCCAGAGGATTTACACTTATTACTTGTCGGGTATTTGGTGACTCAAGGAATATACCGAAATATTATTTTATCTATCGCTAATGTACCGAACCCAATGTCAAATAGAATAACGGGGATTATTTCTATTATATTTGGAATGTTGATCTGGGGTGATTGGCCAACATCTGCTGCATGGTTTTTGGCTTTTTCATTGAGTGTCGATATTAGTTTTAGAGGCTGGGCATTGATAGTGTTAGCATCAGCATTAAAAAAACAACCGGATGTAGTCTGATAATACTCCCTTCATTACCTTTTGTTTTGCATTGTAAGGACAATGGACTTTAGCCATGATAATTGAAAAAACCACACAAACTAAACAAAATAACTTTTTCTTTCTGTTACCAGCATTATTAATTTTATTGATTATATTACCCGTTATCACCGATATTTATGGGACAAGAAACTGGTTGATTGGACATTTGGCTTTTTCGACGACTCTTATTTTTTCAATACTGAGCTTAAAAGAATCTAAAAAGTGGTTTTTATCTGGTATTGCTTTTGTTCTTTGTGGTGTTGTCTTCAGCTCTCTTGCCCTTTTAAAAGACAGCCAGCTTTATTTATGTTTATCACTTTTTGCTGATTTTCTATTTTTATTACTTGTAATAAGTATTGCGCTACAACAGGTTGTTTTTTCTGACAAGGTTAATTTGCATAATTTGGCAGGCGCAGTTTGTGTTTATTTATTGCTTGGAATTATTTGGTCTTTTGCATATTATTTTATCAATATAGTTATGCCAGGTTCCTTTAAAGGGAATCTGGCTATTGATACACATATGCAATTGCATGACTTTGTTTACTATAGTTTTGTTACACTTACGACGCTAGGTTATGGCGATATAGTCCCTTTGTCTGCAACAGCAAGATCTTTGGTATATATGGAAGCAATTTTCGGTCAGTTTTATATTGCTGTTCTAGTTGCAGGATTAGTGTCTATTCATATAACTAATCACTCTAAAAAATAAGCTATAAAAATAACCCAGTCTATTTTTAAATGTTTCAAAAATTATTTTTCAAGCACATTCATAACCTGGTAATGGGTTAAATCTGTGTAGAATCTGGAATGGATGAAAAGTGGTCTTCTGTAGGAAATAAAAGCAATCAGCGTTGGTTATGGCAGGCTGTTGATCATAAAACCAATACTGTGATTGGGCTGGGGTATTCATGCAAACATACATATTTAACCCATTACTTGTTTTTAATGCAGGGTTTATGCAAAGTTTGATGCGTTTTTTATGAGGAATTACAGATATTTAATTTATTAATAAGACCCTATAAATTATTCTGTATATCAAAGGCTTGCTGCTGAATGTTACTTAAGTCAACAGCATTGCTCCTTCCAGTGATTTTAGATGCCTATGAATTTATAGCCCACATGTGCTTTTTATTTTGGCAATACGTGCATCTAACATATCATTATATTCGCCAATAGTAACTCTGAATTTAGTATCTATGGTACCTGTTAAAATCCCTACTACTAAGCCTACAGGTGCGACCATTGTTACTCCAGAAGCTATTTGCCCTACAAGACCAACTTTCTCATCTTCAAGAATTTTTAAATCATTACTTGCTGAAGAACAATTCACAGCAGGTGATGCTTGAATATCATCTTCTACTTGTTCTCTGTGAAATACACAGCCTGAAACTACTAAGCTAAGTAAAATAATTAGTGGAATTTTTTTCATTTTTTTTCCTTATATCACTTTAAATTAAAGTGATTGTTGTTAAAATTCTATTTCAGACCTTAAACCAATAACCCATCCTGATTCACCGTTTGGTAAATTACCTAACGTTGCATCGACAATATCAGCTGGTAGCCTTTTAAGCGTAGGTTCATCGAATGCAGTATCAATAATTTACAAGTCTGCAGTTAAATGAAACCAAGGTGTAACTTCCGCTTTATACCATACTTCAAAACCATTTTCATCATTCAATAAGCGCTTACGTATATTGTTAATAGACTCGAAAAGGTACTGACTATTTACCCAAAAGTAAATTTAAAATATTTACAATTGGAAATTCTAGAAAGTAGTGAGTTAGGAATCTCATAAAAATATTTATACCCAATCATTATAATTTGGCTATAAAGAATGAGTTTATCGGGGCGCAGTGCTTTAGCCTGCTATTTTAGGCTACGAAGGCAGGCTAAAGCACTGCGCCCCATTTATTGTATTACTCTTAACTTAATGGCATTGAGGCTCTAAAGTGGGTAAGTTCATTCTTTTAAGGTTCCTTAGGTGACCTAAACTTACTCAGAGACATCATGACAGCATACATAAATTTGTTAGGTATCAAAATAGCACTGGATGATTTGGGACGGGCTATTAATCATTAACCCATTTGAGAAATTTAATTTTGCATTTCACACTGAGTGGATGAAATTTATAAAAAGCCCTGTTTTTCAATTTATATGCTTATAAATCAGTCGTGTAAATGTATTTGTCACTTTAAAGACACTGATTCAGGTTGAATTCAATGCTTTATATATTCAGTATTGATTTTAATCTGTGTTGAGTAGTGTGTATGTAATTTGAGATAATATATTTAAAGATAAGAATAACGATGTTTCTTTTTCAATTTTTCTTTATTAAAGTTTCATATCACTAGGACTTAATTGACATGGCATTTGATAAGTTAAAAGGGTTATTTAGTTATCTTCCCATTATTATTTTTTTAATCATTGTAATACACCATTGCTATTGGGTTATTCAAGCAAACCTCAGTCCCTGGTTAGGAGGCGGATATGGTATGTTTTCCACCACTGATTATGGCCCTTCAAGGTATATTAAGGTTTATGCGTTAGAAGACAATATTATCAAAGAACAAATCGAAATACCTGAGAGCTTGTCAAACGTTGCAAGAAGCCTAAGAAGTCTTCCTAGTATTAATAATTTACAAGAGTTAGCATTAGAGATAGAAAATTATCTAAGATTGTCTCAACATAGCTTTCCGCATTTGCGTGTTGAAGTTTGGGGGAGTCGTTATCATGAAAAAACGCTGATACCTTCCTTTCATCTTCTAAATAAGTTAGATCATAAACTTGTTGAGTGATTTTATATGATTAAGGCAATTCATGATTATCTACACAAAGATGCTTTTGAAATCTCTGCTCACTTCACATTGCTTGCATTGTTATTTAATCAGGTAGGTAACAGTTTTTCACGTCCATTCATCCTGTTTATTTCTGCATTAGCTTTATTGTTAGCTAATGGATTTAAACAGCGACTGATATGGTTTATGTTATCCTTTTTTACAAGTTTTAGAGTGCTATATGTGTGGCCAATGGCTGATAATCATGCCTATCTACTCGCATTATGGTGCTTGACTCTATTCATTGCGAGTTGTAATCCAGCAAAGGCTCGGATGATAATAGGCGATAATGGAAGAATCTTAATAGGGCTGGTTTTTTTACTAGCGAGTGTGCAAAAAATGCTGTCTGTAGATTATCTGGACGGAACATTTTTTCAGTATCTATTTTTAACAGATAATCGTTTTGAAGATTTTACTGTTTTATTCGGTAATGTTAGTTTTCAGCAAATTTATCAAGCTCAGGATTTGTTAAGTCAATATCAATTCTCATCATTTTCTACTAATAAAAACATTGTCCCAAGTTCTTTAGAGTTTAATTTATTGGTAACAATTTCTACTTGGTGGAATTTAATTGATCAACTGGCTGTTGCTTGTTGTTTTTTGGCTCCAGTTGGTAGCTATTTGCATAGAAAAAGAGACTTTTCACTCATGCTATTTTGTATTACCACCTATGCTGTTGCACCTGTAGCTGGGTTTGGTTGGTTGTTAGTCTCAATGGCTTTGGCTCAATGTGAAAACAATACTAAAATCCGTATTGCATATATGAGTTTATTTTTTATCATTCTCTTCTATTATGAAGTTCATATTTGGAGAATATTAGTTGATTTTATACATTAAAATTTAAATACCCATTTTTTGTAACGAGATAATATTTATGAAGTTAATTGTTCTTTTAATAATGTTAGTAATAAATTTACCTGCATTTTCTTCAACGTATTCGAAACAACAGGATATTATTGATTCAGTCAATATATTGAAAAATATCAATGGCGAATTATTAGCGATTAGTGACGAAGAAAAAATCAATGATCTATTAGAGAAAAGGATTGGTGTTTTAGATGCACTAATGGAACAGTTAAAACTAACGCTTGTTTCTAAAATAACACCCTCTGATAGAGAGCATAAAATAGAGTTTTTAGAATCCAGAATTCAGGTTAATCAGAAAAATGGCAATGAGCTTGCTGTTAAACGTGATCAAATAAAAGTAAAGCACTATAAAACAAACCTAGCTATTAGAAGTTATTTAAAATTTTTAATTGAATCATCAAAAAATTATAAAAGTATTGACTTTATTTCAACTGAATCACGAGAACTGTTAGATGAAAGTATAAAAATTGAGAACCAACTTGAGTTGCCGGACATGGAGAGTGAAAGCAGAGTAATCATTGATTTAAAAAATAATTACCAGGAGTTTTTGCAATCAATTAACAGCTATCAGGATATTTTAATGTATGTCATTATTAATCCAAGAAAAATAGCTTCAATCCACTGGTTTCAGGAGTTTTCTTTATTATCAGCTATTTCATATATAAATCAGTTTGATTTTGTGCAGTCTGCTAATTATAAACTGGCCGCCTTAAGGGTCGATATTGGTGGTATTTTGGTTTCAATTTTTATTTTTTTACTGGTTTATTACAGTTATCCTTTTGTTTTTAAGTGTACAAGTTGGTGTGTTGAAAACCATATTATAGAAAAGGGTTCTGAGCAACAGGAGTTAATCTACCGTGAAATAAGAAAACCACTACGAGTTTGGCTGGTGTTTTTCGGTTTAAATTTAAGTGCATATGCTTTTTTCTATAAAACGGACTACAGAAATGTTTTAGATAATTTTACCTTTGTTATATACAGTATTATTATCATTTGGCTTATATTTAAAGTTATTGATAGTGTCGTTTTAGTTCAGGTACAGAAGCTTTCTATATCGAATATAGAGCTGAGAAAGGAGCTCTATAACCTAGGGGTTCAATCTGTAAAAGCATTAATTGTTATTTTAGTGTTAGCCTTTGGTTTAAATCATTTTGGAATTAGCCTTACTGCAATTGCTTCTACGTTAGGTATTGGGGGCTTAGCTTTTGCTTTAGCAGCGAAAGACACCTTATCAAATTTATTTGGTGGCATTACCATTTTGTTTGATAATGTTTTTAGACTGGGTGACTGGATACAGGTAGATGACTTTGAAGGTACTGTCGCTGAAATTGGTTTGCGTAGTGTTACTATTCGAACTTTTGATAATGCGCTTATTAGCATACCAAACTCAATTATCTCGGTTTCAGGTGTTAAGAATTGGAACCGTAGGGCGGTAGGACGACGTATTAAAATGCATATCGGAGTTACTTACGAAAGTGATATGGATGATTTGCGTCAATGTTTACAAGATATTAGGGAAATGCTAAACAAGCATCCGGATATTGCTAACCCGAAACAAAAGCATAATACCACTAAAAAAAGAGTATTTAAGTTTACATCGCAGGCAGATACACATGGAATAAAGTCTACACAGCTTGTTTTTTTGGATCAATATAATGATTTTTCCATTGATATACTCATCTACTGCTTTGCCAGAACTGTACAGTGGGCAGAATGGTTGGCTGTTAAAGAAGATGTATTATTTAAAGTTGCTGATATTCTTAAACAGAATAATTTAGAGTTTGCTTATCCGACTGAAGTAAGAATAAACCGGTCTGAAAAGGGTGGTGAGATAGAGTCTGAGATATCTTTGCCTACAGAACCTTGATTAGTAGTTAATTAACATGCCTATTAACTTACCACAGGTTAATTTAATAAATTAAGGGTAGGCATTTGTAGAGCGGACTTTAGTCCGCCATAAAGGCAGTATTTATAAACTATTGCGGACTAAAGTCCGCTCTACATTTATACCCTGTGGTTTGTATATAGCTATGTTAATTAATTACTTGCCTTATAATTTGCTAATGCGGGCTAGCGGTTCTTATGAGTTTATGGGGATTTAGATGTAATCAAGTAATGTTTGTTTGCAGTAATTTTAGCTGAACACAATCCATGTGTTCAGCTAATAAAAAGAAATTAAGGTTTATTTACTACAACAAATACTGTTGATCCATTACGGTAGACGGGTTGATAATAAGCCCCTCCATGCATGTAATAGGTTGTACCGCCATATACATAGTTTGTATAACCCGATGGAAGAACAGTAACCGTTGTACCTACTACAACAGTTGAAGTAGCTGCCGCACCTACGGCTACACCAACAACTGCCGCACCAACGACTGCTGCACCACTATATCCTCCTCCATACCCATAACGGCCGCCATAGTAATGGTCTTCAGCGTACTCATGCCGTTCACTCTGTCTGTCTTTTCCATAATCCTGACGACTATTCTGTCTATCTTCTCCATAATTTTGCCAGTCCTCTCTATTTTCATTTTGATGGTTTTGGCGATCTTCTCTACCACTCCCAGCTTGACTATGGCGTTGGTCTTGATTTGCCTTACTTTGACCTTGAGCAGTACTGGCCCTGTTTTGACTTTGACCTGTATTTGGTCTAGTTTGGCTTTGGCCTATGCTTGCTCTGTTTTGACTTTGACCTGTACTTGGTCTAGTTCGACTTTGGCTTGTGCTTGGTCTACTGCGACTCTGGCTAGATCTACTGCTGCTTCCAGAGTATCGTAGATTGCCAGAGCCACTGGAACTTCTACTGCCCCCACTGAAACTTCGACCCCCTCCACTAGAACTTCTGCCTCCCCCACTGAAACTTCTACCACCTCCGCTGGACCCTCTACCGCGTGCAGATGCTTCCTCGATAGACATTACAAAAACAATACTAGAAACAAATAAAGACACTAAGAAAACACAGGTTCTAGATGAGAAAACAATTGATTTGGAACTTGAAAATGTATTCATTATATTTGGCTCCACAAGTTAAGGTTCGTTTTTAAAATGAAATTCAATTTTTACAGCATCTTTTGACGGTATAAAGTTAAATTCATTGGGTTGAAATTGTGGATTTAAATTCCAGTCCTTAAAGAAAGCCTCAAACTGTGGAATGCTGGTTTTATCATTATAGGTAATCACAAATTTTCTTGGGACCGGTTTTCCTTCAGCATCAATCCATATTTGCCAATCTAAATTGTTTTGACGAAATGCTAAATGATGCGTTTTAATACTATTGATTTCTGTTTTGGCTACATAAAAACCAGATAATACATTTTGAGTTAAATTTTTATAAAGGTCTTTGAAAACAAAGTCTGACAAAGGCATGCTGACTTCGTATTTGTCCATAATAAAATCAAGCGTATCTTCTGTATTAGCAGGTGTTTTTGTTGTAGCATAAAAATTTTTTGTTTTATCTACAAGAGTCATCTGGCTATTTTTGTACCACAATGCTTTCTTTTTTGTACCGCTTATTTCATTAACAAATAAGGCATTTGGCCGCTGCATTTTTACGGATATTGCTGAGTCATATTGTAATTTTTGGCCTGAAGGCAGGACTTGTTCTTTTATTGTGAGTGCATTAAAACTATATGCAGGTGAAGCAGATAATAAATCACTCATCTGTTTAAGCACTTGCTGAGCTTTCTTCTCTATCAATACAGTTGAATCAGGTGTGCTTAAAGTTTGCTGAGAAACTTTGGTGTTTTCAACCGTATTTGTGGATTGTTTAATTTCAGTAGTAGAGCAACTAGCGAGAGTGCCTATTAAAATGGGAGTGATCAAATAGATTTTACTTGTCAAAGTTCTTCTCCTAGGTTGGTTTTATACCGGTATGGGGTGTTAGATAAAAGGTGGATCACAGTTTATGAGTCGGTTTAAATTGTATTCGATAGAATAAAACAAAAAAACTGAATACTGTTACTAGCTTTATACTACACAATAACGGAGTACAGTAAAAATAATTTTTCAGGACTTACTGAGCGGCTCAAAAGAATTACGAAACTTATCTTGTAATCTAGGCTATTATAAAAAGATTAAATAAAAACTCTGATCGACTTATAGAGCACCTCTCAACATAGCAGGGTAAGAGAATTCTACTTTCCCTGTTGTAGAATTTATTTGTATGCAACCGTAGTAAAGGGATTATTAGGTTTGAAACAGATTAAAGATATCGAAATAAACCCAACCCAAGTATATCTATAGGTTTTTTAGCAGATTTGGTGTTAAAAAAATAACACTAAAATAATAATTAACTATAATTTTTCAACTTCCCACAAAAGAGGTGTTTTTAGAAATGACACAATCAAGTATTAATAAATTAGCAATTGTTGGCCTTGCTGTTCTTGCCACATCCTGTTCGTCAACTTCTCATAAAAGTGATGAAGGAGGCGCTTTAAATTATGTTAAGCAACAAGGAAAAACAATACCTCTTCCTGTCGGGCCATTTGAGCAGCCACGAGCTTTTTCTACATCTAGGTTATTGCCAGCGTCAATACTTTCTGGGACTAACTATACAGTGGATTCACGTTTCTATAATGATGGTTTTTTAAATATTTATACCATTAACTCGTCTTATGGAAAAATTAAAGCGGTGTCTACGGCCACACTTTATAAACGTATTCATGAAATGAATGTAATTAATGAAATTACAAAGATGAGTAAAGTAAAAGAGTTTGTCGGAGGGGTGGGTGAAAAAGGAAAAGATGTTGTCAAGGGTGCAGTAAATGTTGTATTACACCCTATAGATTCAATTACTGGCACGGTGAGTGGAGTAGGAAAAATATTTGGCCGTGTTGCTGAGAATGTTGGCGAACAAGCTAGAAGTGATCAGGAAAGTCGTTTTAAAAGTATTGTTGGATACTCAAAAACAAAACGTGATTATGCAAACCAACTTAAAGTTGATGTGTATTCGCGAAACACCATATTACAGGATCAACTTGATAGTATTACATCATCGGGATATGCAGGTAACATGTTGACCGCACTAGCGATTAGTTCTTTTACTGGCCCTATTCTTACAGCAACAGGCACATCTAACCTTTTAAATAAGGTGGTAAAGGATATGGCGCCTCAAGATTTACGGATTATGAATAGAGGTAAACTTGAAAAAATGGGCGTTTTAGAATCAACTGCTGACGCATTTATAAAAAATAGTTCTTATACTCCTAGAGAGCAAACAGTTTTAATTAACGCTTTGTTTGAAATGCGGAATACTCGAGGCCGGGATGAATTTATTAAGTTTGCAACACGTGCTGATCATTATGACGTAACCTACTTTAGACAACTGCAAGCAGAAATGTATGCTGACCATAATAGAAATGTTGCACCTATAAAACAATTTATAAATTTAGGACAATTTACAGCGGCGGTTACTGGAAATAATGTAATTAACGTGTGCTTTCCAATGGATTATTTATTGTGGACAGATGATATGGCAAAAGTAGCCACTTCACTTACTAATCATATAAATGGGCTTCGTGGCGTTACAAAAAAACGTATGTATATAACAGGGACTCTAAGTCAGTTAGCACATGACAAATTAACTACACTGGGATGGGAAATTACGGATAAAACATCAGCCTTACGCTAGTTTTTTCTTTGTCATAAATATAAATAAAATGGCTATGTCACCGTTAAGTGTGGATTTTGTTAGCTCTTAAGCCCTCTCTTGCTGGACGCCTGCATGGATGCAGAAGGTAGAGTAACGCAGGAGCAGTTACCGAGAGGGTTTGGGTGAGGAGAAAACTAACAGTATGTAATTCAAATTTCCTTTTATCTCTTGATTTATAAGAACACATTAAAGAAGAAGAGAATTATTTAAATTTCTCCTCACCCCTCCCTCTCCATCAAGAGAGGCTTTTAAGAGCGACTTCACTTTTTCAACACTTAACGGTGACATAGCCTTTTTCATAGACCACAACAAACCTAAGCAGATACTTACACATTAGCTGCGGCAACTACATATTACCAATCACAATAAGCTTTTATTTTAATATCCTCATCCCAACCTTCTCCAGCAGGAGAAGGAATAAAAGACTAACTTATTGGAATCAGTATAGCTACACAGTAGCAATTAAAATAAACACCTAAATAAATATTTACACCACCCAAAACCTTCAGGCATAAAAAAACCGGTATTAAACCGGTTTTTTTATGCCTGAAATAACAGTAACTTTAATCTTCGTCAGCCACTTCTATTTCTGGTCTATCTACTAATTCAACATAAGCCATAGGAGCTTGATCACCAGTTCTGAAACCACACTTGATGATTCTTACATAACCACCAGGACGCTCTTTATAGCGAGGCCCCAATTCGTTGAATAATTTAGTAACTACATCACGATCACGCAATTTAGAAAATGCCATTCTTCTTTTAGCTACAGAATCTTCTTTAGATAAAGTAATTAAAGGTTCAGCAAATCCGCGCAATTCCTTAGCTTTTGGCAGAGTTGTTCTAATCAACTCATGTTCAAATAAAGAAGTAGCCATATTACTAAACATAGCCTTACGATGACTACTATTTCTATTTAACTGTCTACCAGTTTTACGATGTCTCATTTCATTTGACCTTTTAAATTAAATACCAGTTTGACCTTGATCAATCAAGTTCTCAGGAGGCCAATTTTCAAGACGCATTCCCAATGACAAACCCTTTAATGCTAATATATCTTTTATCTCAGTAAGAGATTTCTTACCAAGATTAGGTGTTTTTAATAACTCAACTTCTGTACGCTGAATTAAATCACCAATATAGAATATGTTCTCAGCCTTTAAACAATTTGCAGATCTAACTGTCAACTCTAAATCATCAACTGGTCTTAATAACACAGGATCAAATTCAGGCTCTTCAGGAACAACTTCTTCTATAACTTTATCATTTACTTTTTCAAAGTCAACGAATACAGATAACTGATCATGTAAAATAGTAGCCGCTAATTTAACTGTCTCTTCAGGATCAACAGTTCCATTAGTTTCTAATTCAATAATAAGTTTATCTAAGTTTGTACGCTGCTCTACTCTAGTGCTCTCAACTGAATATGCAACCCTAACAATCGGGCTAAATGCAGCATCAATATGTAAAACACCTACAGGTGAGCTAGAGTTTTCCTCTTTACGAACACTTGCAGGGATATACCCTCTATTACGCTCAACTTTTAACTTCATATTAAGCGAACCTGTGCCTGTCAAATGCGCTAATTCCAAATCTGGATTAACGATTTCAACATCATGTGGCAAAGTAATATCCGCAGCAGTAACAACACCAGCACCAGATTTAGTAAGCGTTAACTCAACCTCGTCTTTAGAATGCATGATAATTGCAAGATTTTTAATATTCAATAAGATATCAATAACATCTTCTTGAACACCATCTATCGTAGTGTATTCGTGCTGAACACCTTCGATTTCAACTTCAGTTACTGCACAACCAGCAATAGATGAGAGCATTACGCGTCTCAAAGCATTGCCTAGCGAGTGTCCAAAACCTCTTTCGAATGGCTCAATTACAATTCTAGAGTGGTTTACGTTATGACTGACAACCTCAACCAACTTAGGCTTTAGTAAACCAGCAATAGTATTCTGCATAATTTATTTCTCAGTAAGAATTATTTCGAGTACAGCTCAACAACTAACTGCTCATTCATATCTGCACCTAACTCTTCTCTATCAGGATAAGATTTGAAAGTACCTGTCATGCCTTTAGAATTTACTTCCAACCAAGAAGGAAACCCATATTGCTCAGTAACAGAAAGCGCATCAACAATACGCTGTTGTTTTTTAGCTTTTTCACGAATTGTAATTTCATCACCAACGTTAACTTGAAAAGAAGCCACATTAGTTATTTGGTCATTTACCAAGATTGATTTATGAGATACCAACTGACGAGCTTCAGCTCTAGTTGATGCATATCCCATCCTATAAACAACATTGTCCAATCTACATTCTAGAAGATTCAACAGATTTACACCTGTAGCACCTTTCTTAAGATCAGCAGCTTTATAGTAGTTTCTGAATTGCTTCTCTAAAACACCATAAATTCTTCTAATTCTTTGCTTTGCACGTAACTGCAATGCGTAGTCAGAGTTTCTTGTTCTAGCACTACCGTGCTGACCAGGTCTCTGATCTAATTTACATTTACCTTCTAGAGACTTACCTCTACCTTTTAATAAAAGGTCGGTACCTTCTCTACGACTTAATTTACAAGTTGGGCCAAGATATCTTGCCATAACACACTACTCCAAAATTTTAAACGCGGCGTTTTTTAGGTGGACGACAACCATTATGAGGAATAGGTGTAACATCAACGATATTGCTAATCTTGAAACCTAAATTATTTAATGATCTAACTGCAGATTCACGACCAGGCCCTGGACCTTTGATCATAACATCTAAATTTTTCATTCCGTACTCAAGAGCCACGTTCCCAGCTCTTTCAGCTGCAACCTGAGCAGCAAAAGGGGTACTTTTACGAGACCCTCTAAAACCAGAACCACCAGCAGTTGCCCAAGAAAGAGCATTACCTTTACGGTCAGTTATGGTTACAATTGTATTGTTAAAAGTAGCATGTACATGAGCTATGCCATCTGCTATTTCTTTTTTTATACGCTTTTTAACACGTTTTTGTTGAGTTGCCATTTTTAAGCCTTGAATATCTTATTTTCTGATTGGTTTACGAGGACCTTTACGCGTACGAGCGTTTGTTCTTGTACGTTGCCCTCTTAATGGCAAACCTCTCCGATGTCTTATTCCACGATAACACCCTAAATCCATCAAACGCTTAATGTTCATAGACACTTCACGTCGAAGATCACCTTCTACTGTCAACTCACCAACTGCTTGACGAATTGATTCAAGTTGATCTTCTGATAGCTCTTTAATTTTAACTGCAGGTTCTATATTAACCTTCTCGCATATTTCGCTAGCAGTTTGACGACCAACACCATAGATTGCTGTTAAAGCAATAACTGTGTGCTTATGGTCTGCTACATTGATTCCGGCAATACGTGCCATCTAGATACTCCTACTACGGTATTCTAAAGTTAAGCGCGCAATTATAGCATGAGAGCTTTAATATGCGCAACAAAATTATCCTTGGCGTTGTTTGTGACGCCCGTCTTTACAAATGACGCGTAAAACGCCATTTCTTTTTACTACTTTGCAATTTCTACAAATTTTCTTTACAGATGCCCGTACTTTCACAGCACTTACCTCTTATTTATATTTAATTAAATTATTTCTTAAGATTTGCTTTCTTCATCAATCCATCATATTGCTGAGACATCATATGCGTTTGAAGTTGAGAAATAAAATCCATAACAACAACCACGATGATTAGCAACGACGTACCACCAAAATAAAATGGCACATTCCAGTATACAATCATAAACTCAGGTAGTAAACAAACCAAGGTAATATAGAAAGCTCCAACTAAAGTTAATCTAGTCATAACTTTATCTATATAAGACGTTGTTTGAACACCCGGTCTAATCCCTGGTAAAAAAGCACCAGATCTTTTTAAGTTTTCTGAAGTTTCTTTAGAATTAAAAACCAAAGCCGTATAGAAAAAACAGAAGAAAATAATTGCAGCCGCATAAAACAATACGTATATAGGCTGACCAGGAGATAACATAGTAGATACATCCTGCAACCATCCAAAACCTTCATTACTACTAAACCAGCCAGCAATAGTTGATGGAAATAGAATTATACTTGATGCAAAAATTGGTGGTATCACACCCGCCATATTAATTTTTAATGGTAAGAAGCTGCTTTGACCAGCCATCATCTTACGACCTTGCTGTCTTTTAGGATAATTAATAATAATCCTACGTTGACCTCTCTCAACAAAAACAACTAAAGCTGTTACCGCAATGGCAACTAAAAATAATAGAACAATAAAGGCACCATTCATTTCGCCAGTTCTAGCAAGCTCAAGAGTTCCACCGATTGCTGAAGGCAAACCAGAAACAATACCTGCGAAGATTATTAGCGAGATACCATTACCGATACCCCTCTCAGTAACCTGCTCTCCAAGCCACATAAGAAAGATAGTCCCAGTAACAAGAGTTACTGCGGTAATAAATACAAAAGTCGTACCAGGGTTAATAACAACACCTAAACCGCCAGCAGTTTGATTCTGCAACGCCATTGATATACCAATAGCTTGGAACGTAGCCAGAACAACAGTTCCATAACGCGTATATTGCGATATTTTTCTACGTCCCGACTCACCTTCTTTCTTAATTTGCTCCATAGCCGGAACAACAACCGTCATCAACTGCATAATAATTGATGCAGAGATGTAGGGCATAATCCCAAGAGCAAAAAGACTAAGACGCATTAACGCCCCACCAGAAAACATATTGAACATGTCAAGTATTGAACCACTTTGTTGTTCAAACATGACAGCTAATGCTTTTGGATCTATCCCAGGAACTGGAATATGCGCACCAACACGGTAGACTACCAAAGCACCAAGAACAAACAACAATCTTGATTTAAGCTCTGAAAAATCACCCATTTTACTTGCCATTTCCGCTCTTGAAGTACTCACTTAAACCTCGACTTTTCCACCAGCAGCTTCAATAGAAACCTTAGCTCCAGCAGTAACTTTCAGACCTTTAACAGTAACTGATTTAGTGATTTCGCCAGACTGGATAACCTTTACTGTTTTAGAAAAAACAGGAACAAGATCAGCAGCAACCAAAGCTTGAATATCAACTACATCAACATCTAATGAACCAAGCTCAAATAAAGTAACTTGTGCAGAATACTTTTTAACACGAGAAGAGAAACCCACTTTAGGAAGTCTACGTTGCAAAGGCATTTGACCACCTTCAAAACCGACTTTAGGCATTCCACCACTACGTGACTTTTGACCTTTATGGCCACGTCCACATGTTTTCCCTAGAGTTGAGCCTATACCACGACCAACTCTTTTACGAACTTTACGGGATCCATATGCAGACTGTATCGTATTTAAATACATTACAATTCCTCAACTTTCAGCATATAAGATACTTTATTGATCATTCCACGATTTTCTGGAGTATCAATAACTTCAACTGTGTGACGTATCTTTCTTAACCCTAGACCTTTTAAGCAAGCCTGGTGACTTTTAAGTCTACCAATCTTACTTTTAGTCATAGTTACACTTAATTTTTTATCAGCCATGATGACTACCCAGTAATTTGTTCAACTGACAAACCGCGTTTAGCAGCAATTTGTTCAGCATTATTCATTTCAGACAACCCTTTAATGGTTGCTCTAACAACGTTAATTGGGTTATTTGTTCCGATGCATTTAGCAAGAACATTATGAACACCAACAACTTCAAATACCGCACGCATCGCACCACCAGCAATTACACCAGTACCTTCAGAAGCTGGCTGCATGTAAACTTTAGCAGCACCAGTTTCACCAGTAACAGTATATTGTAAAGTACCATCTTTCAATTGCACTTTACGCATATTTTTTCTTGCTTGTTCTAGTGACTTTTGTATAGCTATAGGTACTTCTTTAGCTTTACTTACGCCATACCCAACACGACCGTTTCCATCACCAACAACTGTTAATGCAGCGAATCCGAAAACTCTACCACCTTTAACAACTTTAGCAACACGACGTACTGAAACTAATTTTTCTTGCAAGCCATCTGCACTTGCTTGACCTTGAGGTCCTGATGTAGCCATTATATTCTCCTAGAACTTCAAACC
>CAJVYL010000013.1 GCA_913009265.1 uncultured Methylococcales bacterium
TTTCAGTTAGATATAAAAAAGACTTTAATCAAAACCATTCCTAGCTTAACTTTAGGCAACCGAATTTCAATTAAGGCGGAAGGTAAAACTATTTTATTAGGCTTTAAAAAGGAAACTCAAACCCCTCTATTTTTAGAGGACGTAACATTTTCTTCCTTGCCAAACTTAAATGTTATTCCAGATAAAACCATCATTCCAGGCACTGATTATTTCTTAAAAAGGAAATTTCTACATAATGGTAATGTTAAAAACTTTTTATCAGGTTCTTTAGCTGAACAGTCTGATTATTTTGATGAGTTAACTCATATTGAGAATTATCCAGAAGTTTTCCCTTGTAGTTTAGCTTCAGGCGCATTACTAGAAAAAGCTCAATTAGAGCAGCATGATTTTAAACGTAACCCCATGGTTTATACCTCACATGAAATCTCTGTTGACCGTGAACATTTAAGCCGTTTAAAAAATGATGACAAACTTTATATTTTAGTTAAACAACATGCTGAATCCAGTGACAATACCTTAAACCAAAGTAATATCATGTTAAGAACTTATGATTGCTTTGGTTTATTACATAATCATGATGTTTTATTTAGAGTCAGGATGAACCTAGTTCCTTTAGAAGAAATTCTTAAGAATTTAGATCAAAAGAAAGCAACTTAAAAAGCTATAGTTTGATTTTCTATAACACTGCCATCTTTAATTAAAAGCTGTGCATCAGATTTATTATTAATCACAACATTACCAATCAACGTTATATTCGCACCAAATTTAACATCTCCTGTGATAGTCAATTTTTGGCACTCAAGTAAATCAGGCACGCCATCAGGAAAACGCGCCTCTAAATCATCTATTTTCTTGTAATATTTACTGTCTAAACTGACAACAATATATCCCACTTGACGCTCAGGATTTATGGCTACTAAACTCTGATCATCCAGAATAAAAGCATTAGACCAAAGCCCTAACAATTCATTCGTGGTTTTAATAGGTACAAAGCGTGATTTTGGAATACGAATGGCGATAGAATCTTTAAAATTAGCAATAGCTGAGCCCATTGCTGTTTCCATTTGTATTACTTCGGGTGTTGTTGAATCCCTAGGGTCAAGTGTTTTTTTATTTTGAATTAAAGGTAAATTAACAATGCCGTTATTTTCATTTAAATGTTGTTTAAGCCTATCTAAACGAATCCAAAGATTATTGGTATTAAAGTATTTATATTTAGTAATATCTTGAAAGCTATCTACATCATCAGCATGACATTGTGCTGATTCGCGTAGTAACAACCCACCATCAACAGACTCAGCCAGATGCCCTCCTTTTCTATCAGCAGCTGTTCTATCAGCTACTTCCATCATAAATGAGGCATCTTGTTCAGCAAAATAACCTAACACGGACAAATCCATACTTGCCCCTAGGTTATCTGAATTAGAAATAAAGGCATATTTAATACCTTGCTCTAATAGCTGGTCTAACACGCCTGATGTTTGCAGAGCTGTATAAATATCTCCATGCCCAGGTGGACACCATACTTTAGACGGGTCTTTTGGCCATTCAGCAGCTTGCTTATTTTCTAGCAGAATCTTCGGTACTTTATTTTGTACAAAAGTTAATGAAACCCCTTTTTGTCCCTGTTCTAATTCTGGGAATTGCTCTAACACCTTTGTTGTGTCCGATTCAGTACTAAATGAGTTCATAAACACTAAAGGTAAATCACTTTTAAAACTATCTCGTTGTGAAATTACTTGCTTAACGATAATATCTAGAAAGCTCAGTCTATTTTTTGCTTTTAGTAAAGACTTGGCTTTTTCTAAGCCCATACCTGTCCCTAAACCACCATTTAGCTTAATCATCACAGACTGATTTAGTACTGCTTCACCCTTAGCACTAAAGTCTGGTAATGATTCAAGATCAACAACATTTGATACTGGCTTTACTTCATCCTCACGAACAACACTCGCTTCACCTGCTACCATTTTTTCATATTGAGATAAAAATACATCAACACAAAGTTGTGGCAAGTCTTCTTCTAACATAACTTGAGTGATTTTATTCTTAATACCTTTTTGCATAATTTTGTCCTTATCCCTATTAACGACGTCCACCAAACAACGATCCCATAATTCCACGAATAATTTGTCGCCCTATCTGGCTTCCGATACTTCTTGCTGCACTTTTTAACATAGCTTCACCTGCACTTTGTCTTGGCCTACCTCTTGATCGACTTTTAGCTTTGGGGGCTTTACTTTCTTCAAGTTCTGCCTTTTCAACTCTTGTTTTTAGAATTTCATAAGCTGACTCTCTATCAATATCCTGATCATATCTATCTTTATAAGGCGAACGTGAAATAATCTCCTCCCTTTCCTCTTCTGTAACTGCGCCCATTTGAGATTGAGGTGGCTTGATTAATATGCGCTCTACTGGTGTTGGACTACCATCCTTATTCAGAACAGACACCAATGCTTCCCCAGTCTGTAATTCTTTTATAACTTGTTCCACATCAAGCTTTGGATTAGCACGAAAAGTATCTGCAACCGCTTTAATTACTTTTTTATCTTTTGGTGTATAAGCTCTTAATGCATGCTGAACCTTTAAACCCAATTGCCCCAAAATATCTTCTGGAATATCTAATGGGCTTTGGCTGATAAAATAGACGCCAACACCTTTTGAGCGGATTAAACGCACAATCTGCTCAATTTTATCAACTAAAACACGCGGGGCTTGTTCAAACAACAAATGAGCTTCATCAAAAAATAGAACTAATTTAGGTTTATCCGCGTCACCTACTTCTGGCATATTTTCATACAATTCAGATAATAACCAAAGTAAGAAGACAGCATATAGCCGAGGTGATTTCTGCGTTAAAATAGTTGCATCCAATAAACTGATCACACCATTACCAGAAAAGTCAGTACGACAGAAATCATCTAACTGTACAGCTGGTTCACCAAAAAACTCACTAGCACCTTGCTCATCAAGCACTAATAATCGACGTTGAATAGCGCCAATACTTGATGATGATATATTGCCATATTCAGTCTTTAGTTCTTTTGCATTGTCTCCCATCCAACTGAGCATAGACCTAAAGTCTTTAAGGTCTAATAGTAAAAGGCCTTCATCATCTGCAATTTTAAAACAACTATAAACAATACCCGTTTGTGTATCATTTAACTCAAGCATATGACTGATTAATAAAGGCCCTAAATCAGAAATAGTTGCGCGAACAGGATGACCCTTTTTAGCAAAGATATCCCAAAAAACAGTGGGATTTGCCTGAAAGTTAAAATCAGATATTTTTATATTCTCAATACGTTCAGTTATTTTCTGATGTGTTTCCCCCTGCCTTGCTATTCCAGATAAATCACCTTTAATATCGGCTAAAAAGACGGGTACACCTAATCGCGAAAATGACTCTGCTAATATTTGTAAAGTAATTGTTTTCCCTGTCCCTGTGGCACCAGAGATAACACCATGGCGATTACCCATGGCTGCATCCATAATTACTTGCATTCCCTCTTGCCCACCAATTAACATTTCCTTTACGGTCATTTTATATCCTCAATTATTTTTTATAATTCTAACAAATAAAGTAGGGGGAGTTCTATCTAGTGATTAAACACTCACACCTTTACCACATGAAGCGTTAAAATATTTACTATGGATAACATACATTCTACTCATCGCCTTAACAAAGCTATAAAAATGAAGTCATTATTTTCGCCTGCTATTTCCCTAATGAACCAATTTCGTTACAAGCAGAAGTTCGCTTTTTTAGGGGTTATCTCTCTAATAGCCATTGGGATTTTAATTTACAGTCTCTTTTTAGGACTTAATCAGGTAGTGACAAACTCTCAACAGCAATTACAAGGCCTTAGGTTAATTACCCCCCTATCTAAAACAATTCAGTCTATTCAGCAACATCGAGGTTTATCAGCTGGTTTCTTAGGTGGGAATCAAGCAATGTCTTCTTTACGAGCGAAAAAAGAACTTGAAGTCTTTAGTAACCTTGATAATTCGGAATCTTATGCGCCTTTATTATTAAGTGACAACTCAAGCTGGCTTTCAATAAAAAGGACATGGAATAAAATTATTAACAAGGGACTTAGCTTATCAATTGCCAAGAACTTTACTCAACATACTCAACTTATTGAACAATTAGAATTTCTTAAAGTTATGCTTGCTGATGAATATTCATTAACTTTTACCACAGAAATGGATACCTTTTACCTATTAGATACCAGTATTCATAAACTACCAAAAGCAATGGAACAACTGGCTCAAATACGTGATTTTGGAACCAGTATCTTGGCAAAAAAGAATGCATCAGAATATCAACGTATAGAACTGATTGTGTTAATCGCCAAATTAGAAATTTCTTTACGCGAACTCACTATAAACTTAAATAAAACAGCTAACTTAAATAACATTGTTCGCCCTCAACTACATACTGCAGCAGCTGATATTACCGACTCAGCACATCAAATTATCACTTTAGTTCAATCAGACTTACTTGGAGATATTTTTTACACTGCACCCGATCTATTTTTTAATCAAGTGACTAAAGCGATTGATAGTAGTTACGCGCAATTATATACAACGCTATTGCCAACAACAAAAAACCTTACCAATCGTCGTCTACAACACGCAAAAAACATACTTTATATCAGTATCAGTATTTCATTAATCTTATTATTAATCGTACTGTATTTTGTAATTGGAATTTATTACTCCATGAAAGGTAGCGTACAAACACTAACTCGCTCCTTACATGCTTTTGCAGATGGTAATTTAGAACAGCGAATTCATTTACAAACTCAGGATGAACTTAATCATATAGGTAATAGTTTTAACCAACTTGCAGAAAAAACCACCTCACTATTGGCTAACTTAGAAAATAGTCAAAAGAAAACACAACAGGTATTAGATGGTTTACTTACTATGGTCAGCATCGCTTTACCTGACGGCACATTAGATTTTGCTAGCTCCCGATCATTAGAACAGGCAGGATTATCTAAAGAAGATGTACTTGGTAAAAAAATATGGGATTGCCCTTGGTTTTCATATAATGAATCAACTCAGCAACTCATTAAACAGGATTGCTTATTAGCAGCTAAAGGTGAATACCTTGATAGAGAAATTCAATTCTCACTTGCTGATAGTCAAGTCTGGGTTGATTTTAGTGTACATCCCGTTTTCGGCAGTGATGGTAAGGTAAATTTTTTAGTCGCGGAAGCCAGAGATGCTACTCGTAGACGTCTAGCTGAAGAACATTCTAAGCGTAGCCAAAAAATGGATGCTTTGGGGAAATTAGTGGGGGGAATCGCACACGATTACAACAATATGCTCGGTGTAATACTTGGCTATGCTGAATTACTAGAAATGAAATATGAAGGAACAGAGGATGAAAGTGAAGATTATATTACAGAAATAATTCGGGCTGGTGAACGAGGTAGAGTATTAACCCGAAAAATGCTTACATTTTCTAAATCTGAAAGTAGCAACCCGACTACCTGTGACACCAACCAAGTATTACTTGATTTAAAAGATATGCTGTCTAAATCATTAACCGCTTCAATAAAACTTAATTATGATTTATACGATCACGCATGGCCTATTTTTCTTGATGTGCATGAATTAGAGGATGCCATATTAAACATGAGCATTAATGCAAAGTATGCCATGCCTAAAGGGGGCTCTCTAACCATTACCACTCAAAACACCTATATTTCCAGAGACGAAGCCAAACTACTCGGGTTAGCAGCCAATGATTATTTAAAACTGTGTATTACTGATACCGGTTGTGGCATGGATGAAGACACTAAATCACATATTTTTGACCCTTTCTTTACTACTAAAGGTGACGCTGGTAATGGATTAGGTTTAAGTCAGGTTTTTGCTTTCACAGAACGTTCTAGTGGTGTGATTAATATTTATACTCAACTAGGCGAAGGCTCACAATTTAGTCTATACTTCCCTAGATATAATGAAACTCAAAAAACCAATGTATCCTTTGATAATCATTCCGCTCCACAACTAACGGGTGATGATCGAATTTTAGTAGTTGATGATGAGCCTGCTTTACGAGAACTCGCCAAACAAATTTTAACTCACTTCGGTTACCAAGTTATAACGGCTTGCTCAGGGGAGGCCGCTCTTAAAATTTTAGCTTCTCAAAATATCGATTTAATGTTGAGTGATATTATTATGCCCAATATGGACGGCTATCAATTATCAAGATTAGTAGCTGAGCAATATCCCACTGTTAAGATACAATTAGCAAGTGGCTTTAGTGACAATAGACATACTGACTCAGACTTACACCTAAGGCAAAATATGCTTCACAAGCCTTATAGTTCAAAAGAGTTACTTACCAGTATCCGTCTTTTATTAGATGGCTATTTGCTACCGATTACAAAACAACAATAAAACCATGTCCACACCAGAAAATAGCCTTTGCAAAATTTATATTGTTGATGATGATGATCAGCAAGCAAATTTAATGCAGGCAATGGCCAAAACGATCAAACTTGAAACAGAAATTTACACATCAAGTATTGAGTTTTTAAAAGCCCCTGTTAATGCACATGATATTGTTATTCTTGATTTACAAATGCCAGAAAAAGATGGCATTGAAATTATGCGTGAGCTAGCTTCCCTAAATATAACCCCCAGTTTTATATTAGTCAGTGGCTTTGATGAGCGTGTATTACATTCAGCAAAACAGCTAGCAGAATCCAAACAACTCAATGTAGTCAGTACACTTTCTAAGCCATTCAAAGCAAAAGAGTTTATTACTATTATTAAAAAAACTCATGCTGACTGCCTAGAAAAGTATGAGCAAGAACAAAACAAGCCATTAGACATAAAAAACAACAATAATGCCGCATCAATTGAAGAACTAAAACTAGCCCTACGAAAACATCAACTTGTTATCTATTTTCAACCTCAGGTCTGTTTTAACACGGGTAAATTACACGGTGCAGAAGTATTAGTTCGCTGGCAACACCCTGAAAAAGGAATATTATTACCCGATCAGTTTATTCCTCTTGCAGAAAAGCATGAGTTAATGAACTTGCTAACAGAAGAAATTCTGATGTTAGCAATTAAAGAATATAAAACAGTCATTGCCAGTGAGTTAGACGTTAAAATTTCTATTAACTTATCTGCTCAAAATGTAAATGATTTATCCATGCCTGAAAAGTTAGAAGGTTTACTGAAATATAATAATATTGACCCTAACGCTATCGTATTAGAAATCACTGAATCAGCATTAATGCATAAGGTATCTGATTCCTTAGATATTCTCAATAGATTAAGAATGAAAGGTTTCTCCTTATCTATCGATGAATTCGGTACAGGGTATTCTTCTTTAGTTAAACTATACCAAGCCCCTTTTACAGAACTAAAAATTGATAAACATTTTATTTTAAGCTCTGTTGCTGATCAGGATTCAACCGCCATTATTAAGATTTGTATTCTATTGGCTAATGAACTTAAAATGAAAACAGTTGCAGAAGGTGTAGAGTCAAAAGAAATATCGGAGCATCTACAATCCTTGGGTTGTAGCATTGCACAAGGTAACTATATTGCTAAACCTATGCCTACTGATGAGTTTATTCAGTGGGTTAAAAATATGTAGCTAAAATATTTCTAACTTGAATCTAATAAACTAGAGTGATTTCTCACACTACCTATAAAACCCGATCAAATGTAATGGTAAAATTCATATCGTCATCATTAAGATAGATTTCCCCATCCTGAATATTACATTGCAACTGCATAGATCGTTTAAGCATTGCCTCTACTCCCTCGGCATTAATACTAAAAACCTTTAGATTAGTAAATCGCTGTAATTTATTTTGCTGCTGATTCCACCAAACTTTAGCCTTACGCTCATTATAGGTATAAATAATAACTTGGTCTGCTCGCCCACAAGCCTTACGAATCCTTTTTTCATCTGGCTGCCCTAAATCAATCCATAATTCAATATCATCAGTTAGCGATTTTTTCCAAAGCTCAGGCTCATCATCACTACTTAGCCCCTTAGTAAAACGTAACTGTTCACTGGCATTTGCCATAAAAGCGATTAACCGCACCATAAACCGAAAATCTGTTTCAGATGGATGCTGAGCCACTGTTAGCTCATGGTTTTGATAATAATGCACATCCATATTTGCAATATTAAGTGAGACTTTATTAATTGTTGAACTGATAGCCATAATGTCGGTATTTATTAAACTTAAGGATGGATTATATAGATATAATGTGCAAATAAACTATCTATATAGTTAAAATAAATAATACCTGTACCCACTCAAAGGAAATAATATATGCTGGTAAAAAAGTTGAACATAATGATAAATACCACAACGAATTAATTAATATGAAGATTTTTATTGTTTTAACAATATTTATAGGGATATTTTGCTGGTTCGGCTATTCCGTTTATTTGCTTGATCAAACTTCTATTTATGCAGAGAATGGACCGCTTGAAAATATTCAAGTATTCACATTAATCAGCTCATGCCTTGTATTCTTATTGCCTGTTCTGCATCAAAAAAGAGAAGATAAGCTAGTTCTATTATTTTTTTCCTTTCTTTGCTTTAGTTTCATATTAAGAGAGATTGATGTTGAACACTTTGATATACCAATTTTTTTTAAAACTATTGGTTCAGGTATAGGTCGCAATATAATGTTAGCAACTGGGTTTATTGGCATGGCTACTTATGCACTGTTAAATATTGCATATTACAAAATATTGACTAGAGTATACCTTCTATCAATAGAAGGTATATTGATTATAATGGCAGGTATACTTTTATACATTGGTGACTATTTTGAGAACTATAAATTAATACAACATCATGTATTTTTGGAAGAAATATTTGAATTATCTGGCTATGTATTAATTTTATTAGCGGCATTAATTCTTTCAAAGAATAAACTGCACACATAGACCCAGCTTTTTTCTATTTACCCATATCCATGTTGGTATCAATCCGTTGAAGGTTTAAAAACAAAATCACTACAATTTTTTAAACGGTAACTGTTCCATACAATCTTGCTTATATTGCTCAATTAACACCTTTTCCCTTTTTAAAAAGTCAGCAATTAATTTTGAGAAATGACTGTTTAAAATCCAATGTGCAGAATATGTTGTGATGGGCTCAAAGCCTCTTGAAATTTTATGTTCACCTTGCGCGCCAGAGTCAAAACGTTTTAATTGATGCTCAAAACAATACTCAAGCCCTTGATAATAACAAGCTTCAAAATGTAAATATTTATATTCTTGGTAACAGCCCCAATAGCGCCCATATAAAGTGTCTTCACCAATAAAACTTAAAGCAGCCCCTACATAAGCCTTATCTTTAACCGCCAGCACTAATAGTATTTGTTCAGGCATAGTTTCAGCCAGTCGTTTAAAGAAATCGATATTTAAATAAGCTTCCTGGCCTCGTTTTACATAAGTCATTTCGTAAAACATAAAGAAAACCTGCCATTGTTGATCAGATATTTCTAGCCCACTAACGCGTTGTAATTCGATTCCTTGTTCATTAATACTTCTGCGTTCTTTATTAATTTTTTTGCGCTGTCTTGAAGTAAATTCCTTTAAATAATCATTAAAATCTTGATAATTATTATTAAACCACTGAAATTGTACTCCCTCCCTAATTAATAATTTTTGAGTGAATAAGTCAGTTTGTTGTTGATTTGGGAATAAAATATGCAAGCTCGAAACATTATTTTTCTCCGAAAGTTGAGTAATAAAATCAACACAAGATTCTGAAATAATTTGCTCATCAAAACCATGTTTGATTAAAATGCGCTGACCTTGACAAGGTGTAAAAGGAATCGCATTAAGCCATTTAGGGTAATAATCCATTCCAGACTGAGCATAAGCATCAGACCATTGTTGATCAAAAACGTACTCGCCCCTTGAGTGGGTTTTTAAATACAGAGGCATTGCTGCAATTAACTCTTTTTCCTCAAACACTAACAAATGATGAGGATGCCAGCCTTTTTCGGCACAAACACTAGCACTTTGTTCCAAAGCTAATAAAAATTCATGGCGAAGAAAAGGATCTTTATATTGAACTAGCTTGTTCCAACAGTTAGCATTAACCTCCGCCATACTATTAATACATTTTATAACCATGAATAAGTCCTTTTCACAATCTTGCGAGAACAATAAACAGCCTATTTTACAGGTAATTCAGCGTATTTTTCAGCAATCACAAAAGGTTTGGGAAATAGGCAGTGGTACAGGTCAACATGCTTGTTATTTTGCCAATCACCTTAATCACTTAACTTGGCAAACAACAGATAGAGAAGAAAACCTGGCAGGTATTAATTGTTGGATAGAAGAAGCAGAGCTAAATAATTTACCTAAAAGCGTAGCTTTAAATGTAAATGATGAGCAGTGGCCTTGTCAGAGTATTGATGCTTTATTTACCGCTAATACTTTACATATTATGCACTGGCACGAAGTTGAACATTTTTTTGCAGGTTTAAAAAAATACTTATCTGCTGATGCAATAGTTTGTATTTACGGTCCCTTTAATTATCAAGGACAATTCAGTAGCCAAAGTAACAAGCAGTTTGATCAATGGTTAAAAACTCAAGACCCAGCAAGAGGGGTTCGTGATTTTGAAGCGATTGAAAAATTAGCAAACAACGCAGGGTTAACAATCAAACATGATTTTGAAATGCCGGCCAATAATAAAATATTGGTTTTTCAGAAAAGTTAATTCCCTTACTTTTTCCTAGATCAAGTATGCACTATAAAATAACAGCTTAATTATTTTTATCGGTAGGAGGGGCCTATTGGCCGCGACCGAAACAAGATCAAGAGCAATCGCGGCCAATAGGCCCCTCCTACTTTTATCTGTACTTTTTTAAAATACGACTAAAAGTTTGGTGGTATATAACTCTTTAACCTGCATTTTTCATAGTTTTGAAGGCTAAGGGAGATGGAAAAATAATTATCTAATCTTCTGGCAAAGCTTCAAATTCTTTTTTCTTACCTTCAAACCATTCTGTCATCGCTGCTGGATTTTGCATTAGTTTTTGTACTTCCATTATTGCTTTAAGATGAGCTTCATCTTGAGTTTGAAACATTTCCATACCATGCTGTTTACTCATTGCTACCATTTCATCAAAAGAGTTAGCCTGAAATACTTTATCGCATGCCCCGCCCAGTTGTTTACAGCTCATTGTTTTCATTAATTTTCCTTGGTTTAAATTTAAAACTCTAGCTAATATTAGCCAGTCTTACATAACGTATTTGACAGGGGCTGTTCAATCAATACACTAGTTCCCCTTAGGTACAATTATCCCTTCATTAAAACAGCAACATGCAAGCTTACACAGTCAGCTAAAGCATATAGGTTATATCCGCCTTCTAATATGGAAACTATTTTACCATCACAACATTCTTTAGCTATATCCATAATTTCTTTAGTTAACCACTGATAATCTTCTTCCTTTAACTGTATAGAGGCTAATGGATCATCTTTATGCGCATCAAACCCTGCTGATAATAATATTAAATCAGGGTTAAACTGTTTTAATGCAGGTAAAATTTGTTGACGGTATTTTTCTCGAAATTCTGGCCCTTTTTCACCTGCGGTTAAAGGTACATTAACGATATTTCCTACCCCTGTTTCTGATGCATACCCTGTGCCTGGATAATTAGGCATTTCATGTGTAGAAGCATAAAAAACAGCAGGATTATTTTTAAATGTAGCTTGAGTTCCATTACCATGATGTACATCAAAATCAATAATGGCAACACGTTTAATATTTTCTTTTGCTAAAGCATAACTTGCAGCAATAGAAATAATATTGAATAAACAAAAGCCCATGGAGTCTTTTGGTTCTGCATGATGCCCAGGTGGGCGGACAGCACAAAAAGCATTGTTTGCTTTTTTACTATTGACCTTATCAACTGCATCACATGCTGCACTTACAGCCAAAAGCACTGCATTTGCAGAACCTTCAGATAACACTGTATCTGAATCTAAGGGAACATAATTTTCACTATCCACTTTTTGTAATACATAATCAGTGAGACCTTGAGTATGGACCAAGCGAATTAATTCTATATGATCTTTTCGTATTTCAGGAGTGACCTTGATTAGCGATTTAAATTGAGGGTCTTCTATAGCAGCATTTATATGTACTAACCTATCAGGATTTTCAGGATGTCCTAAGCCTGTATCATGCAGTAAAAAATCTTTATGGTAATAATAGAGAGTCGTCATATTCGGTCTAGGAGAAGTTGATTATATTCAAAACAGCTGTTAATGAAGTAATTGGCTATGTCACCGTTAAGTATGGATTTTGTTAGCTCTTAAGCCCTCTCCTGTTGGAGAGGGTTTGGGTGAGGAGAAAACAAACAGTATGTAAGTCAAATTCCCTTTTATCTCTTGATTTATAAGTAAACATTAAAGAAAAAGAGAACTATTTGAACTTCTCCTCACCCCTCCCTCTCCAGCAGGAGAGGGCTTTTAAGAGCGACTTCAACTTTTGAACACTTAACGATGACATAGCCAAGTAATTTGATATTTTTACACATTCACAAGCTACTTAAAAACTATCCATATCATTTGCAAATAAAACAGGTCCTTTATAATATTTCTTAATAATTGCTAATGTTTCTTTCTCACGCCCTAAAGTACGGTTCATCCTGTGTGACAAAATTAACTTTTTAACGCCTGCCTGTTTGGCAATTTTTCCAATTTCTGACGGAGGCATATGTAACTTACGCCCTACCCCTTTTTGCGACTCAGGAATGGCATTGTGAGCAATTAAAATATCACTTCCTTTAGCTAAAGCAGCCAATGTTTGGAATTGATTACTCATATCACCCGAAAAAGCTATTGAACACCCAGCAACATCTACACGCCATGCTAGTGAAGGTAATGGGCCATGATGAACAGGAATGGCAGATAATTTGTAATCTTTCGATTGAAAAACTTTCTGTTTTGTATGTTTAGCTAGGCTAATATTTTTTGCCACAACTTTATAACTACTTTGTTTTTCAGCAGAAACATAGTTTTGTAAATAAGGGTATACACCTTTTGAACCTACAAAATTATGAGTGAATTCTGTAGCAGAAGGCATTAAATGATTACTTTCAGGCCCAAATAAATGTATATCCTGAGTTCGGTTAGTGAAATAAGTACCTTTTATATAAGCAGAAAAATCAGCACTATGATCCACATGAAAATGACTAAAAACTATTGTTTCTATATCATTAAGTTTAGCGCCTGATTTTTCATAATTTAAACTACTCCCAGCACCCGCATCAACTAAAACAATTCCCTTTCCATCTAACCAAAGTAAATAAGAGCTAGAAGCCCGTCCATCCGTTAACTCCGGCCCACCAGAACCTAGTACCTGAACTTTAACTCGCTGACTTTGACACTCAGCCAAAGTAATTGAATTAAAGACTAATAAAAAACTACCGAATAAGACTTTTAACAGAGTCATAATATTATGGGATTATAAATGAATCGAACATTTAAAATATCATATCCATTTCAAAAATGTAGTAAATCCTCATCAATAATTCTTTTTATACTATTTAAGTAAAGCTCACCTTCAATAGCTTGAACTTTTGATTTAAGTGATTCAACCGTTTCGCCATCAACTACTCCAACGATCTGCTGTGAAAAAACTGGCCCTTCATCATATTCTTCATTAATAAATTGAACAGTTGCACCTGATTGCTTGTCCCCTGAAGCAATAACCGATTGATGAACCTTATCACCAAAAAGCCCTTTACCACCATGTTTAGGTAAAAGTGAGGGATGAATATTAAGCACTCGATTTGTATATTCGGCTAATGTTGTAGAACCTATTTTTTTCATATAACCAGAGAGAATAATTAAATCGGTATTAGCTTTAATTAAAGCCTTATGAATCGCTCGATCTTTCTCTGGTTCAGCAGTATGTGTATTTCCATTGATACAAACTATGTCTACTGCATTTTTCTGACACCAATCATAAATGACTGAATTTGGGTTATTAGTAATAACGACTCCGATTTCAGCCTCTAATTGCTTATTACGAATTGCTTTAATGATGTGTTTAGCAGCAGAACCTCCATGAGAAGCAAGAAAACTAATTTTCATATTGGTTTTAAATAGTGATAGTTTTAATTGACTCTATCTTTACATAAGCCCAGTTCATTTAACAGTTATAAACATTATTAAAACAAAGAGTTCTTTGTCCACAATATCTGTGGATAACTCTGTGTATTAAATGTTTCAAGTGACACTAAGTCTATGTAGCTATAGCGCTTTAGCTAAATTGTATAAAAACTGTACACTGCAATATAACAGACAAACTATCAATGACTTACATCATTTATAAACAAAATTTAAGTTTCTTACCCAAAGAATTTAGATAATTTATATTTTAGGAAATACTTTGTGCATAAGTTACTGATTATTATAAATACCTATTAATTTACTCAAGAATTATTTTAAGAAAATAATCAATACTATTTGTAAAACCTACAAAAGCTAGTAATTGGCTCACGCTCAGTTCTATAAGAATTTATCAAAGCCGTCTTATCTTCATAACCTAGCGCCATACCACATACTAAAGTACTATCTTGTGGATAGTTGAGTACTGTCTTAATAGTTTCTGGATATTCTGCAAGTGAAGCTTGTGGACAAGTCGCTAAACCTTGATCTACTGCTGCCAACATTATTGATTGTAAAAACATTCCATAGTCCATAAATGAACCTGTTTGCATACAATTATCCATAAAAAACAATAGCATTACAGGTGCATCAAAAGCTCTATAATTAGCGGCCCATTGGTCTAGTTGACGCTGCTTATCCTCTCGCTCAATCTTTAAAGTTGAGTACATTTTTAAACCACAAGCAACCCGTCTTGATTTATACGGTTCTATCCATTTTTCAGGATAATATTGATAATCTACTTTATCTTTATGGCCTTTTCGAAAATTAGTTTCTAATTCTGTTTGTAGCTTATCTTTGGTTTCACCAGTAACAACAGCCACTTGCCACGGTTGTGTATTAGTCCCAGAAGGTGCGTATCTAGCAGCACTTAAAATAGTATTGATTTTATCTTCTTCAACTTCTTTATTAAGAAAAGCACGTATGGACTGTCTTTGTTGCAAAGCTTCAATTACATTCATATCAAATTTATTATTCGTTAGAGACTTATACTATACGCTTTCTGATTCGAGGTCTTCATATCTACCAAATAGTGATGTGGCGACACTAAACCAGAGACATTACCTACATTTCAACTCAGGAAGGCTGGTGATTTTTGGCTGTTTTGATTGATTTTCTAGAAAAGTGGTTGGTCAATGAATAAGCGAATGAAAGCGTCACTAGTTAATAATGCTTTATTAATGGCTTTATGGAAGAGAAACCTGACAAAAACTTGATATAGCATACAGACAGAGGCAGTCAATATGTATCAGAAGTCAATGAGTCGAAAGGGAATTGCTGGGATACGATGTCTGAAAGCTTTTTTCACACACTTAAACGTATGATTACATCATCAACAATATCAAACAAGAGAGGAAGCAACACAGGCTATATTTGAATATATTGAAGTCTTTTATAACCTAGAAAGAATTCATCAGCTTAAAAGCTGTCCGGAAAGATGTTGGCACACCGACTCCGCAGGGGATAATAAATAACGCGACGCTCAGGATTCTATTGAGCGTCGCGTTATGTGCTATTGTTTAAACCGCAACAACTTTATTTGCACAAGGGCCTTTCTGTCCCTGACCCACTTCAAACTCAACGGCTTGACCATCACTCAATGTCGCGTATTCACCGCCTGATTGAATTTCAGAATGATGAACAAACAAATCATTACTTCCATCTTCTGGAGTAATAAAACCGAAACCTTTATCTGCACTAAACCACTTAACTGTGCCTTTACTCATAACGTTCTCTTTAATCTTTGGTGAAAAATATAGTTCTGATTTGCTATCACCGTTACAAAATCAGAATTTGAATATAGTTGAGCTCATAACAACAAGCTCGTAATTTTTAATAAGTATAACTACTATCCAAAGGCAATTGCAACTTTACTAACAATTTACTTCCAGAGCGTCATTTAAAGAAACACCTCAATATCAGACAAGACCCTTGTTTTTCTCTGTAATGTGGCAATTAAAGAACCTATCAACAACACTAGAAAGGGGTCGGTAACTTCAGCCAAATGCCCTACTAAAAAAATTTGTCCTACTTCTATACACACTGTCACACCAACAGTAATCAAAATAGCCCAATAGAACTTTAAGCCAACACCTTGAAACAGCCAAATCAAAGCTCCGTATAAAAAGAACTTCTCTAAAAAAGAAGCTGTATTTACAAGCATTGATCCACCCAAAAAACCATAAAAAGGAATTAATTGAATGTCTTGTGTTGTATCAGACTGTTGATAAGGTGAAAAACCTGAAGCAAAAAGGACAACTACCATCATCGTTGCCAGCCATACAGGGAGCTTCTTTGTATAAGAAAAAAATGCCCACCATGAAACAAGAGCCAATATACCCCCAACTGCATTAGACATACTGACTGAATTATCAACAATAATAACTTCTAAAATAAAACAGCAAAAAATCAAACGTGAAAGATATGGCATGCTTAGGTTTTTTTGCTTATGTCTACAGAGTATGTAGAAAACAACTAACCATGATATTGCATCATGAAAAATTCTGACCAACTCCCAGGTGGAAAATAAAAAAATAGGTTTAATTCCATTTTTTAATTGTTGCAAATCGATACTGGGTACAAAAGGCATTAATCGATAAGCCATCCAACTAAACAGTATAAGCATAGGAAATGAGTCATTACCATAGATAACCCCCGCAAATGATGTTCTATTTGTATTTAAGCTAATAGCTATAAATACGCCGATAATAGTACCCACAAAGTTTAGCACTGCATCACTTAAATTAGCATCTCGACTTGGTAAATAGATCTGTCCAAACTGTAAAACTATTGCAAGGCACAAACCAAGTACCAAAACAAAAGGTATGACTAAAATGTGATTGTTTTTTGGTAATAACATTTGCACACCTGTTACTCCAAAGGGCACAAAAAGAAGCAAATTAGCTAAAATATCACCTCTATGTGTATAGGTTCCCCAAGTCTGGAAGAATTCTTTAATCGCAAATGCATCATTACCAATTTGCACAAAATCAAAAGGATAAAGCGAACCATAGGAAATTAGAAAGACAATTAATAAAAACAAATACACTTTCTATACCTAACAAAAAGTTATTAATACATTAACACCAAGATGCTAATGCATCGACCCACTCTTCATTAGTATTTAAACAAGGAATTAAAGTTAAAGACTTTCCACCTGCCTCTATAAATACCTCTTGACCCCTTATTTGTATTTCTTCCAATGTTTCTAAACAATCGGTTACAAATGAGGGACAAATAACCAGTATATTTTTAGCACCATTTTCAGCAAGATCCCGTAATCTTTCCTCGGTACTTGGACCTAACCATTTTGCTCTACCCAGCCGAGATTGAAATGCAACTGAGTATTTGCCTGGTGATAAGTTTGCTTTCTCTGCAAAACTGCGTGTTGTTTGAAAAACTTGATGGCGATAGCAAGTTTCATGTGCTTTATCAGGAGTACTGCAACAAGCAACTTTTTTTAAACAATGTTTTTTTGATTTATCCAGATTGCTGACATGAATCTCAGGCAATCCATGGTAACTAAATAATAAGTGATCATACGATTGTTTTAAATAAGGCTCTGCACTACTCACTAAAGCCGAGATATATTTTTCCTCTTGGTAAAACGGCTTTTGAACATGTAAAGTTGCTTTTAGTTTAAACTTTTTAATTACCCGTTTTGCTTCAGCAACAGAAGTAGTAATCGTACTCTCAGCATAATGCGGATATAAAGGTATAAAAAAAATATCAGTAGCTCCCTGCTTTTTAACCAACGTGATCAACTGTTTTTTAATGCTCGGCTTACCATATCGCATTGCCATGGCTACAGGATAATCAAGCTTAGCCTGTAAAGCCTGTTTTAATTGTTCAGATAAAACAATTAAGGGTGCCCCTTCTTTAGTCCAGACACTTTGGTAAGCTTCAGCTGATTTTTTAGGCCTTGTCGGTAAAATAAACAAACTAATAAGTAAACGTCTTAAAATCCAGGGCAATTGAATAACATAAGGGTCACTTAAGAACTGGTTAAGGTATTTTCTAACTTCTTTGGTTTTTGGTTTATCTGGTGATCCTAAATTAGCGAGTAATATGGCTCTTTTTGTCATAGAAGTTATGGTAAAAGTGAATATTGGTAAGGAGAAAAAACTGGATTTTATCACTTTCCAGTCATGGCATAGAGTAATTTTTCCACCCTTTCTTTCATATAATTAAGTTGTGTTTTGGCATTTTTTAAACAATACTTTGAAAATCGCTTCTTAATTTTTATATATTAGAATATAATGATATTCATTAATGTTTGATACTTTAGCTTTCTCGCGCATCCAAACTATTTAAAAATATGACAGATAACGACAACATCCCTGTTTCCACGCACACTGCTCTTGATAGGCTAGTAGCCTATTCACTGAAAGGTGGTTTGCCAATTTTATTTTTTATTCTTTCCTTTACCCTCGGTGCAATTGCACTGGTTTACACCCCGAGAGAAGAAGAACCTCAAATTGTTGTACCCATGGCTGATGTTATCATCTCAGCCCCAGGTTTATCAGCCAAACAGGTTGAGCGACAAGTCACTTTACCGCTTGAGAAGATGCTCTCTCAAATTACCGGTGTGGAGCATATCTACTCTCGCTCTGGCTCAGGTAAAGCGGTTGTCACACTGCGTTATTTTGTGGGTGAAGATAGAGAAGACTCACTGTTAAATGCCTACAATAAATTACTATCAAACCAGGATAATATTCCAGCAGCGGTTAGAAGTTGGGTTGTTAAACCCCTAGAAGTTGATGATGTTCCTGTAGTAGTACTCGGCTTATGGAGTGATCAACCAGACCGTTATAGTGATTTTGAATTAAGACGTTTTGCCGATGAAATCACCACCTCACTGCAACAAATTGAAGATACCAATCAAGTCAGCATTGTTGGTGGTAGAGCACGTAGCATTAACATTTCTTTCAATCCACAAAGTATGGCAGCTAGAAAAACCACTGCCACAGAAATCATTCAAGCAATTGCCTCAGCAAACCAATTACAAAGTGCTGGGATAGTCTCTGCAAGTAATCAATCTGTCATTGTTGAAGTCGGTGACTTCATCAGAACTGTTGACCAACTTAAATCTTTAGTTATTAATGTTGTCGATGGCTTACCCGTTTATTTACAAGATGTTGCTTCAATCACTGATGGACCAGAAGAAGTTAATAATTATAGCTGGATTGAATTTGCGCCAGGACATGATCAATCAGCTGAATTTAACACACAGTACCCTATGGTTACTTTGGCTATTGCCAAAAAACGTGGATCAAATGCTGTTTGGCTGGCAGAAAATATCCATAACAAAATTGAACAATTACAACAAGATTTTTTACCCCCTGAAGTCCATATTGAAGTATTACGTGATTATGGAAAAACAGCTGATGAAAAAGTATCAAATCTTACCAGCAGCTTAGCTTTTGCTATTTTCACCGTTGTCGTTTTTATTGCGGTCTTTTTAGGCTGGAGAGCGGCACTGGTTGTAGGTTTAGCAATTCCAATTTGTTACGGACTCACTCTAATGCTTGATATGGTTATGGGATATACCATTAACCGCGTCACATTATTTGCGTTAATTCTTTCCTTAGGTTTATTGGTAGATGATCCCATTACTGGCATCGATAATATCGAAAGATTTATGCGAAAAGGTAAGGGAAATTCTCAACAGCGTATTATTGATGCGATGGCAGAAATTAGATCTGCTTTATTAATGTCGACCTTAACCATTATTTTAGCCTTTGTTCCCTTAGCGTTTATTACTGGAATGATGGGACCTTATATGGCACCGATGGCATTTAATGTTCCTATTGCCGTTATCATCTCTACTTTAGTTGCCTTTATGGTAACGCCGTGGCTATCAAGCAAAGCACTAAAACCCACTGAAGAAGAAAGTACCTCAGAAGGTTTATTAAAGTTTTATAGCGGCCTTATTAGTCCTTTTATCGCTTCACGTAAAAAAGCTTGGATATTAATCGGCGTATTTATCACTTTGTTTGCACTTACTGCCAGCCTACCCGTCTTTAGAATGGTTCCTCTAAAACTATTACCTTTTGATAATAAAGATGAAATGCAAATTTTGGTTGATTTACCAGAAGGAAGTACATTAGAGCAAACAGCTGCCATTTCTGAAAAAGCAGCTTTAATTGCAAAAACATTACCTGAAGTTAAAGCGATTGCCAGTTATATCGGCACACCTTCACCAATGGACTTTAATGGTTTAGTAAGGCAATATTTTTATCGTCAAGCCCCTCACCTAGCTGATTTACGTTTAACCTTAGCACCAAGACAAGAGCGCGAACATAATTCACATGCTGTGTTGTTACGTTTGCGAAAAATGCTAACTCACTTAAATGTAGATGGAGCCTCGGTTAAAGTTGTTGAAGTTCCCCCAGGCCCTCCTGTCTTAAGTACAATTGTTGCTGAAATTTATGGCGACCCATTAACAGATTATCAACAACAACGAGATGCAGCTCAACTAGTTATAGATAGGCTGAAACAGGAACCTTTTGTCGTTGAAATTGATTCAACAGTTGAAGCAGACCAAACTCGCTGGCGCTTTCATACAGATAAAGAGAAGGCCATGCTTTCAGGCATTAATACTCAAGAACTTGCACTAAACTTGAGTGTAGCGAATGAAGGTTATATTGCAGGGCACTTAAACTTAGAAAGGGAAGCCAACCCCTTACCTATTACTTTACGCCTAGCTAAAAACAATAGAACTAGCCAGTCAGATCTTGAAGTATTACCTCTAAAAGGGCGTGGCAATGTTAAAAATCAATCATTAATTTCATTGGGTGAGTTAGGTGAGTTTGTCGAATCAACAGCTGACAAAGCTATTTACCATAAAGACTTAAAACCATTGGTCTATGTAACTGCTGAGCTAGAAGGTCGTACTCCAGTTGAAGTTATTATGGATATAAAGGCTGATTTAGAAAACTCAGACATTGCCCCTCAAGATTGGCAAGATAGAAGTTTTCTTAATTCTGGTGGTGGTATTCCTTGGCAAGTTCCTGATGACATTACCGTAAAATGGGATGGTGAAGGTGAATGGGATACGACCATTCGTGTATTTCGTGATATGGGCCTAGCCTTTGCTTTTGCCTTAATAGGCATTTACTTTGTAATGCGAATGCAAACGGGTTCATCAACTTTATCGCTGATTATTATGTCGTCAATTCCAATGACAGTAATAGGTATTATGCCTGGCTTCTGGTTATTAAATCAGTTTGGTGAACGCTTTATTGGTAACAGCCCTGACCCTGTATTGTTTACGGCAACAGCCATGATTGGCATGATTGCACTGGCAGGTATTGTTATTCGTAACGCCCTTATCCTGATTGAATTTATTGAACAGGGTCGAAAGAATGGCATGGCATTAACGGATGCGCTACTCCAAGCAGGTGCTATTCGTATGCGTCCTGTTTTATTAACAGCTGGAACTACTTTATTAGGCAATTTAATTATTACCTTAGACCCAGTGTTTAGTGGTTTAGCCATTGCTATTATTTTTGGCATCATTGCCTCCACTTTATTTACTTTATTAGTTATTCCCGTGGTTTATTATTTAATTTACTCACCTGTAGAAGAAAAGATTTAGGACATCATTATGCTCAATAAAATAAAACATTTAGCTACACCTTTATTAACCGTTGCAGGCCTATTACTTTCTATCTTCTGGATGGCAGGTGCTTTTGATTCTAAAATAGAGCCAGGTGAAATAGTTAACAATACACCTTATAAAGGAGAATCACTGACTCTTCAATCAACGCTCACGCAGTTAAATGAGGATGTACCCGCGACAGTTCGCTCTAAACAAACCACCCATGTGGCTGCCAGAATTTTAGCGCCTATTAAATCTATTCATGTAAAAGCGGGAGATACTGTTGATAAAGGTGACTTATTAATAGTATTAGATAATAGAAACAACCGTTCTAATGTTGCTCAATCAAAAGAAAATATTAATGCGATTCGTGCCCAATTAACTCAAGCAAAATCACATTACACTCGAACTAAGTCTTTATACAAAAAAGAAAGTGTCACTAAAGCTCAACTTGAACAAGCCAGTGCTAATTACAATAGCCTAAGAGCTCAATTGGCCAGTGCAAGACAACAACTTGAATCATCACAAACCACATCAAGTTACAGTAAAATTAGAGCACAATTTGCAGCTAGAGTAATTGACCGTTTTGCAGAGCCCGGCGATTTAGCTTCTCCAGGTATGAAGCTATTAACTTTATATGATCCAAAATCATTACGTATCGACGCTAATGTACGTGAATCACTGGCTTTAACACTAACCATAGGCCAGCAATTAAAAACGCATATACCTGCTCTTAATAAAACATTAATGGCAACTATTGAAGAGATTGTTCCAGCAGCCGATCCCGGTGCTCGTAGCTTTCTTATCAAAGCAAAAATTGAAAACAATGGTAAATTACTACCAGGGTTATTTGCCCGCATAGTTATCCCTTCTGGCAAACAAGATCAACTACTTATTCCTTCTTCTTATATTAAGAAAATGGGACAATTAGATGTTGCTTGGGTTTTAGAAAACAACACGCCTATTCGACGTTTTATTCGTATAGGCCAACAAACTGATGATAAAACATTAGTAATTTCAGGTTTAGCGATAGGTGAAAAACTTATTTCACCAGATCAATTAGACAACAAATAATAAGATTTTAACTTAAAACCTATCCTTGTAGAATTATGCTTAATTTATATAAAAAACCGTTATTATTTGCTGTTGCTCTAGCGTTTAACTCAACGGCTGTAACTGCAACAGAAAACAATACATATAACTTGCAGCAAGCGATTGATCACGCGCTTATTTACAACCCCAATTTGCAAATTATGCAGGATAGAATTTCTCAAGCTGAAGCTCAGTTAGACATAGCACTATCTAGTTTTTATCCTACTATTAAAACCAGTTTATCTTACACCCATACCACTGACCCTTCGCGTGCATTTGGTATGATTATCTCTCAACGACGACTAGATTTCACTCCTACAACAGACTTTAACAACCCAGGCGGCACAGATAACTATCGTCCAGAAGTAACCGCACGTTACTCACTTTTTAGAGGTGGACAAGATTATTACAATACTAAAGCCGCTCAACTAGGTGTAGATGCTGCAACATTAGATAAATCAGCAACACGTAATCACCTTATTCAAACTGTCAGTTCAACTTTTTATGCCTATTTAGCTTCAATAGAAGTTGACCATGTTGCTAACCGTTCCATTGAAGCCGTTAAAGAAGAACTAAGACAAAGTAAAAATAGATACGAAGCTGGCTCTGTATTAAAGTCTGACCTATTAACATTACAAGTTCAATTAGCAGAAGCACTAGATACAAAAATACAGACATCTAATGCTATTGAACTAACAAAAATTGGCTTAAAAAGTTTATTAGGTCTAACTGCTGCTGAAGCCTTTAAAATTGACTCATCAACTCAATGGACAATGCCTCAAGCAGATAAATCATTTAACCAGCTATTAGAGTTAGCAATAGATCAAAGACCAGAAACTCAAACAGCCAATAAACAAATAGCAATAGCTCAACAACAACTCAATGCTGCTAAAGGTGCTTACTTACCTACAGCTGATGCTTATGTTTCCTATGGCTCTGATAGCAAAGATTTAGAATACAGCACTAATAGAGATAATGTAACGGCAGGCGTTATGGTCGAATTAGATATTTTTTCTGGTTTTCGTGATAGTAGTAAAATCAAGAAAGCAGAACATCAACTATCTATCGCTCAAAAATCAGCGAAACAAACACAATTAATGATTGAGAAATCAGTTAAATCAGCTCATTTAAAAGTTGCAGAGGCACTAGCAAGAATCAAAGTAACTTCAAGCTCAGTAGCCGCATCAGAAGAAGCTTTACGCTTAGTAAACGAACAACGTAAGGCTGGGACTGTAACCGTTACTCGTTATATTGAAGCTGAGGTTGCTAGAGATAAGTCACATGCTAGAAATATATCAGCCCGCTTTGATGCTTTACGTGCAGAAGCCGAATTAAACAGAGCAATAGGTGTTTGGAAATAAATTTGTAGATATGACTGGATGCCCTCTTTCATCAACCTTAGGCATCCATGCAGTCGTTGCTATCAACAAAAATTAGCAGCTTATAAATTTCGCCCCCAATTCCCGCGCGAAGAATACATTAGAGCCTACAAACTTTTCTCTAAAATTCATCAATACAACAACCCTTTATCTAAAATCTCTGCCTTCAAATCTTCAAACTCAAATTCTGATATTCCTAAGTAAGAAAATAAATCTTCTTTAAGGCTTTCGAATTCATAATCTATGGCTTCAGTACCAAAGACCCTGTTGGTTTTACAAATAGTTTCTGCTAATTTCAATACAGCAAGTAAGTTTTTCTTATGCTGATCACAAGGGGTTTGCTCAGAAAATATAGGCAATGTTTTATGATGATCACCAATTGCCTCGCAAACATAGGTAGGTAATTTCCAGGATTTAGCTATATAGTATCCTGCTACTGCATGATTACAATTGATTTTATGGTTTTCTATATCAGTAATACGACAATTTTTTTCAGAATAAGCTAACTTCATTACATCGGCATAATTTGGAAATTTTTCTATTAATAATGCAATACCAGCATTATGAAAAAGTCCCAAACTATATGACTCATCAGGAATACCAATCCCCATCGTTCTTGAAATATAAGTCGACACTACAGCGACATCCGTTGCATTATCCCAAAACTTTGTCATTTCACTTATATTATGACTAGTAAAGGTTTGCTTTATTGCAATTGAATTTACGATGTTAATGATATTTTGCAGGCCCAATAAATTGATTGCATGCTTAATAGATACGATATGACTACGCAGACCAAAAAAAGGTGAATTTATAAGCTTGATCACTTTTCCTGATATACCAACGTCCGTATTGATAATATTTGCAATTTTATCAATACGGACGTCAGGCAACTCCATTTGTACTTGTAAATCTTTTATTAATTGAGGTGGTGAGGGTATTTCTATCCCCTTTAACGTCTCATTAATAATTTTCTCTGTAACTTCTTTCCTTAAATCTATCATATAAAAACCATTTAAAATCACAAGCTATTGATCAATAATAGTATAAATCCTGGCTTATGCAGCCTAATAGAGAGTATAAAAGTATTACTCTATCCAACATACAAACCAAGCATTTGCTTTTGCAAGCAGAATTAGAGTTTAGAAAAATTGTGATTATCTCTAATTACAGGTAACCTAGTATTTTAATCAGAAATAAAGCTCTACTCATCAACGTCATACCGATGGTATTCAAACATATTCATAAGCCAATATTAACAATACTATTTCTAGTATTTTTAACTGCGTGCCAATCATTACCATTTCCTCTATTACAAGATACTGATAATCAACAGACTAAAACTCAACATGCATTTTTATTACAAAATAATCAATCAATATTTGGTCAGCTAAGTTCTGTAGACATTCAAGAAGGTGATTCATTACCTCTTATTGCAAGGCATTTTGGTTTAGGCTTTGATGAAATATCTATAGCGAACCCAGGAATAGATCCATGGGTTCCGGAGTCAGGCCATACTCTAAAACTACCTTCACAATTTATCCTACCTGATGTGGCTAAAAAAGGTCTTGTATTAAATTTAGCGGCTAAACGATTATTTTATTTCCCTAAAAATAAGAATCATAAAATGATGACCTTCCCTATTGGAATTGGGCGTAAGGGTTGGTTAACCCCAACGGGCAAAACAAAAATCACGGCTAAAAAGAAACATCCTCGCTGGGTAGTGCCAAAATCAATACGTTTAGAGCATGAAAAAAAAGGGGACCCTCTTCCTAAAGTGGTAGCCGCGGGGCCAAATAATCCATTAGGTGATTATGCTATCCGACTCGCTATTCCGGGATATTTAATTCATAGCACTAATAAACCTTATGGAGTAGGAATGGCGGTAAGTCATGGCTGCATCCGCCTATACCCAGAAGACATTGCCATTCTATTTCAACATGTAACGACTCATATGCCAGTTCGCATATTGAATCAGCCTTATTTAATTGGTTGGGTCAATCAGCAACTATTTATTCAGGTTTATCCCACACCACATATTAGCAATAATCTAAATAAAAAATATCTAGCAAATTTCAAACGAAAACTAAAACGAATTGAAGCTAAAGAAAAGCGAGCTATCTCATGGTCTAAAGTTGAAAATACAATTACTAAGAAAGATGGTTTAGCTGTTGCTATTTTTACTGATAACAATAGCCAAAAAGCTCCTGTTGAATTGAATCATCCTACTAATTTATATGAGAGAATCAAACCCACTGAGTTAAATGAAGAGTCTTGGCGTATTAAAGTCTCTACCTTTTCATCAGAACAGTTAGCTAAGCGGTTTGCTGTTATGCTCAATCATCAAGGACCTCAAATTCCAGCGCATGTGTTATCAGGCAATGAGGGGTATATTGTAGTAGCAGGACCTTTTACTTCTGAAAAAGAAGCAAAAGCAACATCTGCTCGATTACGTATCAATTTTGCACTTACACCGGAGATAATTATTCCTCATCAACACATTCCTAATATACAAAGAAACCATCCCATTTTTTCTAAAATAATGTCTGCTTTTGATTGAAATAAATTGTGTGAATACTCACACCACCTCTAAAGAGACTCCTAACACAAAACATTTAAAGATAAATGTGAAGAAAGTCTCGTTTATTGATACACTATCTATCTAGAGTCCTTCATATGGCTCATACTAAAATTAACATTTACTACACTGTATTTACACGATTTAACTAGCAATTTAGAGAAATAAATTACAATTAACAACTTGTTAATTAGGTATGATTTATTGAAACATTACGGAATGATTACTATGAACAAATATCTATCTCAGCTTTTAATTGGACTATTACTGTTAAGTTCTACAGGAACAGTTACTGCATCCACAGTCTATGGGGAAATCCCAACAGCTATTGCTAATATGTCTGGAGGGGCTGAAAATAAGAATGATAAAGAAAATGATTTAAATGCTGATATTGGGTACTTTGGTGTTACCGGTTGGACTGAAGTAGTAAAAGTAGACAGTCCTAAGACATCTAATACAGGTGACTACGCCACACTAGTACTTACTTATGAAGATAATAAAAATGGTACTTGGAGTTTTGATGATAACCCATGGGAAAGCTTTAACTCTCTTCTTATTGTTTTAAAAGGCGGTAGAAGTGGAAAAGGTAATAGCTCTGACCCTGCTGATGCAGTTTTTTGGACAGCATCCTTGATATCAACAGATACCCTCTCTGGCACTTGGGAAATGACATCAAAAGACCTTAGTCATATGACTGTTTATGGCACAAATGAACTTTTGACATTATCTAGTGGTATTCAAGTTGCCCCTTCGTCAGTAAATTTATCAGCTGTACCAGTTCCAGCAGCTGTTTGGTTATTTGCTTCAGCTTTACTTGGGTTAACAAGTATATCTCGTCAACGTAAAGCTTAAAACAGACCTATCTGTATCGGCTATTTATTGATATTCCACCATAGGCTATATGGTGGAATTATTATATTAAAAACAAGAACACTCATTTCATCCCCCTAGCTCGAATTAATCCCTGTACTCCTTCTCAAAATACTTGGATGTTTTTACTCCATAACCCCAATTAAACCTCACCATTACAGAGCTTTAGCCTAAAAACTCAATTTTTAGAAAGCGCCTGATAAACATTCTTCTTTTCATAAATATAAATTGATATATCAATTTAGTTTATTGCATCAGGATAAAACAACTGCT
>CAJVYL010000014.1 GCA_913009265.1 uncultured Methylococcales bacterium
AAAGACGACATAGCCACTAGACTTAATCAAGTAGCAGAACAGGCACACTTATCAACCAATGACCTTATAGAGCAATTCCTAAGTCAATATGCACCTGAAGAAAGGCCCCCTAAAACACTCAATGATTTTTTTGGCGCACTGAAAGACTCACCTACTTTTAAAGGTGACCCTGTAGAAATACAAAGGAAAATGCGCGATGAATGGGATTAAATATTTATTAGACACCAATATTATTCTAGGTATTGTTGCGGGTAATTCTGATGCTGGTATAAAACTAAAAGGAATTGACCTAAAAAACTGTGCTTTTAGCTCAGTAACCCGAATGGAGCTGTTAGGCTTTCCCAATATTACCCAAGATGAAATTAAAATAATATCTACATTACTTGAGCTGATGACCCAACTAACTATTAATCGCGCCATAGAAGACAAAACGATTAATTTAAAACAACAACATCGCATAAAACTACCGGATGCTATTATTCTTGCTACCGCATTAAGCCATCAAATAGAACTGTTTACGCTGGATAAGAAACTAGCGAATAAACTATAATTATTTAACCAGTCTAGGCTTAGCGGCTAAAAAAGGCGGATTCCTTCCCCGCTTGACTGGTTTCCTTTCTGGAACGAATGCACCTTGAACAGGAGTGTTATGAGCTTTTCAATTAATCCGTTATGGAATCTAGCAGATACCTTAACAATAATTCAAGCAGCAGCCTTGATAGCTGAAGTAGACCCAAATTCTGTTAGATTTAATGCTGAAGGTGTGCATGGAACAACTGATAGCACTAATGGCAGATCAGTTAAGACAGCATACGAAGCATTAAAAAACGCAGTTTTAAGTAATAAACTGAATGCAAAAATCATTCATGATTCACGCCCCATTGACCAATCCGATACACAGACTTTAGTTGACATGATGGAACTCGAAGGATATGCCAACCCTTGTTTTGACATCCTTGCTAAGGGTGATGAGCATGTCAACAATGGTTATTTTGTAAAAAGTAACCCTAACTGGGAAAAAAGCAGCATAACGGTGGATGATTTGCGCGCATGGCTACTTAGCAGAGGCTATAGCACAGGTTTTTTCTTTCAAAACAAAACGACTGAACCAGATTATTTTAACAAAAATAGTCCATATTACGCGCCAAAACTAGCAGCCGCCATTAGAGCTTGGGAGGCAATATCTACAGATGAAAAATACAGTGCCAATGGCAAAACAGTAAAACAAAATCTAATGAACTGGCTAATAGCTCATGCATCGGAATACGACTTAATAAAAGATGATGGTGATATAAACAATGAGGCTATTGAAAATCAACTATCAAAAGTAGCTAATTGGAATGATAAAGGAGGGGCAAGTAAGACCCCTACAAAACAACCCACCCACTAATTAACCTATTGTTATTAAATAAAAAATAAAAAAATCTCCTACCAACTTTACACATATCCACCGCTTTTAGTGTTTTGGGGTAGGTAGGTTTTCTTAACCTACCTACCTATTTCAACCCCACAATAAAGCGCATTATTTATCTCAACATTAACAGCAACCGAGGTAATTTAAATGCAACCAGTACACAGAATAACCACCCCCGAATTTTGCAAACAATCGGGTTTATCATCTACTACGCTATGGCGTAAATCTAAATCTGATAAAGATTTCCCTGCCCCAGTTTATATCCTAAATAAAAAGCTATGGTATCAAGATCAAGTAACTGCTTGGGTTGAAGCACAGGAACAGGCAACACCAACACATAATAATCTTACCCCTAAAATTGAGGTGTCAGCATGAACCCAAACACACCCAACCTAACTCATCGCTTAAACAACTACACAGTAGATAACCCTGAGCCGCATGATTTAAGTGATGCTATTGACGCTATTACAGGGCGCGCCTTTTCTGCAATCAGTTTATTACAAGATAAATATGCTTTTGATACTGGTTCACGACTAAATGATGAAATCACTTATATGACATTGCAGTCTATAGAAATGGAATTACAGGACATTAAAGCAACTGTAGAACATTTTTATCAGAAAAATAAAAAATCTGGCTAACACTAAGAAGGCTTTCAACCCATAAAACGACTAAAACATATTTTATGTATGTAGGGGTTGTTTGCCTGAAATTCAGGAATTGAACAAATGAAAAATATTAATTTACCCACCAAATCACAATTATTAGAACAATCTTTAGTTGCTATCGACAACGAGCATAAAAATGTAACAACCAATACACTAAAAGTATCTGAATATTTCGGCAAGCAACATAAAAATATTTTACAGCGCATTAACAATTTAGTTGAAAACTCACGACTGAAAATTCAGCCATCAAAATATATTGATGACCGAGGAAAAGAGCAAACTTATTATATTTTAGATCGTAAAAACTTCTCTGTTGTCGTACTTGGTTTTACTGGCGAACAAGCTGAAGTTTTTAGAATTGAATATGTAGATCAATTTGAAAAGCAAATTGCCGAGTTGAGCGAGTGGAGAAAAACACGCCAAACCGTCATCGAACCAACCAAAATATGTAATGGTTCTATTGAATGGTTAGAGTTGCGTACATGCGAGGAAATAGAGCGTATGAAAGCGTTAAAACTGCCAGCGACCGAGATTAGAGAAAGTATTTTAAGCATCCTTAAAGCAAACTGAATAAATGGCAAGTCAGCGCGAAAAGCTTAAAGGTCGAAAAGATAGTGGTACTCATGCTGCAAAACCACACCATATCTTCAGACCTAACTTCAGAGCCAAAACTCCTAGCCCTGCTTCAATATTAAACCATAGCGCAGCTCATCTATTAGATAACCTAATAGCACAGTTCAACGGTAAAAATAATGGTGACTTTTCAGCAGCACCAGCAATTATGAAGCTTTATGGCTGGAAATCAAAAGGAGCAACGGATAAAGCTTTAAAGGAATTACTAGCTTACGGATTTATTGAACAAACAAGACAAGGGGGACGTAATAAATGCTCATTATTTGCTGTCACTTGGCTTGCCATTGATGATTGTAACGGGAAGCTAGATGTTAGTACTACACACGTGGCATCAAACCTGTGGAAGCCTGAAAACAGGGACAAAATAGATCAACGCTTTATTGATAGCTTTCAAAAAACCGCAAGCAAAAAGAGAAATATAAATTGAAAACACTTCCCTCTATTAGGGGAACGCTTCCCACTATTTGGGTCAATGAGCAAGAAAACAGTCTAAATACGGCATCACCTTCTCACTATTAGGGTCAGTCAGCCTATTTTTAGGCCTTTACCTTCCCGCTATTAGGGGAGCTTTATAATATTACCATACGGTATAAGCATTATTTATTAGGTTATAGCATTGAGTCATTAATTAAAGTAACAGGTTTACAAGCAAGATAAACGCGATTGGCCTTTTTATAAAATGGCACTGTAAAAACATATTCATGTCTAGCAAATAAAGGTGCGTTTGCTAGATTTATTAACAGCACCAAATAGGTAAAAACATGAAAACTAGCAATAAAAAAGTATGGAGTTATGAATTCCTTGATCATCAACAAGCACTTGATGATCTTAATAATGCTCTATGCGAAGGGAAGCCAGAAAAAGATTATTTTCTAGCATTTAAAAAAACCTACAAGGAACTTAAAAAGAACTTTAAAGATGGAGAGTTTTTAAACATAGATGTTGAATTTTAAGCGGCTTTGCTAAGTGTTCGAGCACCTAACAAAACCTAACCATTAACCGACAGGAAAAAGGCTAGTGCTATTTTACCTTTAAAGTAGCACCAGTCACGATTAAGTCCTTGTGAAATTATTTGCACACCAACCAATATGAACTACGAAAAAACAAGCAAACCCAAAGTAACCAAAATGCCAAAAAACAACCATAAAGGTCGCCCAGCGTCACTGTACCATTCAATATTTGCTAAACAGGTCAAACAACTATGCCTCCTAGGTATGATCGATAATGAAATAGCTAAATTCTTTGATATTTCAGTAAGAACTTTAAACAGATGGAAACATAAATACCCCGATTTTTGGCAGTCTATGAAAGCCGGTAAAACTATAGCAGATAGCAAAATAGCGCACTCACTTTATCAGTCAGCGATTGGCGGCCATTATATTGAAGGAGAACGCCCTATTATTGACTCAGATGGCAATATCAAGATCATAAAATTGCGCAAACAAGTCCCTCCAAATGTAACAGCTCAGAAATATTGGTTAAATAACCGTCAGCCTGAGAAGTGGAGCAACCATAATAAATTATCCAAAAAAGAAAGCGTTACAGAGCCGTCATTTGATCACCTTAAAAACTTATCTGCCGTTATGAAAAAATCAAGAGAACGGCAAAACCAATTACGCATTGAGCGTTGCTTGGAACTGGGCCATTAAGCAAACAGAAAAGCTAATTCACCTATATAATAACGACATAACAACCCTATGATACAGCCATTACAGATGACTTTACTTTAGGACTAAAAGACCGCTTAACAGCGGTTTTTTTTCATTCAAGGGCTTTTTATAAGTACCCAGCTCTATCTCAAAAGAACACACAAGAAATAAACACCCTAGCTAACAGAAAAAATTAAAAACCAAATTGACGAAACATGGAAAACTATAACTCCCCAAACTATCAAAACATTTATTTCAGGCTCCTTATTTACTCTAGTTAAGCTGCTTCTCTTGACGGTGAATTCAATAAAATACTTTCTTAGTACACACCCATTGGCTTTTATAATCGAGTGTTTCATGGAATCGCTCAATACAGATATTATCGGTTACTGCTACTCGACCATTACTATCCATAGAGATAGCAATCCCTTTGTTTTTTAGGCGCCGTATATAATTTCACGGGTATATTGACTTCTTTAGTCGGTATCAAATATTTCAAAGGTTCCGTAACGATTTAGCGCATCATTCAGTACATCCATAACCAGTGTGCAGCCCATCGTGCTGGATAGATAGAACTGCTTGAGAATGCCAGTCAATAATAGCGGCCAAATTACGGCGATCGGAATAAAGCATCTAATTTTTGTGTCGGAAATTAATGAGGGATTATATAATGCTATCCTGACTCATTAACCCATTCGTTGTCATGATTCCTTAAAAATCACTGCTGAGCTTGAAGTTCTCAATATAAGTATTCGACATCCAGCTTTCAATCATATTTCGGGTTTCTTTAGAGACTGGCTTATTCCAACTTAATAAAACCTGATCGATAGAAGGAGGAAGTTCCTTATGTAAGGTTAACCCTAAAGTTGCCCTCTCTGGTGTCAGCACTCGGTATACGTAGTATTCATTATTTAAAATAGGATCTTCATAACTGCGCACACAATGATGCTGTATTTTCCCTTCAAGAGCCAATTCACGTGCCCCTGTAATCGGAATAATACTGTCAGTTCCTAAAATAGGTGGTTCAGGAAAATTACCTTCAGCGAGACCTTCTATTACTTCCTGATTCAATTTATATGCTAACCGGTCATGCAATACTCTTAACTCATTAGTGTTTTTGCTTCGTCTAACACTAATGTTAACCGTCTCAACTTGATTTAACATTTCTGCTATTCGACCAATATCTCTTAACAAACTTTCCGTTTTGTAAGTCCAGTTTAGCGAATCATATTGATTAAGCAAAGAACTCCCTAAAAGTACGGGAAAACGGACAAGTAAAGAAAGTAAAGGAAAATCTAAAGACTTATTGTGATTAAATTTAGCGTAGCAGGGTAACCCTAAAGCTTCAATAATTCTTTTAAATTGGTCTGTCGAATATTCATCAAAAGATAATTTTTTAATGAATTTAACTGCTGCCCGCGTATTGGGTAAACCACACGCGTGTAAAATATTAACTTGCTTATCATTCAATAATTCAACCACCTTAGCTTCATCCCATTTTTCAGAACGGGCAAACTGAAGTAGTATCCAAACTAAATTAGGATTGCGAATAAACAATTCATAAGCAGCTGAATAACGATTCACATGGTAGAGCAATGTAAAACTCATTTCTGGATAACGCAATAATTCATCCCTGATATCATCAGGAATCGCTTTATACCATTTATTATATTCCTTCCTAACAGCCATAAAACTTAGAGGTACAGCGGCTTCTGTTAGGTAATTTCGTACTTCTGGCTCTTCTCCTTCAACATATAGAACCCAATCAATTCCTTGCTCCCAAGAGTTGATAGTCAAATAACTAGGGTAACCAAATAGCTCTTGAAAATTTAAAACTAACGAGTTATTTGGCAATATAGGTTCGTTATTGATCACGTTAAAAGCTGTCATTTATCCCCTTTATACTAGTTGTCTTGCTATCCATTTTTTGCACTTTTGAGCAATTAGTTTTCCTGTGAATTCATTTTTTATGATCTATTTAAAAATCAGATTCGTTAATTGCTTTTTTACGATTATTTGAATTAATCTCAAATTGATGTTGCTCCATTTATTTTTACCTACTTAAATAAAGGCTATGTCTGCATTAGCTGTTGGTATTCATAATTAGCCCCAACGACTTCTCGTAGAAATTGCTGTGGATTCAATGCTTTTTCATGTGAATCCAGCCACCTTTGCCAGCTAAGGTAATGATCCAAATACTTGGTTGCAACCCCATGAAATCGAGTAATCCAGCCTTTTAAGTGACTGTCGTAAGCATTTACATTTTGCACATGAAAGGCCTTATCGATCACACGGTTCCCCGCAGATAGGTTAATTGGCCGATGGCTAATACCTGACTCTCTAGCGAAGGTTTGATAGCTACGATGTCCATCGGAACATAAAATTACATCTGAATCTAAAAGAGGAACTAATTCATCCGCCAGAGCACTAGCCGTGACTCTAAGTAATATTGCTTCATAGGTAACTCCACTTCTGTCACGAACGATAAGCACAGGCACTTGCTCATCTTTGGTCGGATTGAAAAGGCTTAAACTATACTCTAGCTGGCCTTCCTAATCCTTAAAATATGAATTGCACTTATTGGTTGAACCCAAGAATCTTTATAAAAATAATTTATCTTTATGCTGTTGCCTCTATCACTACAAAAAATACCGCTGCCTTCATAATGGAAGATTCGACTGTGAAGTGCATTCCCACTAAGCAGTTATAAATGTATCTCTTGCAATATTGCCTACTGCATTTGTAGTCACGGAATCAAACGTAGCGCCAATCACGCCTCCAACTAAGGGAATAGCTTTACCTAAATTAATAGCGCCTTTTTCACCAAACTTAGTGATTAACCTAAAACCGACTTTTTGATTAATTGCTACCATGGTTTTACCTGAAATATTTTTTACTGCACTTGTTGTTACTTTTGTACCGACAACAATACCAAAATCTTTTAGCATATCTTTAGCTGCATTACCTGTTAAGCAAGCATATACAAGTGATTTAACACGATCATCGTGTAGATCATGTCCGCCAATATGCGCTATAGCCGCAATCATTCTTACTTGAACATACATAACGCTTGATATGCTTACTGGAACTGCAACAGGTAAGGTAATAAGCCCCCCAATACCGGTTACAAAACCTGATGTCCCTGCTTTGGTATTTTGCCACCTTATAAGTGCATTCACCTGCTCAATTCGTGAGCCATTTTTTTTCATATAATCTTCAGCAAGTTCACTTGCGGAACCCAAGCCCGCCACTCCATTTACAGCCTTGCCATACGACCAATCTAAAACTTGCATCATTTTATTTTCTGATATTTCTTTGCTCACATTACACTCCCTATGTCTTATAGTTTTATTACCTAATTATTCTGAGTGAAGCATTTACATATTTAAAATTTCGTTATATTGTTTATTATTACTTTTTTCTTTTCTAATATTTTTCAGTCCTTGGGGGCACTAAAAATGGGATCGAAGGAATCAACATATCTTTTCAACGATAGCGTTTGCAAAAACAAAACTGTTTTAACAGGGCTTTCTACCCCTTACTCAGCCTCATCAATAACTGTGCCTAATATGTCACCTATAAAATAAAACATTTTAACCCCCTATTTTAATGTAAAAATATTTCTTAAATGTAGACTGGTTATTAATTAAATATAATATAAAATTAACCCACCTTAATATACTTTAGTTATTTATTTAAAATACAGAAACTGTAAATAATTCTGTGTAACGGCCATTTTGATATTACCTTCATGTCTAATCAAAAAAAAGATGTTATTGCACCCCAAGCTCCACCAACAGCTCCACCAATAACTCTACCTGCTCCCCCCATTCCAATCATCGACCCTATTTTTCCACCAATGTCAGCACCAGCAGCAGCTGAAGCTACGATTGATTCAAACATACTTCCTCTGATTTCTTCTTTATAGTCTTCTAATTGGTCATCAGCTTCCCACATTGATTGGTCATTATTAATGTCTTGAATAAATACAGCTCTCTTTTCAGGTTTTGTATGTCTTAATATAAAGGCCATTAGTTTCGATAGGTTGTAAGGTTTTTGCTCCTCATCTTCATCTTTATATCCGGCAACATAATAAACAGGATCTGTATCAACCCCTGTTGCTTCCTTAATCCTTTCTTTAGTAGACCTAAGCTTATCATTCAGAAAATTAACTAACTTATCACTAGGAGTATTTTCTTCATGATTCCACCCCCTCCCACTCATTGCTACATCAGATCGATTAATTGCAACAAGTAACCTACTTTTATCTTCTCCTAAATTAGGGATAATCACGCTGTTAATTAGTTCAAAAGATGTACCTAAATCACGTGTACTACCATCTAATATGACTAATACAAGATCAATTAGCACATCACCATTACTATCTTTCTCGTACAGCTTATCAATAATATTCTTAGAATGAACTCTATCAGCTTCCTTACCATCACCCAGGCCAGCAGAATCATAGAGTATGATATTATTTAACTCATACTTGCTAATACTCATTGTTTCAGGGTTAACACCTTGACCTACTTTTGCTTTGTCCGATTGAAACAATGCATTGATAGTAGATGACTTTCCGCACCCTGTTGCACCTGTTATTAAGATATTAACTTTTGTATCTTTAATCTTAGCTAGGTTTCTTAATACTTGAGTTTTATCTTCATCGCTAATGCTGGAATCATTATTTATTAAGTCAACCATCTCTTCTGTAAAATGTTTTTCTTTCATACTTGTCTATATGTTGTCATTAATAACTAGTTCTAACTCTCTAATTTCTTTCTTTAAATTAGATATTATTTCACCTTTAGATGATAAGACATTGCGCTGGTCTTCTAAGTACTTTTCTAAAGAAGACTCCTCATCTTCCCATGCTCCATGTCTAACCTTATAAAAAAAAGAATCCCAGCTAGGCTCTTTTTTTCTATGATCCACTAATTCATCATAATACCGATCCTCTCTATCTGACTCACGTTCATAAACCCTTCTCTTATAAGTCAAATCGTCGATTTTTCCTGACAAAGTCTCTTTAGCCTCCTCTAAACCACCAAAATCATTAATATTTCCATGTATCGATTTTCTTTTATTTGACTTACTACTCTTCGAAATGTAGCCCATTAGTGTGGTTAGGTTATAAGGGGACTGTGTTTCACCTTCACCTTTATATCCGGCAACATAATAGACAGGGTCTGTATCAACCCCTGTTGCTTCCTTAATTCTTTCTTTAGTAGACTTAACTTTATTATTCAGAAAATTAACTAACTTGTCACTAGGTGTATTTTCTTCATGATTCCACTCCTTTTGACTCATAGCCATATCTGATTTGTTAATTGCAACAAGCAACCTTCCGCTGTCTTCTCCTAAATTAGGAATAATCACACTATTAATAAGCTCAAAAGATGTACCTAAATCACGTGTACTACCATCTAATATGACCAACACAAGGTCAATAAGCATATCCCCACGGCTATCTTTCCTGTACAGCATATCAATAATATTCTTAGAATGAACTCTATCAGCTTCCTTACCATCACCCAAACCAGCAGAGTCATAGAGTATGATATTATTTAACTCATACTTGCTAATACTCATTGTCTCAGGGTTAACACCTTGGCCTACTTTTGCTTTGTCCGATTGAAGCAATGCATTGATAGTAGATGACTTACCAGAACCGGTTGCACCTGTTATTAATATATTAACTTTATTAGATCCAAAAGGTGTCTCTTCGTTTAAATTTGACATTGAATTGAATATATCTGCGATTTTCATAATACTTTCCTTATATTCTTATTTCGAAAATGATACAAAAGAACATAGCCCTTTTGCAGTATCTTAACTATCACGGCTATTAGCCTAACGCTTCCTACTCATTTAAAATGAGCACATAAAATATGACGTTGAAGTCAGTCATGTTTGTGGCAATAACTCATAATCACTTCCCTTTTACAGGGAGCGATGCAGAATTATTTAATATTTTTTACTATGCTTACAGATGCATGCCATTACTGAATGGCATGCATCTGTTTTTGTGTATTTCGCAAGTTTCTTATTTGCTCTCCATATCAGTCTTGTGAGGCATTCAGTTTAAATAACAAACGCATACTCTGAATCCATATCAGGTATGGAACAAACGCCTATTGTTTCCGGCTTGCTATAATTAGATATACGCACCATCATGACAAACCCAGTTTCTAAGCCAAGACCATTTAGTTGTTTTAATAACTTAGCTTTAGACCCCCGCGTCAGGCGACAAATAAAAACACTTAATTGCCGGCGAAATCCATAGTCCTTTAGTAATCTCTCGACTTTTCGACGTTCCTTATTATCAGAAATATCATAAGAAAATAAATATTCTGTATTGTTAGCTTTCATGACGATCATCGTTTTATTTTTTATTAATTTATATTAAATATAGCTAAATTCATGCCACTATTTTTTTAACCAAATAAAACAAAGCATTATATAAATAATTAATATAGAGGTTGACATAGTTAACATTGCAATAGACAATTTATTTTCTATTATAGAAAATAAATTTTAAAAAATGAAAGAATCAGACGCTATTTTATTCTCTTGCATTGGTGGGGCAGACCACAAAGCATCAAAAGACAATTTTCCTGCTGACAACTCGGGCGCTATAGTTAAAGCACTAAGAGAAACGCAGTACTCTAAAGTCATTCTGTTTTCTGATCGTAAAGAAGAGGATGAGAGGTTCTGCCAAGCCTTAAGGGATTTCATAGCAAAAGAAAAAAAACATACTGAGGTTGCGCTGGAATACAGGATAATCAAAAACCCAATGGATCGATCATCCATTTATTCCATTATGCAAGAACTAGTAACTCAGCACTCACCATCACATACTGCGCGTACGTATTTATTGAGCTCAGGCACGTCAGCAATGCATTTATGCTGGACACTACTAGCGCACACAGACAAACATCATGCGCGCTTAATTGACGCATCAAGAGAGCAGGGAATTACTGAAGTACCGCATTGGATTGAATTATCCCACGCCTTCCTACCAACAATACCCAACAGAACCAGTGAGCTTATTGAAAAGATTGGAGAAGCAATAACAACTGAAGACATTATTGGCGAAAATAAATCCTTAAATAAAGCCAAAGGCTTAGCCATGATGGCTGCTAAAGCACATAGAGATGACTACTCGGTCATTATTTTTGGTGAAACAGGCACAGGAAAAGAAAGCATTGCTCAATTAATACACAACGAATCTAAAGACTCAGAAAAAGGAAAGTTCTTGGCGATTAACTGTGGAGCCATGCCTGAAGAGCTTTTAGAAAGTGAATTATTTGGTCATAAAAAAGGCGCTTTTACGGGGGCCTATCAAGATAAAAAAGGCTTATTCGAGTGTGCAGGTGACGGTGGAACTCTATTTCTCGATGAATTAGGAGAAATGCCTGCTACATTACAAACTAAATTACTGCGCGTATTACAAGAGCGAAAAATACGCCCCGTAGGAAGCCCCGATGAAGTGTCAATAAAAAATGTTCGCATTATTGCAGCCACCCATAAATCACTCGCTAAAGGCGTTGCTGAAGGTTGGTTTAGAGCGGATTTATACTATCGCTTAAATGTTATTGAAATCCATTTGCCGCCGTTACGCAAAAGGCTTGATGATTTAAAAAAATTAAGCAAGCACCTGCTTAATCATATCAATGAAAAATTATTGGAAAATAACTTAAAGGCAACAGAGCTCAGCGATGATGCTTTTCAAGCTTTATTAAATCATTCATGGCCAGGTAATATTCGAGAGTTACAAAACACCTTACGCCGAGCCGCTTTATTTGTACAACAAGAACAAAAGCCAACGATCAATGCCCTGCTATTACATGAACTCATACTACCAGCCATACATACCAATAACGACCACGACTGGGCTAATCGAGAATCTAATGCTAATGGCTCTGAGCTAGCTCATTTATTCAACGAAATACATCATCATTATTACCTGCGGCTATTTAATGAAAACCCCAGTATATCCAGGGGAGAAGTCGCGAAACGCTTAAATATCACAGACCCCACTTTACGTAAAAAAGAGGATGATTGGAAAGCGATGGGGTGGAAAGTATTTCCTCGTCAAATACGCAAGCAAAAAAATACGAACGTCACTTAAATTGATTCCAACCTAAATTTATCATCCAATAAATTAGCTCAGTTAGTTAAACTGAAAAGAGCGCAAACTATCCACTAAGGCACGCACAAGATTGCGATATAATTCATTCACCTTCTCCTCACCATAATACTTAAAGATTGGATTAATTTGCGCCTGACTCAGAAAAAACAAAGAAGAATCAGACTCTTTATCCACCCTTCCTTTCCACAACTTAGAATTGATAAAGGCTTGCTTCGCTGCTTGCAAATCAGCAGGCTTTAAAACACCGTGAGTATTAATATTTCTGTAAACATAGGGGTTATTTCTACCTTTTTGTCTATCATTAATCAACCGATTCAAACCAATTAACTCAGGGCAGCTTAAATTTAGCCATGCCTGCTCACAAGGGTACATAGTATCAATTTTATATATACTTTCATTTATATGAGTTAAAGGCACTTTATTCTGCTTAGAATCATTAGAACACTCTATTAATGATGTCGGAAAAGACGTCTCTCCATAAAACTCAACAACTCGGCTAAATTCATCTAAAGAGACAATAGCCCCGCAGTCATTCAAACAGCGAGCAATCCCGTCCCACTTAGCTGAATCAATAAATGTAGCTGTTAGGTTAATTGCCTCCACAATGCGATCACCTTGCAAAGCTGCTTCAGTACGTAATGCAGGCAACAAGCACCTAAGCTTAGAAGCTCTAATCCGCTGCACCAAATTATCAAGCCTATCATCTTCAAGGGTATAATCCTCTAGCTCGACGCCCCTAAATAAATCGGCGACCACTCGAATTGGCTTGATCCATGCTTCATGTTTTTTATCTTCAATATGCCGGACTGCAGCTTCTGCCCCCAAAAAGTCCCCAGAGCGAATTAATTTTTCAATATTCGCTCGTAACAAAAAACTTTGTTCAGCAAGAATATGCTGCTGCCCAATAACATTAAAACTAGGTTTACTGTTATTATCTTGATGGGTTTCAGTATCTTCAGCAAGCTCGCAGCGCTGATTAAAATAGAAAAATGCACTATTACGAATAACACTCTTAAACGCTGGAATCCCACCAATACCACATAATGTCGCATGTAAATCTTTGGTTTGTGAAAAATGTACCATGCTCGCTACAATACGATTGATAGCTGCTGGATTCAAAGCACTTAACTCTGCTAATTGATCTTCATTATTGCGCAATATATTAACAATAACAGAATTGCCTTCAGCATACTGTCCTGCCTCATCAAAGTCCAAGCCAAAGCAGTTAGCTAACCACTTAGCCAACACCTCACCCGCCGCAAAGGGTTCATCGCGACCATATTTATAGGTTTCATTACGGTGGGTATTAAAAACAACGACCGCTGCGACTTCAATTTCTTGATCAGCTACTCTTTTTTGTAGTTCCTGAACAATACGCCCTAATTTTATAGGGACCACAAAACAACGATCCTGTTCATCTACTAATAAATCAAGCGCTTCTTTTTCTTTTGCAAGCAACCCTAACACACCGTTTTCCACTTGAACATCAAGAGCAACCTCATCAAGCGCTTTTTGATACAGGGGAACTTCGTCATTACCTTGGTGTTGTACATGGTATTTTTCTGGGGAATCAAGTAACCATTGATGAAACAAACGAGTGGATTTTTTACTGATTTCAATCGCGCGGCATGTATCGCCCTCAGCAGTCAAAAGCTTCAAGTCTGTGCGTCCTGCGGAAACAAAAAGTACGTGTTTTTTTATCATGATCTTCAATTCAATTTATCAAGTGTGAGTTGAAGTATAAACGAAACAACAAAGAATAAAAGAAACCAACCGATTGGGATACCTTATGCAGGTGATAATCGGAGAAGTAACAGGTGATGAGATAGGTTTCAAGCCCAACCGATTGGGATACCTTATGCAGGTCATAGCCGTAATGATACAGAAGAAGACTTAGTTTCAAGCCCAACCGATTGGGATACCTTATGCAGGAATAATTCGGAGTATGAAATGGATAATGAGTATAAGTTTCAAGCCCAACCGATTGGGATACCTTATGCAGGAGTTAATTGAATTAATTCAAGAAGACATGAACTGTTTCAAGCCCAACCGATTGGGATACCTTATGCAGGCGTACTTGGATTAGCCGAACTAGTGATCTAAAGTTTCAAGCCCAACCGATTGGGATACCTTATGCAGGAAAGTCATTATTTCGTAAGGGAATATATTATGTTTCAAGCCCAACCGATTGGGATACCTTATGCAGGGATAGTGATATCTCTAATGTAGCATTGATGGAGTTTCAAGCCCAACCGATTGGGATACCTTATGCAGGGTATACAAACGCTCGTCAAAGCGTCTGAATTACGTTTCAAGCCCAACCGATTGGGATACCTTATGCAGGCCTGACAATTTTAAAGCATTGAATTCACTATAGCAAATAGGGCTAAAATTCAGAACCCCCGCCATTTTTTCAAAAAAGCCAGTTAATACACAGGAGGTTCTGAATGGTTTTTCAAAAACATAAGAAAATAACCGAAAAATAGGCAACACTACTCACCCTTCGGATCAAACCCTAATGGTTTCAAACGAGCAATCGATAATTTACCTTGCCCTCTTTCCAGTCGTCGCGCAGCAATATGTTCACTTCTAGCCTGAGAATGATACTCAAAAATACAGGGTTTATTATCCCTATTATTTACCTTAACTGGATAGGTGGACCGGGTACGCCCTGCATATTGATGTAGTGCACACCATTGCTGTAAGGGCTCAATACTTTTCAACTGAGCTGCGAGCTGATCAGAAAATGCATTAATAGCTTGCTGCTCTTCATTTTTTTCAATTGCTTGTAAATCAAGTCTTGACTCTTTGTTTTTTAATAACAGCAAAGCATCTGCATCCAGCTGCACGCTACCGAAACCCAATGAGCGGGCATGTCCAAGCTTATGCGCAAATAATGGAGAATTTCCCTGATAATGGGTAATTTTATTTACCAATACTTCTAACTCTACACAAAATTCAGGCTTTTTTTGTTTAAGCGCTACTAATAAATCAACTAAATAGCGCTCAGGCATTAAAGTGACTAACAATGCGCCTAACTCCCAAGCCCTTAAATCTTTAAAGCCGACAGTAAAACGAAATTCAGTGCTTGGTTTAGATACAAATCGCACTAACATCGCTTGCTTGCCATTTTTATGCTCATCATCTTGCGCAAGATAAAGGCTTTGATCGGTGGAGGCATCAGGTTGATGTAAGTAAAATTTACGCCCTGCCAAAGGAATTTGGTTCTTTTGTGCCAAATCCCCATAGCTGAACATTTGCCCGCCATCACCACGCTTATTCTGCAAAGTTGCTTGGTCTTTTGTTTGCAATAAATAATGCTCAACCGCACTAGGACGAGGTTGTCCCAAAGGCTGTAGAGCAAGCGTTTTCCCTTCATCTAAAAAGCGTTTCTTTGTTAAAGCATCACTTCCTTTTGCCAAAACTTCTAGCGCACTATTAATATGCAGTCGTCCAGCTAAGCGTTGAAATTGTTTTTCACCTATATTTGCAGTGCCATCTTGTTTTAATGGATCTATTTCGGTACGTGAGGCATAACCAAACAGTAAGCGTGCCACACTCAATTGTTCAGGTTGACCTTGCTGGTTTTTGATCGTTTCTGTTGCTAATGGCGCTAAAATAGAACGTATCGATGATTCATCAGGACTTTGCCAAAGGGTTCGAATAGTATCAGCATAGCGCCAACGGTAGTAATAATGATGCCCCATACTGGTAATCACATCATCATTTTCCAGTTCTATATAAATCAAACGTCCAATTAATGAGGCTCTATTTGTTAACCAGCGCGCTTCTATTTGGGCAATTGCCTTACGTGCTTTTTCATGCTCTTGCCGAGTGCCATTTGGGTAACCAGAGGCTAATAATCCCTGTTCATCTTGTAAATGCGTTAAGGTGGCTAAATAGTGCTTGATGACATCAACAGGAATATTTTGTGCTGCTTTACCTTTATCGTAATCCTCTTTAGGAATTAAAACGGCACTGTATGTTCCACCGCGAGCATTAAACGTCTTACTTAGAGTTCCTGTGCCATCTGTGCCGCCATCATAATAAGAAAAATAGCATTCTCCTAAAGATTCACCGCTCTGTTTTTTAAACCTGTTTTTTTGCATGCCTTTATGATTAGGCTTTTCTTTTGACACTTCTTCCCAATCGCGGGCAACCTGATCATAAATCGGTTGGTTTAGGTCGTGAATATCACCAAACCACGCTGACTTTGCATGAGGTAAGATTCTCACTTTTACCTGAGCGTCATCTGCAAATTCAATTACCGCTGGACGAACTTTACGAAAACTTTCATCATTTTGAAATTTTGCATTAGGACGATAGGAGTAAGAACGCTCAGCCACTCTCTCCATCGGGGCTGACAGTAAGCCACTTAAACTATGGCGAATCATTCCCTTGAGCGAAGTGCCTGATAAAACGACTCGACCATCTGCTAAACGCAGGGGCTCAAGTATCGATTTTTCTTTATCTATATCAGGTAAATCGACTAAAAAGTGTTGATTACTGACATCTTGTTTTTTATATTGCCACTGCCCAACAAGCAGTGGCGTTAAAGCTTTTAAGCTGATCTGCATTTTTCCACTGAGTAATTCAGTGCTATTTTTACCATCATGCCAAACAGGTGTATCGCTTAGTGCATTGCTGGTATTTAATTTTATAAAATGGTATGGGTTAGGTAATTCACTCCTATTTGATTTTTTAGCTGGATTATGTGATGAACTATTAATATGTTTACGCCCTTGCACGCTTATATTAATTGCCTTCTTTTTTCCCGATTGATCTTGCTCGATGTCAAACTCAACTTTTACCCCTTTATTGATGCCACCAGTTATAAAATTTTCTTTTTTAAAAGAGATACCCTTTACATCGCTAGGGTGCTCTATTCGGCCAGTTCCTTTTTCTGGATTCCAAAACTTTACTTTTCCATTTTCCATTACGCTTCTCCTTTTCTAAGCCACCAGCTTAGTAAGCCAGTATCATGCCAATATTCGGTCACAATTAATTTAGAGCTTAGTTTTGCCTGATAGTTACTATGACCAAAGAAACGCATAAAATCCCGACGTGTCAGCACCTCATAGCTGCGCTTGCTAATTTCACGGCATTCTGAGATTTGCTGACTGTCTTCACTAAATTTAAACCAGCGACAGCCAGATCCATTGGCGATAATCTGTATGCCTATGGGTTTGTCTTGTGAACTGCCAAAAATATAAGCGCTTTCTAAGGCAATTTCTGCCTCAGGAATACGCGTTGTTAGCGGGCTAAAGTCTTTTAATCGCCCTGCACTACCATCTGCATTAAGCTGTAATGCAGGCTCTAAATAAAATAAAGGTTCAGCAATCGCCTGCTGTTCGGCGATTAAAAATTCATTAACCGAGCGGGAGTCTTGCCCATGTTGCGTCCATAGTCGAGCTTTAATTAATTCAGGTACTTGTTTCATTAGGCCTCTCCTGTGCTAGGTATACGCTGAATATCCCACTTTAGGTGTCCCATGCCACGAGCAGACTGTCCGCCCAAACCTAAAAAACCTAATTTTGCCAGCTCTAACGCGGGCTGTATCGATTTTTCTAGTAGCTGCATATCTTCCTGTTTAGCTTCTATCAGTAATTTCCCTGTAAAACATGCCTGGCTTAATACTAGCCGATCAAATAAGGCGCTCGCATAAACGCCACCGGAAAATTCATCTTCCGCATGCATTTTCAATAACAGTGCCTGCCAGTTAGCATCGCTGATATGTACGTCACTAATCAATAAACGCGCTGAATTTTCCAGTGTGCCAAAAAGCGTATCTAAATCATCTAAGATAATATTGTGTTTATTAGCCCACCATTCAGCGCCGTGCCGTAAAACACCGCGTAAAGATGCGCCAGCAATATACGGTTGAATATTTCCATCAGTATTACGCAGATAAGAAAATACCTGATCTGCAACCCAATTTTGACAAACAGAATCATTAAGTGAGGCTTGCGGTAAGGCTAATTTCTCCTTATTAACCAAGTCCTCTTGTATATCTAACATCAACGCATCACCACTATGTCCGCCAACCGATAGAAAATCGATACCATAAGCATCATTTTCTGGTACATCAACCCTGATAGTCAATTGGTATTCTTGCCATAACCAATCGGCATCCGGCTTTATCTTGCCTGCATATTCGTCCATAAAGTCTACAAGCGACTGCGTTTCTGGAAAGCTTTGCTCATAATACGCGTCTATATTACATTCGCTACTGTTAGGCCATTGCTCCCAATCAGCATGCGTAATTTTAATGTTTTCTAAGCTAAACCACCCAGTTCCACGCGCTACATTACGGCCAATCCAGCATCTCCCCTGCACCCATGCCGAGAGTGCATGTAAGGTAACTGCAAGGAGTTTTTCGACATTATCGCCTGCACGCGTTAGATCTATTTCTAGGATAAATGGCCAACGCGTTCCCGCTGGCAAGGTTTCAGTATCAAACAAAGCGCCATCCATTGCTGCACCTGTTTGCTTGTCAATACAGACGTTTTGGCGCACAGAACTTTGAATACCCTCAGCAGGATGACTGGTAAAGACTCGCCAGGCGGATGGCTGGCGACTACTCTTATCACCTATCTCTTTAGGTAGTTCAGAAAATAGCTGGCGGGCAGTTGCGGATAAGGCACCCGCAAGACTTTCCCCACGCAAAGTATATCGCCCTTGGCCATCACGACAGAGCATGTCATCAACCCAGTTATCATCGCCATTTCCACCAAAACTTCCAGCCGTATCCTGTACTAGCTCACCTTTAATTAAAATAAATGCTTTGGCTGTCATGCCGACTCCGATGTTCTTAGTTCACAGCGAATATATACCAACAAAGCTTTGTAAAAGGGTCTCTGTTGTTCGGAGGGTAGCTCATCCATTTGCTTAATTAACCAAGCTATCCAGGTTATTTCTCTATTGGGCATTTTTTTTAACCAAGCGATATGAGCAATAGCCTCTTGTTTTGTTTCCAGTCGATGCTGATGTTTTTCAAGTAAATTAACAAGACTGGCACCATCGTGAGTTTCATTAAAGCGTAAAGCTTGCCACTGTGAAAGTTTCGGCCAAGCAATTATATTTTCTTTAGGCAGTCTATTAAAGGCGGCTTCAGCATGGGCAAAAACTGTTTCTTTTTCATTAACAGAGAGGGCTTGTTGTTTTATTTGGTTTTCTGCAAGTGCTGGTGTGAAGTCAATACGGAATTGCCCGAAACCTTCCTCAATTCGCTCCCCAAGAACTTTACGCTGTGTGAGTGCTTGTCGTAACTGGTTAATATTCTCCCCTTTAATAGACAGTGCTGAACCTCGTCGTATAGCGAGTGCTGGCAGACGCGGCAGTCCACTCATCGCATTAAAACCATAAATTTCTATTTGATCGGTAAAGCTTTGCGTTTGCCAATCTGCGGGGGATTTTTCTTGCAATTCGCAAAGCTCAAATAACACATCTGGTGTCAGTGTTTGATAAAAACCCAGCTCAGGTGAGCGAGCAATTAGGTCTGATGTTAATGTTATTGTTAAGGTATCAGAGTGTTGTTGCTGCGTCTCGCTATATTGAGGGTCTGTTTTAAACCTCCAAGACTCAATGGTTACTGGAGATCCTCCACGGCCAATAGTCAGACACTCATAGCCAGAAAAAACATCACTCAATTCTACAAGCAATTGTTGCGCTTTGTGATTATCTGAACAGGTTATTTCGCTGAGAAAAAGTGTATTTTCTGGGATTTCTTGTTGTGAAAATAAAGCGCCATTGGGGTGTTTTATTGAGGGCTGAGCATTGCGCATACGCATAGCCAGAGGAGCTGTGTAACTTTGCCAGGTTTTTGCCGTTACTTGTTTAAATATAAACGCATTATCAGCGGGTCGTTTTAATTTTTCAGAAAATTGCTCGCCTGAAAAACGATTATGCATGGCGGGTGTTGTTATATTCTGTGCCCACCAGGGTAAACCTTTAGTATTACCGCCTTGCGCTTTCGGCTGATTAAAGTTTAAGGGCATGGGAAGCGCATCACTGTTAAGTAGATCATCAGTGTTATTTAAACAGGTGTGAGGTAATGGGTAAGCATTGGACACCTTAAAGTCCACTCCGAATAGCGAACTTGCCAGTACATTTTTTTTATCTCTTAACAACTTACCAATAATAGCACCGCGTAAAACTTGTCCTCGCAGATAGCATTCAGACTCAATAATATTTCCTGGATGACCTGTTGTGGGTAAGCATAAAGGGTCATTTGCACGTAACAACAATTTGAGTGTTGTACTTTGTTGATTTTGTGTCGTTTCCTTACTGGAGATTGTCGCTTCTTTTAATTCTGCATGAATGCGGCCATCCCCTCTTTGTCGCCTTGCGCCTAATACATCTGTTATACGACAGGCTACGTTTAAACTTTTTTCCAGAGATTTATCAGCTAACCATAATGTTGCAGTAAAGCGAGTACCGGCAGGAATAAACTCTTTTACGCGTAAGGTGTTTTCTTCTGTTGTACGTGAGTATTGTTTTCGTGAACTGGAAGTCCACGACAAACTGTCAATGATATTTTTACTGTAAAGTGCGGTGCCGGTTAATAATCCGCGTTGCTGATTTTCTCTGCCAAATAAGGCATTGCAATCATCTAAAGGTTGTTTTTTCGCCTCTAAATAACGCTTTAAATTGTATTTCCATACGCCTTGCCAATGTGTAAACGGAATGACCGGATTACCATTCCGGTCTCGGCTCAATAAAGCATCATATTCACCCGCCCCTGTACCACTCCCTGTGTGCAGGTCTTCTTGTAAAGTCACCGTTAATATATATCGCTTCATGCGTTTTTCTCCGTTTGTAAACGTGGAATTTCCATAAGCTCTACTAAATCGGCAAAATAACTGAGCCAGTAATCTTCCTCAAGAGGTTGCCATAATGACTTTGTAAATCCTGACTTTTCCAAGGCTTCCCATGTTTTAGGTGAACTAATTTTCAAATTTTTAAACGTGAGATCTGCTTGCCTTCTACCTTTATGCATTTGACGCACTAAATACCTAAGTTGGGAGCGTGCCACTTTGGCATCTTCACTTTGCATACATTCTGATTGCGCATCTAACAGTTCCGACAAACTCCAGTATTCATTCTTTGATTCTTTTAAAATTTTATAAGGTTTTGCTGATAATGCGAGCGTTTCGGTTTTGTTGTCTACTTGATAACATAAATATTGCGACTGTTTACGCACATCTTTTAAGTCACCATAAGACGATTCACTGCAAGTAACCCAATCTACGACAGATACAGGTGTTTCCATATCGCGTATTATTCGTTTTGCACTGGATGCTAATTCCTCTGCCATATCATGTAAATGGTGAAAAGGAAAAGCGGGCTTAGCAATAGCGATACCTGCCCCGATACTTAGAGCTGGAAATTGCGCGCTTTTTTCTTTTTGAATATCAGCTAAGGCTTTTGCAAGTTTATTGACAAAATCAAGGGCTAATGGCGCTCTACATGCGACTAGAAGATCATCACCTCCCAGCATGAGTATATGTAAGCCTTGACGCTCTTCTTGATCGGCAAATAAATCATTAACAGCTTTCTCCAGTGCGCGGCGTAAAGTCACACGCATCGTTTGAAAAAAATGCTCAATATGCGCTTCATTTTCTAGCCAATCCGTTTTTTTATCTAGTGCTTGCATCGCTTTCCCTAAGCCATTGCCATCCGCATGAATAAGCGCCAAGTAATCATCACCACATAATTCTTCAAACGTTTCGACTGAAGGTAGCTTTAATTTTCTTTGCATTAATGCGGCAATATCATCCGTTTCTTGTTTTTTAAATTTCTGCCAATAATTTTTTCGCTGTTGCGCAGCAAGTCCAATATACCGTGTTTCCGATGAATTATTGTTGTAACGTTGAGTATTAATTGCAACGCCATTGCCTGTTTCTTCACAATACTGCAGGACCGGCAGGGAGAATAACTGAATGGCGGCTGCCGGTTTAGACTCAATAGAGAGGTCTTGGTCTTTTTTATTGTCTAAATCATTTAAGCCTATTTCAAAACGTAAATCAGGCAACTGTTCTCTTAATAAGGACTGTGCTTTAGCACTAAACGATTCAGCTTGCTCTTGCGTCTTAAAACAAGCTCTAAAGTGACCTCCATCACGTACTAAAATACCTTTTTCCCATAGCATTTTTGGGTTGTCTATTACAATATTATCTGCACATTTAGGCTCAATAGCATTTAATGGGTCTGTTTCTATTTTATCGCTTAGTTCTTTAGGAAGTATTGCTGGCGCTAAACTTCCGTATTCTATCGCTAGGTTAGGTAACTTATACCGCATCGTTTCACCTAACATTGCATTAGCTCCGATAATGTCAGCTAGTCTGGGGACAGCAAATAAGAAAGTTTGCACTCGTTGTAACTCAATACGGACAATATAGGTCATTTTTTAAAATTATTTACGTGAGATTAATATTTATTTTTCATTGTATAAAAGATAGCATACAAGCCTTATGCAGCTTGTTTATTTTCATAGTCTTTACTATGGTCACAGCTTGAGCAATGCTTTAAGGTATTAAAATCACTGACTCTTAATTGTGTTCGAATACGCTCTAATTTTTCACTATTCCATAGCGTAAAAAAACCATCCTTTCCAACATTGCCAATATTGTAATCCGAATCACCCATTACATTCTGTAATTGACAACATAATTTAAAATTACCAAGATAATCTATCGCAACGGAGTGATCTGGAAGATGACATGGCTCTACTCGAGTAAATTGATTTTCTAAAACCAAGCTTCCACCGCGATTTGTATAGTTTTCAATACTCGGCATGATAATGAGTAAATTAACATCATTAATGAATGATCGATATTCTTTACCTCGGCTCGTATCTTCACTTATAAAATCAGATAATTTCATTTTTATGCGCTTTAACAGCTTATCAAGCCCATAATCTTTCAGCTCACCTATTTTATCTGCTTTGGGATATAAAGTTACCCGAAGCTCATGTATTCCTAATAAGGTTAATTTCTTTAAAGAAACCTCATTTAGAGGGTCTCCATTAGTAAAAATGGCCATTTTTGTTTGAGGCGATATATTTTTAACATCACCAATCCTTTCATATACATAAGGATCCAATAATGGTTCATTGTAATTATGAATAGCTAGTAAACCTGAATAGCTATGCTTATATAAGTCATATAAAAAAGACCGCCATAACTTGGCTGAAACGTGATTTTTTTCATGTCCCCTTGAGTTCAATGCGTTTGGACACCAATTACACGTACGATTGCAATAAGACCCTATTTCAAATTCGATAAACTCTGGATGTTTCAAAACTATATTCCTTATGTATTTTTATACATAAGGAATAGCACATTTAATGCCAACTATTATATTATTGATTTATATGGATATATACTCCAATTCCGCATGCACCGAAATCCCATATGAAAAATATTTTTTTAATTAAGAGTTTTTTTTCTAAAAATAACATCCAGGAAAAATCTCCTCCTCACTATTTAACTACCATTTATAAAATTGGATATCGCTATCTTCAAGAAAGAACAATTTAATTGATCTTACCTGTAAGGCTAATGCCTCATTTAACGTTGTACGCTCTTTCGCTAAAGGTACTTGATCCAACTCTTTTGCAAATTCTGCTAGCACCCGCTTTTTTCCTTCGCCATTCAACCAGTGCCCATAATCATTTTTAATAAAATCAGATGCGCTCAAGATCCCTAGGTTTATTAAGCGCACAACAAACCTATCAATATTCGCTCTGAATAATTCCTGAATATCACACACCAAAACCTCATATCTATCAGTCGGCTCGTGCAAAAACCCTAAAAATGGATTTAAGCCTTCTCCACGAAGTAAAACATTAATACGACAAAATAATAAGTGATAGCAGAAATTTAACAATGAATTAATACGATCAGGCGGTCTTCTTATTCGCCCTTGCCATTTAAAATCATCTGATTCAATCCAGCCTCCAAATAATTTAAATGTATGACGCGCAGCAATCCCCTCTAAGCCACGCAAAGTTGGCAAATCTGGAGCATCCCACATATTTTTAGAAATACTCTCGATGTCAGTGAGTATTCTATTGGTCCCAGCCTGATAACGCTGCCGTATCAAGCTGGAATAATTCCTTAACTTTCCTGAAGCAAATGATTTAGCCAGTATCAACTGCCCCACCTCTCCCATTGAGTGAAATTTTTGAGTTTGCTTAAAAGCCACTTCATAATGCTGCGCACGATCACCGCCTAAAGTAGCAATATGCCGGCCATTCCCCGCAGTAACAACCAAAGGAATATTTTCCTTCACGCACTGCATAAGCAGTTGCGATGACCAATTACAAGGCGCTAACATTAAAATCTCACTAATCCGCTTGAGCGGAATACTTGCCAATACTGTGGCATGCTGTCGAATTTCCAGACAAGCCGAGCTGACACCCAAAAAAACATAAGGCTCAGTAATATAAACAGGCTTTCGTACGGATTGAGGCGCCGTATTTTTTTGAAAGCTCCCCATTTCACCAGAGAACTTAATCCCTAAAAAAACAAACCCTTCTCGAATAGGGCGAATAGCGGTTTTTTCTAGATTTAATAACAACCCTAAATCTTTTAAATAGTCATCTGCAAAACCCAATAAAGCCTGCGCGGTTTCATAGCCTTTGGTTAAGATAATGAAATCATCAGCAAATCGAATCAAGCGCACACCGTGCGCCTTAATTCTTTCATCAAAAGCATCCAAATATAAATTAGCCAATAAAGGTGATAAAGGACTTCCTGCTGCCAAACCTCCTTCACGCAACTCTAGCTGCCCCAAAAGCTCTCTCGGAGTGAGTAAAATAGAGCTTATAGTTTTACGCAACAACACATCAGCATTAGGTAGCACTTGGTCCAAAATGCCTTGTAATAACCCTAAATGAACTGAAGGAAAAAAATCTGCAATATCAGATTCAAGTACATAATCATAACCCTCGGCCAAAGCCTTGTTTAAGCGTTCAACGGCAGATTCACGCGACACACCTTTTCTAAAGCCAATAGATTCCTCTTCAAATGTACTATCTAATACATCACGTAAGAGACTAAGTATATGTTGCTGCAAAACCAGTTCACGAAAATGCGCTTTTTCAACAATTCTCATACCTCCTGATGATTTAGGAATAGAAAAGGCTTGATAAGCTAAAGGCTGCCAGCCCTCCTTGATTTCATCAACTAGCTTATAAGCTAATTGATGTTCATCTATTCCAGATGGGTTATTGGCCAGTACCGGCAAGGCTTCATCATACCTTTCTAAAACACCATGAATTGCATGCTGCACAGAAACAGGATTAATGAGTCCTGGATCAAAATAAGGCGGACTCTCCAGCAACAAAGAAAAACGTCCTAACCCAAAAGAAGTTTTACCTCCGAGGCCAATTTCCTCAGCCAGCTGAAGCCATGGTAGCCATTCTTGTAAAACTGGAGTATCGGATTTTATATATAAACGCCCAAGACAACCATTTAAGTATTTAATATGTCCAGATTGAGAGTTTGATTGGTGTGAAATCTGATAATAAGACCAATAAAAAGGTAATACTTCAAAATCAGTTTCAGGTAATTTAGGGGTATGCGAAAATAACTTCTTTAAACGCTGCTGTAAACTTTTTTTGAATCCTTCACTATTTAGCCAGAATCGTGGCTTACCGCGGACTGTTTGAAATGGTAGTGGCGTTTCAAAATCAAGACATAGCTCTTTAAAGTGCGTTATTGAGCGTGACGTAAAAAATGATTCAAATTTCATACATTCTACTGATGACTCGCACGCAATAGAAAAATTACGCCCTCTACCATCCTCATCAAAATAACGTAAAGCACATACTAACCACTGCTCTGCCTCACTAAGATCACCTCCAAATAAATCCACCTGCAAGATTATTGGCTTTTCAAATTTAATACGCATATGCGAAGCGCGTTGTTTTTTCCAACAAAAACAAACTTGCAACCGGTCTTGCAGTTGCGCCTCTTCAGTAATCCCCTTAATAATAGCTTCAAATACCGATAGGGGGTGAGCACTTTTTCCTGTAGGCAAGGCGGAAGCTGATAAACTAATGGAGCAGCGAAACCATTGAAATGACGGTAATGTATGCACAAATATTAAAGTGTCAGTGTGTAGTAAATCAGGGCACATCTAAAAACCAATCTTTTCAAAGCCTTAGATACGCGTAATAATAAAACAAAAATAAGGTACATGAATATCAACCGCCTCATTATTGAATAATATAATCGGTAAAAATACAACTACTGCTAATGGAAAGTGGTTCAAATCCATATTGCGTATAAAATGTTTGTACCTAGCTATCGATTATACCAACAACGTTAGAATAAAGAGCAATTTACTCACCTACTTTCAGGAGGAAATCGAACGATTTTTCTGCCTCTCCAGTCAGATCCATACGGATACCTTCCAGTCTATACAGCCCCCCCCCACTTAAGCTCAGCAACGCTCAGCTTTTATATCCATTACTACTAACATATTTAGTCAGCGCGTATTCGCACAATGGCAGCACCAATAAAGAAGGCTATCATACGAATAAAACAACTCTCTATCATTCCCACAAGAAAAAAAAACTAAAACCAGCTTCAAATTCTAATGCAGCCAAAAAAGTCAAAAATGAAATCAAGCTCAAAGGTACTGCTCTCCTCTACAGCAACTTACAAACCTGAACAACCCACTCAAAAGTTAATTGAACTTAACTATCGGTGTTTTTCAAGATACTTTACAGTTTGGTTGGACTACTCAAAACAAGGCGCTATAAAGTTCAAATATAACGCTCAACGTGATACTGGAAATTTTAAACTCAGTAGTCAATTTCATCTTGAATACTTAAAGGCCGCCATTAAAGCATCAAATACCATGACCAATATCCTGCCACAAGTAGCCAATATTAATTGCGAGGCATGGATTGTGACCGAAGAAGTATAACTCCCCAAACTATCAAAACACTTATTTTAGATTCCTTATTTATTCCAATTAAGCCGCTTCTCTTGAGGATGAATTCAATAAAATACTATAAGTTTTTCTGGATAGAATAAATCATTAGCTTAGACGCTGTGAATAAATTTGGCTCACTGCGTAACAAGAAACACCACTGTAATGGCATTTTTATGACTATATTTATAAAGTTGCAGTGGATGCAGTTCATTTATTACAAATTTCAAACACCCTACCCTAAAGTAGTTTTCAGCTAGTTTTTCAGCTAAAGCAGTTTCCAGATAACTTTCAAGAATTTGATTTTTCAGAATTACCATCTAAAACAAGAGTTTAGATGGTAGGCACGAGTGAATTCGAATCACCGACCCCTACCATGTCAAGGT
>CAJVYL010000015.1 GCA_913009265.1 uncultured Methylococcales bacterium
ACGGCACAGCATTTTTTAAACTCAACTTTAAAGGTTATTGATGCACCTTGGCGAGGTATCGGTATTATTCCGCAATCTGGTTTTGAACTGACCGAAAAACTGGCTGCACATAATGCCCGTATCCGCTTTTCTGACTATGCTGATGAAGCACGAAAAAAAGCAGGCCAAATGCCGCCAGGCTGTGATTGTGCAAAAGTTGTTTTAGGTAAAATAAAACCCACAGAATGCCGTTTATATGGTAAATCTTGCGTCCCGCGTAATCCTGTCGGGCCATGTATGGTCTCAGATGAAGGCGCTTGTCGCATCTGGTGGGCAACAGGGTTACGAGCTGAAAATCAGGAAACGACTGACGTTGACTGAGGCGAATGTGAAACAGTGAGCCCAGTGCAGGCACTTCATATCATTATTACGGGTCGAGTACAGGGGGTTGGCTTTCGTCCCTTTGTCAGTCGCTTGGCTAATGAATTTGGTTTGTCAGGCTGGGTGCGCAATTGTAGTGGCAAAGTCGAAATCAGGGTGGAAGGTGTCGACAAGGTTTTAACCGCTTTTGCTAAAGCCTTGCATAATCAGGCACCTCCGCTTGCTCAACCCGATTACCCCCAGGTTTCCTCGGTATCGCCAAGTGGCTTCTCAGACTTTACTATTGAGCTGAGTCAGGGAGGCGAAAAACTCGATAGCCATATCCCGCCAGACTATTTTGTTTGTGATGATTGTCTTGCCGAGATGCAAGATCCATCACAAAGGCGTTATCGCTATCCTTTTATTAACTGTACTCAGTGTGGGCCTCGATACACCCTTATAGATCGTTTGCCTTACGATAGACCCAATACCACGATGGCAGCGTTTGAGCTGTGCTCAGCCTGTCTGGAAGAATACCTTAATCCCGTTGACCGACGCTACCATGCCCAGCCTTTGGCATGTTCCAATTGCGGTCCCAGCCTGACTTTCTTGCAGCCTGGAATGCCAGATATAGTCGATAATAATGAAGCCTTATCTGCTTGTATAGACAGCTTGCGAGAAGGTTTGATTGTTGCTGTAAAAGGGGTAGGTGGTTATCATCTGTTTTGTGATGCAAGTGATTCGGCTGCAGTTAGCAGGCTTCGCTTACGTAAGTCACGGCCCGATAAACCCTTGGCCGTTATGGTGCCATGGCGAGGTGAAGACGGCTTAGAACTAGTTGATCAAATTGCTGAACTGTCAGCGTCTGAGAAACAAATGATAGCCTCTCCCTTACGCCCAATTGTGCTGGCTAGCCGTAAAGCTAATACGATGCTTAGTCAAAATATAGCCGCTGGCTTGTCTGAAGTGGGGTTAATGTTGCCTTATAGCCCGTTACATCACTTATTAATGAATGATTATGCTTCTCCCCTGGTTGCAACCTCTGCAAATTTAACAGGCGAACCGGTACTAACAAATGAGCTTGATGTGGAGCAGCGACTAGGGTCTGTAGCGGATGCATTTCTGCATCATAATAGGCCTATAAAGCGTCCGGCAGATGATTCTGTTTTTAGACGGATTGCCAAGAAAATGCGTCCGATTCGCCTTGGCCGTGGCTTAGCTCCAATTGAACGAAAGTTAGCATTTCAACTTAAAAAGCCTTTATTGGCAGTCGGGGCAGACTTAAAAAATACCGTGGCTTTAGCTTTCGATGATCGAGTCATTATTTCGCCACATATTGGTGATTTAGGTTCACTTCGAAGTGCTCAGGTATTTGAACAGTTGATGACTGATTTATCTGCGCTCTATGGTGTTAAACCAGAAGCTATCATCTGTGATGCCCACCCTGCTTATCATTCCAGCCATTGGGCTAAAAGACAGGATTTACCCATAGTACCTGTTTATCATCATCACGCTCATGCCTCAGCCTTAGCTGGTGAGCATGATCTAGATCAGAAAATGATGGTTTTTACCTGGGATGGTACAGGTTATGGCGAAGATGGGACTGTATGGGGAGGGGAGACTTTAGTAGGTTCGCCTGGACATTGGCAGCGTGCGGCATCGTTCAGGCCTTTTTCCTTGCTTGGTGGAGAGAAGGCAAGTAGAGAACCTTGGCGTTGTGCCTTATCTGTTTGTTGGGAACAAGGGTTAGAGTGGTCTGACTGTAGCCATGATGTTTCATTATTAAAACATGCTTGGCAACAAAATATTAATTGTCCACGAACCAGTTCAGTCGGTCGACTATTTGATGTAGCAGCAGCTCTTATAGGGATAGGACAGTACTCAAGCTATGAGGGGCATGTTGCTATGCAAATGGAAGCTATCAGCACAGCGGGTGCCGAAGCTATTTCATTACCTCTTACTCAGAATTCGACGGGCATCTTGATTAGTGACTGGGGACCTCTTGTACCTTTGTTAATGGATAATAAAGTAAGCGTAGCTGAGCGAAGTTCGGTTTTTCATGCCAGCTTAGTTTCAGCTATCATCACTCAAGCGCAGGCGATTAGAAAAAAATATAATATTTCAACTGTTGGACTTTCAGGTGGGGTGTTTCAAAATAGGCTGTTAGCCGAACAGTCTCTATTTGAGCTAGAACAGCAAGGCTTTGAAGTGTATCTACATAAAGATATGCCTTGTGGCGATGGCGGAATTAGTTTTGGGCAGATTATTGAGTCAGGGAACATTGAAAAACAATCTAAAACTTACTAAAACTATAAATAATATTACCCATGTCAAACTAAGGGTTTTATTTTTTATAGAGTATAGATAAGATACGGTGATAGAGATATAAAACCTTAGAGGTAATAAAGTATGATTATTGGTTCAGTAGCAGCTATTTTGATTATGGTGTGGTTTTATAATACAGCCAATGGTCGAAATCCATTGCATTGGGCAATGGCAGGTTTTTTAGTTTACTTTATAGTTTCTTTACTTTGGACTGTTGCAATAAATCCAAGTATTAAAGATGCGGCTATGCATAGCCGAGATACTATGCTTATGTGGATAGCACGGTATGCGTATATTGTTGTTGCAGCAGCTTGTGCTGTGGTTTTTAATTTAAAAGTTGGTAATAAAAGTACTGACGAAGATTAAAAATTTGTTTTACTTACTATAATCTAGTTATTAATACTTAAAAAACTATGAGAGCATGGTTCGTTTATATAATTCATTGTTCTGATGATAGTCTTTATACAGGTATTACAACTGATTTAGAAAGGCGATATAAACAACATAGTCAGCAACAAGGTGCAAAGTATTTTAGAGGCAGGCAGCCCAAAGAGTTGGTTTATCAAGAGAGCGGACATAATAGAAGTACAGCAAGTAAGCGAGAAATGGAAATAAAAAAACTTTCACGGCTAAATAAACTTCAACTGATTGCCTCAAAACAGCAATAAAGTTCAAGCTTTTCCATCTACAGTGTGGATTTAAAGCAATAGATTACGTCAATACGTAATCTACAATAGCTTGCTTTTAGCCCTCTCCTGCTGGAGAGGGTTGGGTGAGGAGGTTTAAAATTATGCTTCTTAATCTTTTTATAAGAACAAAAAAAAGATTAATTTAAATTATTCCCACCCAACCCTCCCCAGCAATGGGAGGGCTAAGAGAAAAAGCCGTGTATATTATGAGCCTATATCTTTAGTAAACAGATATCAAACTATCTAAAAAAATGACAGAAAAAAGGAATATTTTATTTGTAGGTGATCCGCATGGAGATTTTGATCCTGTGATTTCTGCTGTAAAAAAATATCAACCTGAAGCTGTTATTTTATTGGGTGATTATGATTTAAAAAAACCGCTACAAGACTATATCCAAGAAATAATCGGTAAGACCAAAATTTGGTGGATACCTGGAAATCATGATTTTGAGCCACCTGAACATCATCACAATCTTTTTACTTCACAATTAGCTGGGCAAAATTTACATTTAAATGTTGTTGAAATAGCTGGGCTTAGAATTGCTGGCTTAGGCGGTATTTTTTTAGGTAGAGTTTGGTATCCACCTTATTCACCAAAATGGCGGAGTAAAAAGCACTTTCTTCAAGTATCTTCTTTACATAATGAATCTTCCGAATTATCACTAAAATATCAATCTGCTATTTGGCATGATGAATGGGCACAATTAAAAAAATTAAAAGCTGATATTTTAGTTACTCACGAAGCCCCCAAAAGTCATAAACATGGCTTTATTGCAATTGATCAATTAGCTGAAGCCATGGGCGTTAAACAGGTGTTTCATGGCCATTTGCATGAGCATTATACGGCTAAGATTAGAAAGGGGATTAAAGTTGTTGGCGTTAGGAATGCTAAGGTTGTGGATTTGTTGGGGGTAGAGGTATAAGATCAGGCACAAGACTAAAGGTTCAAGGCGAAAGGAAGAGCGGATTTTATTGGATTTGTTTATCCCTTAACGTCAAAAAGTCTGATAGAAACTATCAGGCTTTTTTTGTGGCTCAATTCTATTGAGCTAACTTAGAGTTTTTCTTTTAGGTCAAGCTGGATGTATCAACATTCACAGTCTCTAAAGCACTGCGCTCAAATGAGCTCTTAATGCATTGAGGGAAGCGTGTATCTATATATGCAATTAGATTTGCAAATATTGATTAATCAATTCCAAGTCTTGCTCAGTTAAGCTACTGGCGGCTTGTTTTAATTTAATTCCACTAATTAAATAATCATAACGGGTTCTTGAATAATCTCTTTTTGCACGATATAGGTTTCTTTGTTCAGCTAGTACATCTACCATGGTACGTGTTCCTACTTCTGAGCCTGCTAGTGTGGCTTCTAAAGAACTTTTCGCGGAGGCAACAGCTGCTTTAAGTGCATGTACACGGTTAATGCTTGAGTTTATATCTCGAAATGAATTTCTAAGTTCACGTTTAACAAACCGTTTAGTTGCTAATAAATTTTGTTTAGCAATTTTATGATCGAATTTAGCTTGTTTTGCGCGTGAGCTTACCATTCCACCCTGAAAAATGGGGAGGTTGAATTGTAAGCCTACACTTTGTGTATCTCCACGAGAACCAAAGCTGCTGTTAACATCTGAAACGCCATAGCTTGCAATAATATCCAGTGTTGGAATATGTCCCGATTGTTGTAGTGAAACATCTTTTCTGCTTATCTCTGCTTGATTAAGGGCTGAGATAATTTGTAAATTATTAGTTTCAGCAACTTTTGTCCATTCAGAAATATTATTGGGTGTGGGAGGTGATAGATTTATTGTTTTAGAAAGTGCTAATAAATCTAGGTCAATTTCACCAATAATTTCAAGTAAGGCTTCTTTGCTGTCATCTACGCTATTTTCTGCATCAATTTTATTTGATAGTGCTTGGTCATAGCCTGCTTGTGCTTCATAAACATCAGTAATAGCAATTAAACCAACGTCAAACCGTTGTTGAGCTTGTTCTAATTGCTTATTAATCGCTTCCAGCTCGGCAATAGAAAAACCTAGGCTATCTTGAGCCGCTAAGATATTAAAATAAGCTTCAACTGTTTTAACAATTAGGATTTGTCTCTGTGCTTGATAATCAGCTTCAGCTTTGGCTATTCTATTGCTTGATTGATCCAGTTGTATCCAGTGATCCCAATGAAAAACAGGTTGAGTTAAGTTCACACTAAACACATGATTCCAATAATTTTGTGTACCTGCCGTTTGGAAATTTGCTTTTTTGCTATTAATACGGTCTCTACTTGATTTTGCAGTAGCAGAAATTGTAGGTAGCATATTGGCAATACTTTGAGTTTTAGTTTCACCGACAGAGTATTGGTTTAAGTATGCTTGTTGCAAAATAGGGTCATTTTGAAGCGCTAATTGATAGGTTTCAACAAGGTCTTGGGCATGTGTATAACCCGTAAAGGTCGCTAGAAATAAAATTCCTGCTAATTTAGTTTTCAAAATAAGTTGCCTAGTATTTAAAATGATATGATGGTGCATTGCCTATTATATATAGGTAGGTAATATCCCTTTAATATAGCATAGAACTGTTTAATCTATTTTTATCAATGATGAAATGGACTTACTGAGTGAGCGTGTTAGGAGTTTAGATTGAAAAATATAATAAAAAATAGAGTATTAATAATTATAAGTTTAGCCAGCTTATTGCTTTCGGGGTGTTCAAGTCTTGGTAAAGGCATCGCTGAAGCTTTTCTTGAGAAAGAGGATACGGACGATACGCGTGTTTGTGAGGTATGGGGTGAGAAATTTGCTGGATTAAGTTCTCAGCTAATACAAAATGATGGAAAAGTTAAAGTCTTGATGGTACATGGTGTTGGGGATCATCAACCTGGCTATTCAACAGAGTTTTATGAAAAATTAGCCAAAGAATTAGATTTGTCTGTAACCTCAAAAAAACATAAAAACATACAACTTAGCTCAAGAAATAATCCAGAAAAACCACTTGGTAATTTGCGAATAAGACGTTATTTAAATAAACAGAAAACTAAAGAGTTTTTATTTTATGAGCTAAGCTGGTCAGATATTACAGTTAAAGAAAAAGATGTTCTGGCTTATGATAATTCAGGTGAATATTCATTTAGAAGAGCTGAAATTAATGATTTAATGAAGCGATTTTCAAATGATACCGGGCCTGATCCGATTATTTATTTAGGAGAGAGTAGAAAGAGTATTTTAACTTCTTTTTCTGAATCATTTTGCTGGATGACATCTGGAAGTTGGGATGACTTACCTACAGACACCAAAGCTGTTTGTAATACACCTGATGTTAGCTCTATTAATAATGATCAATATGCTTTTGTTTCCCATAGTTTAGGGAGTCGTATTGCTATTGATGGCATGCAGCGTATTGCTGATTTTTTAAGTAATGGAACAGAGCATCGTAAAGTAAATATCAGTGTAAAAAATGCACTTAGGGAAAAAACTATCCCTATTTATATGATGTCTAACCAATTACCCATGCTTCAATTGGGCCGTAAATTACCGGAAGTAAGTGGGCAGAAATCTGAATATTGTAGTGAGCAAGGTGAGAAATATTCGGAACGTATTTTAACTAAAACACCTATTATCGCCTTTAGTGACCCAAATGATTTACTAAGTTATGCAATTCCGCCTCGGTTTGTAGATAAATATTTAGACTCTAGGTTATGTATTGATGTAACTAATATTAATATTAATATCGCTTTTGTTTATGATGTTTTTGGTATGGGGAAACTTGCGAACCCTATGGAAGCACATGTTGGTTATGACACTGACGATCGTGTGGTTGCATTAATTGCAAAGGGAGTAGGTAATAAAGAAACAACGGCTGATATTGTTAATAAGCGCTGTCGCTGGATTGAGACTATAGATTAGAGTTGCTTTATTGTTAGTGGGTTAAATTAAAGGTTGCCCTAATCGGTTTTGTCTTGGTCGTAGTGCATCATCACGACTAAGACGAACTTTATCTTATGCTGGGAATGCTAATAGGCCACTCCTATACTTAAAAATAAGTAGTTTTAAGATAAAAATGTGGCTGTGAAAATTGAAAGAATTTTAGCCATCAATTACCTGATGTTTGGTTTTTATAAAATCCAAATGAGGCACATGAAGTAAATCAGCCATTTTTCGAACCATATATTCTTCGTGTTTATCTAACTCACCATCAGCATAAGCGATTTGCCATAAAGTTTTAATAACGGTGGTTTTTTGTTCTTGAGAAAAGCCTTTATTGATTAAAGAGGTAAATTGGTAGTAATCAGTTGTTTGTTTCTGTTCTTGAGTGGCTAAAACAATTAAGGTATTTGCTTCTTCTGTGGATAGTGAAAAATTTGTACTAATACTTTTTAGAATAGTATCGTATTCATTTGCATGCACTTTATCATCCATGTGCATCATTTCTATAAATAATGCGGCACAGGCTAAATGAAGACTTTCTTCTGGTAATATTGTTTCTGTAGAAAAAGTAATATGTTGGTCAAAAAATAATTTAATCTGATTTAGCATCTAAGTTGTTTCATTTAGTAATTTAATGGCAAAGAGTTTACAACACTTTTGCTTCTCACACGCCTTTTTAGCAATAGAAAGAAGGGGAGAAACTCAAGGTGTTTTATTAACATGAAATCAGTATAGTTTTCCTACTAGATCAATATGAGTTAGATATAGCCGCATATCAAACTCTAACTGATGATATTCAGGTTCCATATGCATACATAGTTTGTAAAAAGCTTTGTTGTGTTCCTTTTCTTTTAAGTGAGCCAATTCATGAACAACAATCATTGTTAGGAATTCAATGGGTACTCTTTTAAAAACAGAGCCGATACGTATTTCATTTTTGCTTTTTAATTTGTTCCCTTGAACGCGAGAGACAAAGGAGTGTAGTCCTAAAGCATGATGAATAACATCAATTTTGTCATCGTAAATAATTTTACTTAATGGATTTGATTGCCTAAGAAACTGATTCTTTAGATCCATAACAAAAGTATAAAGTGCTTTGTTGTTACTGATTTTATGACTACTTGGGTACTTGTTTAAAAGTAGCTCAGATAATTTATCAGACTTAATAAGGTTGTGTACTTGATCAATAACAGTTGGTGGGTAGTTTTTTAAATATTTAAGGGAATTCATTTTAGGAAATTGATGTGGTTTATGGCTGTATTTTAAAGCATTGTTTTATAGTAGGGAGATAACTTAAACATTAGAATTAAACACGCCTAGTCTGCCCGTGTTGCTAATGAAGTAAATTGAAATGATCTTTCATCTAGTGAAATCAAGTATAATGTCAGAAATTTTTATTTTGATGGTTTTGAAAGAGAATCAAACTGTATAAATAGAATGAAAGGTCTGTAGGTTTTCTGCAGACCTTTCTTTTTGCCAAAAATATTTGGGGCATGATTGTTTAAAAGCTTATTCATCCCTTTTTTAATTACCAAAAAATGATAAACATCGACAGTTTAATATGAAGCAAGAAAACCCTTCGACAAAATTTAATGCAAGCTTTGAGCGTTGTATAAATGACCCTTTCTTTTTGGATCAGTTTTATGAGGTTTTTCTTTCAAGTTCAGAAGAAGTAAGCCTACTATTCAAAGATACTGATATGGGTACTCAAAAAGCGATGCTTATGACTTCTTTGGTTTATATGAGTAGAGCTAATAATGATGAACCAGATTTGCTTTCAACAATAGCTGAAAAGCACAATAAAAATAACCTCAATATAAAGCCTTATTTTTATTCTCTGTGGTTAGATAGCTTGCTTACAACAGCAAAGGCTATTGATCCTGTTTTTGATACGAAAACAGAAAAATTATGGCGAGAAACCTTGCAACCTGGAATTGATTTTATGGTTAGTAAATATGATCTGGTCTGAGTTAGTATTGTTATAAACGTAACCCACCCAAAAGTTCAGACACTACAAAACCAGATGTAACTGCGCCTTCATGCAAACCTTCAAAAAGATAGGCGCCTGCATGGTAGGTGTGATTTTCACCATTGGTTTGTAGAATTTCCTGTCGATAGCGAATTGCCTCCACATTGTACATTGGTGAATTATGCTGCTGAGTATCAATGATTTTATCGGGGGCTATATGCTGTTCCATATTGTAAGCAAGACTAAAATTAATATCGTCTTCAGTAGATAAACCACATAAGCGATCTAAATAGGCATTGTAGCCACTGTCTTCATTGTTTTTATTTTGGAACAAATCAAATTCACTGAAATAAGTCACGCCGAAGTGTTTATATATTGAAGTATCGGTATGAATGATTGTATTGATAGTATTCAATTTCCAATCTTTAAATCTTTTGATTTCATTCTCTGTAGGGTCTTTCAATAAGGTTAATATCTGGTCAGGCGTAGTGGCAAAAATGATTTTATCAAAATGATACTGATCGCCATTAATGAGTTGTATTTCAACACCAGATGAATCACGAGTAACGCTTATAATATTTGCATTACAGTGGATTGAACCAGAAAACTGCATTAATATTTTTTCAATGTAGCTATAAACGCCACCAACAATACGCTCCCACTTTGTATTCATACCAGAGTGAGCTAACAAGGGAATCGCTATTTCTGCAGGAAAATCATCAATCTTTTTATAAGGCATAGAGTAAGCGTACATCAGCAACATTTTTAGCCATCTAGCACTAATATTATTTCCTAAATAATCAGAAACAGGGCGGTTACGTATCGAATTTTGATTTGCAAAATGCATTCTGGCATATACATTTAAGTATGAGAATATAATGGATGCTAGATTGAGGCTTTCACTAAGTTTTTCCCATTTTGTTTTACAACCGTAGCGAATAGCGCCTGTAGATTTGTAATAGCGGTCATTAGCCAGAAAAAGTTCACTAGAAATGGGGGTATGTTCCAGTGGCACTTGAAGGTTATGCATTAGTTTATGAAAGTTGGGGAAGTAATCACGCTGAAATTCTATCACTCCATTATCTAAGGTGATATTCTGATCCAGTGAATCACAAGCTACATTCTTGTTTAATGTCCGGATGTTCCCACCCAGAATGGGCTGTTTTTCGAACAAAGTGATGTCGTGAGTTTTATCAAGTAGATGAGCTGCTGTCATACCGGCTGCGCCACCTCCTATAATAGCAATCTTCATGACTTGTTTTTGTTTAAGACTTGATCATTAGCTAACTTTTCGTACAACTTACAACCTGTTCCAATCGTTCCTGTAAAGCTGGGCGCTCCTGATGAAGCATTACAAAAGTAAAAATTATCGAGGGATGTTTTGTGGTCTAATCGTTCAGCATTAAAATTAGCGGGCGTTATATTTGATCCATAAGAGTTTCCTTCAGGACTGCCACAAAAACTTTCATTAGTTGTTGGGCTTCCTAACATTTTAAAAACTAAATGATCTCGAAAATTTGGAATATATCGTTGCTCAACAATATCCACCATAGCGTTAAATATTTCTTTTTTCATTTTTCGATAGGCACTGGCATCACGAATTTTTAAGTCATGAAAAAAGTGATAGTTTGCTACCGTTAAAAATTGAATGATTTGTTCGCCTTCAGGACAATCACTATTATCGTCGCTAAGAAAACCTGGAGTTGTCATCACAAAACTGGGAGCAGAGTAATCAGCTCGATCATACATATCATCGAAAGATTTATTTAGGTCTGTTTGTTCACTATGAAATAAATTCCAGTTACCAAAGCCAAAATCTTTTAAATCAATATCTTTAACGACGCAATATGCCACAAAATTTGAAGGTGAATAATCATATTCAAGTTTGTTACGTATGGAATTGGAAAACTTATCTATTCCTATCATTGTTGCCGCACGTTTTGGATCAATATTACAAATAACATCGTGTCCTTGATATTCTCGTAATACAGTATGGTCATTTACATCAATTGTTTTTACGCCTGTTACTCTGTTTTTATCGAGTATGAAGTCAGTGACTCTTTGTTGATAAATGATTTCGCCATCATTATCTTTAATCACTTTAACCAACGAATTAATAACGTGCTCAAAATGATGTGTTGGGTAATAAGCCCCTCGACAATAACCTGTAAACAGCGTGACCCATGCAAAGAATGATAATTTACCCGGTGGTAATAAGAAATCTGGCCATTGTAGAGCTAAGAGAGTTTGCGCTTCTAGTGGAAGTTTAAAAGTATCAAATACATCTTGTAGAGTCGAGTTACGGTATTTAAATAAATGCTGACTTTTTAATGGATGGCTTATTACATATGAAAAACCTAATGATTCTGGAAGTTTTTCTATTTCAGTTGCAGTTTTCCATACTTCGCTAATAAATTTTTGAAATGATTCGGTATGATCAGGGAATAGATTAGATAGACGTTGAGATAACTCGTCCTTGTTGGAAGGAATATTCAATGCATACCCTGGTATGCGCATATGGTCGAAACCATTAGGGTCATATTGTTCAAATGTTACTGTTTTCTCAATGCCTAGTTTTTTGAGAAACATATTAACTGTTTGTCCTTCTCCACAGTTCCAGACATAATGTAATTGAGCATTAAAGCGATATTTTTCGCCCTCTACAAAAGTATGTCCATAGCCCCCAGGAAATTCATGAGCCTCAAGAACTTTAACTTTTTTCCCTGCCTTAGCCATTAATGCAGCAAAAGATAGGCTAGCTAGTCCACTACCTACAATTAAATAGTCAGGGTCAGTTTTTGAATGTGTATTTGACATATTGCACCTTCCAGAATCTAAACTCTGTACGGCCAAGTTTTCAGTGTTTTATCAGCAAAAAAATCATTATAAAAACCGAGAACTTACCCACACAGAGAATATTAATTAATATTTTCCAGTTTATTGGGCTTTGACATCATCTTTGTCTTTCTGTCAGCTTAACATACATAATAAGTAGTTTGCTCTAATTTCAAAAAATCAAAAGGCGGTGTTTTTATTGGCTTATTTCTTATTAATACGCAGTGAATTAGCAAGTACAGAAACTGAGCTTAAAGCCATTGTTGCTGATGCAACCGTTGGACTTAGTTTCCCTGCTACTGCAAATGGAATAGCGACGGTATTATAAGCAAATGCCCAAAATAGATTTTGTTTGATATTAGCCAATGTTTCAGAACTTAGAGTAATGGCATCATATACTTTGGCGATATCGCCATGCAGAAGAATAAGGTCTGATGATTCAATGGCTATATCAGTGCCTTTATCTATTGCCAGACTCAAATTTGCAGCGGCAAGGGCAGGTGCATCATTAATGCCATCTCCAATCATTGCAACTTGGTGTCCTTGATGCTGTAACTCTCTAATAATTTGTAATTTTTTATCTGGAGTAGCCGTGGCTATAACCTTTTCTATTCCAACTTGTTGAGCGATATGATCAGCTGCCGCTTGTGTATCACCCGTTACCATCAGTGTGTTGATATCATGCTGGTGTAGCTTATTGATAATATATTCAGCATTTTCTCTGATAGGGTCAGTAAGGGCAAATAAGCCAACAGCTTGTTGATCAACGGCAAGGTAAATTAAAGTTTTACCTTGGTCAGACAGCTTTTTTGCAGTCGACTGTAAGTTTTCTATATTTATTTTTTGTTTTTCTAGCCATTGCTCGTTTCCTAAAAAAATGCTTTTATCAGCTACCGTTGCACGTATTCCTTGGTCTGGCATGCTATAAAAACGAGAAGACTTTAATAATTCAATATTATTCTGTTTAGCGTAGCGAACTATGGCCTGAGCAAGAAAATGTTCTGAATTAAATTCAGCCGATGCAGCTAATTGAATGACGTCTTCATCATCTAGTTTAGATATATTAAATAGCTCAGTTACTTTTGCGTTGCCTTCGGTAATGGTGCCTGTTTTATCAAAAATAACGGTATCAATACTGGCTGCTGTTTCTAGTGCCTCACCATTACGGATATAAATTCCTTTACGTGCTGAGCGACCTGTCCCAACCATGGTGGCTGCTGGTGTTGCTAGTCCTAATGCGCATGGGCATGAAATAAGCATGACGGCTATGGCGTTAGCCATTGCATGAGCCAATTTTTCACCACTTAATGCCCATCCACCAAAGGTTGCAGCAGATAAGACAATAATTGAGGGTACAAAGATGGCAGAAAAACGATCAACTGTTGACTGGATAGATAATTTGGATGCTTGAGCTTGGTCAACCATATGAATCAAGCCAGATAAAATGGTATCTTTACCTGTTGCTGTAATTCTAATTTCCAATGCACCACTGCCATTAATGCAGCCATTTAAAACCTGATGCCCAGTTTCTTTAATACAAGGAGTATTAGAACCACTAACCATTGATTCATTAACACTTGATAAACCATTAACAACAATGCCATCAGCAGGGATTTTTTCACCAGGACGTATTAATAAGATATCACCTATAGCAATATCTTCAATATTAACCAGCGTTTCTTGGTTATTGTTTAGTAAAGTAGCTTGTTGTGGTTGTAGGTTGACTAGTGTACGTATATCTTTAACTACTTTGTTTTTTGCTAATTCTTCCAAATAACGGCCAAAAAAGACAAAATCAATAATTGCTGTTGCCGCATCAAAATAAACATGACGAGTTGATTTGAATAATGCAGGAATACTATAGCTATAGGCCGCTCCAACACCTAATGCAATAAGGCTATCCATATTGGCAGAGCCTTGTTTAGTTTGAGCGATTGCTTTTTTGAATATATCACGGCCACCAAAAAAAACGACAGGTGTAGCCAATAATGCCTGAAGCCATAATACAGAGCGTGATTGACCACCAAAGGCACTGAGTAAGGCGACGGGTAAACTTAAAAATCCTAGCATTTTTAAGTGTGATTCTGTCGACAAGAGGTGTTGTTTTTCTAAATCGAATAATAGTTTCCGTTCTTCTAATGTATCAATAGAAAAAGCTTGATAACCATTATCATTCACAATTTTAAACAGTTCTCTATTGTTTAGGTAGCCAGTAACACGAGCTGTTTCTGAAACATAATTAATACTGACTTTAACAATATCAGCTTGACGCTGTAGCAGCATTTCAAGAAATAGTGCACAGGATGCGCAACTCATACCACTGATGCCAAAGACAATATCTTGTAGTGGTTGATCTTTATGTTTGTTTTTATGTTGAAGCGCATTAATTGAGGAAAGTGGCTTCAATCCTAAATTATGTATCACTGAATCAAGCAGAATAAGTAGATTATTTACAGGGAGGACGGTAGGATCAAAAATAATGGTAATTGAACCTATTGCTGGAACCACTTTAACATTATCAATACCTTGTCGTTTTAGTAATAAGATTATTAAAATATGGGTACGCTCTTCTTCCTTACATAAACTAGGCACAAGAATACGAATACGGCACTTTAGCTGATGAGCTATTGAGAAGTTATTAAAGCTGTTGGCCTGTTCCATGTTTATTCCTTTTGCGTAGATTATTCTAAATAAGAATGATAGGTTTGCATGCCCCCAGATAAGTTTTTAACACGGAAGCCATTTTGTTGCAAAATTCGTGTCGCAGTATAAGCGCGTTGACCGACACCACAAACCACCCAAACCTCACGTTCACGGGATAATTCATCTAATCTTTCCCTTAATGAATCTAAAGGGACATTAATCGCATTGGGGATATGTTTGTTGTCATATTCAGCGACTGTGCGTACATCGACAATTTGGGCTTGTTGATAAGGATCATCCAAGATTAATGCCAGTAATTGATCCGCATCATTTTGATCTTTTGTATCAACTACTTGCACATGACTTTCCATCAACTCTTCCCAGCGAGCTAAAGGGTGATTATCACGTAAATGGTTGGCTGCTAGCATACCAGCTAGATTAACAGGGTCTTTAGTTGCTCCAAATTGGGGGGCGTAACATAGTTCAGCTTCTTCAAGATCATAAACAGTGGCATTCATCTGAATATAGGATGAGATAACATCAATACGTCGAGCCACACCAGCCTCTCCTAGTGCCTGAGCGCCTAAAACCTTGCCGCTTTTGCTATCATAAAGAAGTTTCATATGAATAGGTTTAGCGCCAGGGTAATAGCCAACATGGTTGCTGGGGTGCAGATAGACTTTTTCATAGTCTGTGTAGCCAGCTTTTTTTAATTGTTTTTCATTAACACCCGTTGTTGCCACTGTTAGTCCAAAAAGACCACAAACAGAAGTGCCTTGAACCCCACGATAACGCATATCAGCCGAAGCACCTGCAAACTCATGTCCAACAATATGTGCTGCAGCAAGGCGGCCTTGACGATTAGCTGGGCCTGCTAATGGAAATAAATGCCATTCACCGGTGATAACATGGCGAACTTCAACCATATCACCTACAGCCCAGATATTTTCGTCGCTGGTTTGCATATGATCATTTACACGCACACCGCCATGCTCGCCAATTTCTAAATCTGCTTGTTCCGCCAACTGGGCTCTGGGTTTTACACCTACTGAAATCATTACCGCATCAGCTGTAATGGCTTGGTCATTTGCTAGGTTTAAGTTTAAGGTTTGATCGGAGTTTTGTTGAAAGGAGGTGACCTTACTGTTTAATCGACAAGTAATTCCATGCTGCTTAATATGTTTTTCAACATAGCTGGCCATTTCTTTATCAAGGGTAGGCATCAATTGATTTGATGACTGTAGAAGGGTGACTTCAATATCTCGTTTTTTTAGATTTTCAGCGAGTTCCAATCCTAAGTAACCAGCGCCCATCACAACTGCATGTTTAATATTATCTAATGCCGCACGAATTTTTCGGCTATCAGGAATGGTACGTAAAGCATAAATACCGGGTAAGTCAACGCCTTCAATATCAGGCCAAACTGCAGCCGCGCCTGTTGAAAGAACCAGAGAATCATAATGCTCAACACGATTTTTCCCACTGAGTAAGTCATTAACAACAATAGTCTTATTTTCTCGGTCTATGGAGGTGACTTCACTGTCGGTACAGACCTGAATATTAAAACGATTTTTAAACAGAGCGGGTGTAGCAACCAGTAATTTATCTTCTTCAACAATGACATCGCCAATAAAGTAGGGCAGTCCACAATTGGCAAAGGAAACATAAGACCCCATTTCAAAAATTACGATTTCGCAATGCTCACATAAGCGTCGAATACGGGTGGCACATGTTGCTCCACCAGCCACACCACCTACTATTAAAATACGTTTCTTTGACATGATTTTCCTTATAGGTTTGTATATTTCAAGTGGCGAAGAGGATTAATGTAGGTTGCCTTGGAAAGCAGTTGATTATGGAATATTGCGCTCCATAATTTTTAGCTAGGCTTTCTTGGATTATGCAACGCTATAATCATTAAATCAATTCAAACTTCTAATTACGATATCTGCGACTAGGTAGGTGGTTGGCTATTATCTTGAATGAATAATAATTATTTGTGATTAGGGGTAGAGGTGTTTATAATCCGCCTATTCTTTCTGGTGATGTTGTTTAATTAAAACAGTATCTTAAATGGGAAGTTGGTGAGTGATAGAATTATCACAATGCCGACACTGCCCCCGCAACGGTAGATAAGTTAAGAAAAATCAGTAGCCACTGTATTTATATGGGAAGGCGATTTTTTGGGTTGTTTTTAAAATCAACCACTTATAAGTCCGGATACCTGCCTGAAAGTCTCTCGTTGCAGCGGTGGGCTTTGCTTTCGATATACAAGTTAATCTTGTCTATCTGTATTTCTACCCTTGTATTTTTATCTATATGCACGGGTGGTGCAGAGGACCCAATGGTTAATTTAATATCTATAATATTACTGTTTTTTTCAGTAACTCCTGTTTATGCTCATCTTCATGGTAACGAAGAGGGTGATAAACCATTCAACTTTAAATCCCCTGATGAGACTGATTTCTTCCAAGCCGTTGAGCATGATGAAGAATACTATGGTTGTAGTGGTTATCTACGGACTGGGTTTATTCAGACAGATCACAAATCAGCTTCTGCTATTGCAGGTGAATTAGGTTGTGGTTATCAATTAAATTCATTTATCAAGGCTCATATTGGTCTCTTTGCATCAATTGATCCTGGTTTTAACAGCAATAATGATCTAAATATCCAAGGTGATTTTTTTAATCAGCAGAAAGATAGTTATCTTATTGTTGGTGAAGCTGTTTTAACCCTCACTTATGATAAATTTGAAGCACACCTAGGGCGGCAGAATTTTGATTCACCACATTTAGACGGTGATGATTTACGGATGATTTCTAATTTATATGAAGCTTACTTATTAGATTATCATTATTCTGATGCATTGTATTTTGGTGCTGGTTTTGTACGTGAAACTTCAGGCTGGGAAAATGGTGCAAATGCCTCTCAATTTGTTTCCATTGGAGAAGCACTAGGTGGTAACTCTAATGGTGCATGGTTAAGTTGGGTTAATTATCAGCAGGATAATATGATAATGGATACCTGGTTTTATCTAATACCTGATCACATTGCCATTTTTTATACAGAACTTATTTATAGTAGAGAGTTAACGGACACTGTTTCTTATAGTTTTGGGTTTCAATATGACTGGGGACACGATGTTGCTAATTCACGCTTGGGTAATGTTGATGCTCATACTGTAGGTTTTCTATTTGCAATTTCATGGACAGATATTACCTTTACCTCGGCGTACAATAAAAACTTTGGTAACACCGGGGCGGTAGCAAGTGTAGGGGGAGGGCCCTTTTTTACTTCTTTAGAAGATCAAACGCTTGATGCAATAAGTGGTAAAGATACAGAAAGTATATTATTAAGCATTGAATATAATATAAATAACTTTATCGATCTTGGTGCAGCAGCAGGGAAGTTTAATGCTGCAAATAGCAAAAAATATAATAAAGAAGAACTTAATCTTTTTATTAACATCAATTGGAAAGAAAACCTCAGCACTGAGTTAATATACGCAGTCGTTGATGATCAAAATTCAGAACCTGATATGCATCAAGTTCGAGCCATTTTAACTTATCGATATTAAATATCATTATGTATTTTAGAAACCTAGTTTTATCTGCTTTTTTTATCGCGATTGTTGTAGGGGGCATTTTTAGTGCTTATCAAGCAATATTTATTACGCCTATAATTGTTAGTTCAGAAGTTTATGAAGTTGCAGAAGTAATGACTGATCATGCTGAAGCGGAAGCTTGGGCTCCAGAAGATGGTTTAGAAAGACATTCATGGAGTTTTGCTACAAATTTTTTACTCTGTTTTGCTTATGCTTTAATATTATTGAGTGTGATGACAACTAAACCCTCAATAAACATAATAAAAGGATTTGCTTGGGGGGGAGCCGCTTATATAACAATTTTTGCTGCACCTGCAGTCGGATTACTACCTGAAATACCAGGAATGGAAGCTGCGTATCTTGAGGGAAGACAAGCTTGGTGGATATTTACTGTGGTTGTCACTGCTTTGTCATGTTGGCTTATTGCTTTTCATTCTGTAGTCAATAAAATAATAGGGTTTGTATTAATACTCATCCCACATTTTATAGGCGCTCCTCAGCCAGAAACACATGGGTTTGTAAATACAGATCCACAAGCAATAGCCGCTTTGAATCAACTTTGGCATCAATTTATAATACACACCAGCATAGCAAATGCTTTGTTATGGTTGCTTATTGGTGGTTTGTCGGGTTATTTGCTTGAAAAATTTATTTATACAATTGATGACAAGTAGATCAGCTGGTTTAATATTACTAATGTATAGCATGACAAAATGAGGAAGCTATACTTACATAGTAATCTTCCAAAATAGAAAATGATTTTTTGATAATGATAAGAAATAGCATACTGTTTTTAACTGTTTTATTACTATCCTATGGTTTTTGGCTGAGCTCTAATTTTAAAGATATCGTGGCTGGGGTCTCGATTTTTTTATTTGGCATGATATTGCTACAGCAAGGGTTTAAATCATTTACCGGCGGGATGCTAGAAAAAGTTTTAAAAGCAGCCACTAATAGTTTAACTAAACGCTTATGTTTTGGTGTGGTTACAACAATGATGATGCAATCTAGCTCTTTATTGTCAGTGTTAGTGATTTCATTTATTAGTGCTGGGTTGTTAGATTTAGCTGCAGGAATAGGTATCATTTTTGGTGCCAATCTAGGTACAACAACTGGTGCTTGGTTGGTAGCTGCTTTTGGCTTAAAAGTTAAAATATCTGCTTATGCAATGCCTATGCTGGTATTTGGTGTGTTATTCCAGATTCAAAAATCAAGAAACTTGCAGGGACTAGGTTCTATTTTACTGGGTGTTGGTTTTTTGTTTTTGGGTATCCATTATATGAAGGAAGGGTTTGATGCTTTTAAAGATACAATAACTTTATCCGATTATGCTATGACGGGGGTTTATGGCTTGCTGGTTTTTGCTACATTGGGTGTGGTGATGACCGTGGTTATTCAGTCAAGTGGCGCGGCAATGGTTTTAATAATAACGGCGTTAGCAGCGGGCCAAATTAGTTACGAAAATTCATTAGCCTTAGCGATAGGAACAAACATAGGTACTACCATGACCGCTATTCTTGGCTCTTTAAGTGCAGATATAAGAGGTAAGCGTTTGGCTGGCGCTCATTTGGTTTTTAATCTTTTTACCTCGATGGTTGCTATTTTATTTATCGATCAATTTATTTATTCGGTTGATTGGGTTTGTAAAATGGTGGATATTGCTGATGATGATTACACGCTTAAATTGGCGACCTTCCATACATTATTTAATGTTGTTGGAATTATCATCATGTTACCGTTTATCAATCTATTAGCTAGAACCTTAGAAAGGGTGTTAATTGATAAAGCAGGGGCGGTTGATAAGCCTAAGTTTTTAATGGACTCTGCATTAGAATACCCAGATACTGCCGTGGAAGCGGTAAGGCAAGAAACAGTACATTTATATGATAATGTTGTGCATATAATATTAAAGACTATTGGTCTACATAGACGCGATGTTTTCACTAATCAGTCTTTAACTGATATTGTAAAACACTACCCCAAATTACCTGGTTATGATCTTGATGATGCCTATTTAACACATTTTAAAGGGATTTATAGCGCAATTATAGAGTTTATTAGTCAAGCAAGATTTACGTGGGAAATGGAGCAATCAGGTCGATTGTACTGGTTAAGAGAAGCAAACTTAAAATTGGCGGAAGCATTAAAAGGGGCTAAACATTTACAAAAGAATTTACAAAAAAGTAGCTTGTCTCATAATGTGTATTTAAAACAAGAATACGATACAGTACGTTATCAGATTGCAGCTTTATTACGTGATTTAGAGTTAGCAAAGTCTGAAGAAAATATCAGTGAGTTGCCTTTGTTATCTCAAGATATGCTTAAAGTGCAGTTAAAAGATCAGAATAAAAAAATGATGGAAAATATAGAGATTTTAATTCGAGAGCGTAAAATTTCTGCTGAAATGGGTACATCATTAATGAATGATAGTGCTTATGTTTATGATATTCAGTCTAATTTAATCAGTATGGCAGGGACTGTGTTTGTAAATCATGAGATTGAGTCAATCGGGGTGGAGCGTGAAATTATGTTAACTGATCAGGAATTATCAGAACTTGTACAATCAAACCCAGAGTCAGAATAGAACTATTGATTTATGACAGCTTATTAAAGGTGACGTAATGAATAAAATAAAACTTTTAAGTAAACTTCAAACATTTTTTGATTCAGATAAAGCAAGCACTGAAGCTAGGGTTAAAGGAATTGAAACTGTTTTAATCAAGTTAAAAGCAAAGCAAGATAAAACTAGGAAAAAGCTAGTCCAATGTGCAAATGATGATTATAAAAAAGTGTTATCTTTAGAAATTGAAGTGATGAATGCTCAAATTGAGAAAGCCGAGAATTTTTTAAAAGATATTATTGACGATAATTAAGGGGTAAAAATTAGATGATTGAATTATATTTAGACTCTGTTGATATAAAACAGATTAGCCGTTTAAATGCTTGTCTTCCTGTAAAAGGTGTAACGACAAATCCCTCAATACTTGCTAATGCTGATACAGGTGTTAGCCAAGCATTATCTGAAATAGACCAAGTTATTGATGGTGCACGTTTTCATGTGCAAGTTGTTAGTCAAACAGTTGATGAAATGGTAGATGAAGCCATTAAGATTGATAAGTTGCCTTTTGATATGGTGGTTAAAATACCAGCTACTGAAAAAGGCTTGGCTGCCATTAAAAGAGTAAAGAAACGAGGAATAGTTGTTTTGGCGACGGCTATTTATAGTAGTCAACAAGGCGTTCTTGCAGCATTATGTGGTGCAGACTATTTAGCGCCCTATATTAATAGAATGGATACTATAGGAGGCGATGGGATTGCTGTAGTTGCTGATTTACAAAAATTAATCACAATTAATGGGCTAGATTGTAAATTACTCCCCGCGAGTTTTAAAAATACCATGCAAGTCATGGAAGTGATGAAGTTAGGCGTAGGTGCAATCACTTTACCCATTGATGTGGCTATACAAATGATTAATCATCCAGCTGTTGACCCTGCGGTAGAAAAGTTTAGTCAAGATTGGAGAGACACTTTTGGAACCATGTTATCTTTTGAAACATGATTTTTAAAAACGAAGGTTTTAGATAGATTATTTAAAGCTATCGCTAATAATATTAGTTAACCATTGTTTTGCATAATTAGCTTCCAAGGATAGAATCTCTTCCTTACTGTTTGGTGTAATGCCTCCAGCGCCTTTCACTTTGGTTATTTTACCTTGTTGATTTAGCTTATAAACCATTGCCACAGAAATGCCTTGATCGGCGGTGATTAAGCTGTAACAAGTGTTAATCCATACCGGGTCAAGCAGCTCAATGTCATTAACTAGGCTAACAACAGCCAATGCACAAACCTTGGCCTCTGCATTGGCTGCAAAAGCTGATTTTGGAATAGGGCCTTGTATCGAAGCATCGCCAATGACATGTATATTCGAATGTATAGTTGATTCGCTTGTTTTGTGATTAACTGGAGACCATCCCGATTCATCACAAAGCCCTGATGACTGTGCAATATGAGCTGCTTTTTGAGTTGGGATAAAGTTTAAAACATCAGCATTAAACGTATCACCAAAATCAGTTTCCACACGTTTGTTTTTAACATCAATTTTAACAACAGGATTGTCAGTAATTGAATGCCACTCGATCAGACTATTGCTGCCTCCAAACCCATAATGTTTTTTCCAGCCTTCCATAAATAAGCTTTGTTTAGAAAACTGAGTCTTGGCATCAAGAATAATTATTTTTGATTTTGGTTTATGACGTTTTAAGTAATGAGCCATCATACTGGCGCGCTCATAAGGGCCAGGAGGACATCTAAAAGGATTGGGCGGTGCGCAAATGATAACTTTGCCACCATTTTTCATGTTTTGTAATTGCTTATTCAATATCTGGGTTTGAATACCAGCTTTCCATGCGTGAGGAATTAAGTGCGTGCTTGATTCATTGTGCCCCTCAATAGTATCCCAACGAAAATCAATACCAGGCGATACAATTAAGCGATCATAGTTAATTTTATCGGCTGTACTTAGTGTAATGCTACGTTTGTAAGGATCAATAAAAGTAACTTTGTCTTTTATTAACTTGATATTGTATTGCTTAGAAAGCTGTTGATAGGAAACGGTCAGTGATTTTAAGCTTTTTAAACCTGCTAAAACCCAGTTACTCCCCGGGCAAGTTGTATAGTGTGATTTTGGCTCAATTAAGGTTACGCGAATACTTGGGTCTAGTTTTTTTATAGTTTTTGCTACAGTAGCGCCCCCAAATCCACCCCCAATAATTACAATATGTGCAGTTGTAGTTTTAAAGGGTTTTGTTTGACAACCTGAAACAAAAATCCCAGCAGCACTACTTGTTAATTTAATAAATTGTCGTCTGGAGATCATTTAATTTATTCAGTAAGGTAAATGGCAACTGCTTTTAATTCCGCATCAGAAAAGCCTTTAGTAATACGATTCATAATGGTCGAATATTTTTTATCAGTTTTAAATGCTAATAAGCTGTTTTCTAACTTTTCTGCAGATAACGTATTTGATTGATTAATATTGTTTAAGTTATCACCATGGCAGCTATAACAAGCATAAGCAATGGATTTTCCAGAAACATCTGCATTTGAATTGGTGCAAGTAAGAATGAGGAGTATGATGGTTTTTATAAAAGATTTTTTCATCTCAAATATCTTGTTTTATAGTCAAAAAATATTACCTTAAAAATAAGACCTGAGTACATTTTATTTTTCTTTTTTTACATGAGGTGCAGTGATGCTACGGATATTGATAGTGTTATATCTTTCCTTTATGGCTCAATTAACTTGGGCGACAGAGGTGAGTTTTATCACCAATGATAATGCAACGATTTATGCTAATTATCAACAGCGTGGCTCCCATGCTGTTTTATTGGCTCATGGTGCTATTTTTAATAAAGAAAGTTGGGGAGCATTTGAGCAAAAGTTACTTGCAGAAAACTTTACGGTACTAGCTATAGATTTTAGAGGCTATAACAAATCAACTCAAGGCGATAAGGTTCAGGCTTTGTATGAAGATATATTGGCGGGTGTTAGGTACTTAAGAAAACAAAGTGGTGTTAGCAAGGTTACAGTATTAGGTGCAAGTATGGGAGCAATTGCTGCAGCAAAAGCCAGTGTTTATTCTGCAGATAATGAGATTGATCAGCTAATTCTGTTGTCTCCATCGCGCATTTATAAGCCAGAAAGTTTAAAAGGAGAATTGTTGTTTATTGCTAGCAAGGAAGAGCGGCTAACTAAAGTGCTTAAATCTGCGTTTATTAAAGCCGCTGAGCCAAAGGCACTAGAGTTGATTGATGGTAAGGCGCATGCTCAGCATATTTTTAAGACATCTAAGGCTGAACAGTTAACATCAATTATTATTAGTTTCATCAATAAGTAAGGTTGTTAAAAATTCAGTACTAAATTTAAGGTAGATATAAAACAGGTTTATCTAAATAATATCAATTATTGATACTGAAAAGATATTCTAATGACCTCACAAATAAATAACCCCATTGGCTTAAATAAATTGGTTTTTGATAATCAATTTGTTCAACAATTACCGGCTGACTCTGAAGAAAGTAATTATCGCAGGCAGGTAATGGAAGCCTGTTATTCAAAGGTTTTGCCAGCAAAGGTATCAAAGCCAACTGTGGTGGCTTATTCCAAAGAAATGGCAACGCAACTTGGGATTACAGCAGATGATTGTGAGTCTGAACAATTTGCTAATGTTTTTGTTGGTAATGAAATTTTAGAAGGGATGCAGCCTTATGCCATGTGTTATGGCGGACACCAATTTGGTAACTGGGCTGGGCAATTAGGAGATGGGCGTGCAATTAATCTAGGGGAAACAGTTAATGTAGAAAATCAACGCTGGGCTCTGCAATTAAAAGGTGCGGGTCCTACGCCATATTCTCGGTCTGCAGATGGATTGGCTGTATTACGTTCTTCAGTGCGTGAATTTTTATGCAGTGAAGCAATGTATCATTTAGGTGTACCCACTACGAGAGCTTTAAGTCTAATATTGACGGGTGAAGAGGTCGTTAGAGATATGTTTTACGATGGTAACCCACGCAAAGAATTGGGTGCCGTGGTTTGTAGAGTTGCTCCTTGTTTTACTCGCTTTGGAAGTTTTCAAATTTTCACTTCTAGAGGTGAAATTGATGTGTTACGACAATTTGTCGATTATACGATTAGTACGGATTTTCCACATTTATTAAAAAATAATAAGTCATTAAATAAACAAGTTTATATCAGCTGGTTTGAGGAGGTATGTCGAACAACAGCTGAAATGATTGTACATTGGCAGCGTGTTGGTTTTGTTCATGGTGTTATGAATACAGACAATATGTCTATTTTAGGTCTAACCATTGACTATGGCCCCTATGGTTGGTTAGATGATTTTGACCCAGACTGGACGCCTAATACTACTGATGCAGGTGAGCGTCGATACAGATATGGCCAGCAACCACAAATAGCTCTGTGGAATTTATTACAATTAGCAAATGCCATTTATCCTTTAGTTGAAGAGGAACAGCCTTTTCAGCAAGCATTAACCATGTATAACGAAACCTTTGAAAAAGGTTGGAATACCATGATGGCTAATAAACTAGGCTTAAATGAATTTAAGCCAGAGTCGGATGCTAAATTATTTTCTGAATTACTGGCTTTATTGGCTGAAGCTGAAACGGATATGACTATCTTTTACCGAAAACTAGCTTTACTGGATGTGGAAGAGTCAGTCGAAACTTTAGCAGATGAGCAGTTGCTTGAGCCTATATTAGATGCTTGGTATCGCTTAGATGCATTAACAGATGATTATAAATTACGTTTTGCAAACTGGTTACGTAAATATATGCTTAGATTGCAGAACGCGGGTGTTAAACAAATTGATAAAGAAAAGCGTATGAATGCCGTCAATCCAAAGTATGTGTTGCGGAATTACTTATCACAATTGGCAATTGATAAAGCAGAGCAGGGTGATTACTCATTAGTCAATGAATTGTTAGAGATAATGAGGCACCCCTATGATGAGCAAGTAGATAAAGAAGAGTTTGCAGTAAAAAGACCAGAATGGGCTAGGCATAAAGCGGGCTGTTCTAAGTTATCTTGTAGCTCCTAGGGAGAACCTGTTTAATATACTAATAAATCTATGGTTTTAATGTGGCTAGAATTCAGTAATAATCAGATGTAGCCAATCAAATAATCCTTAGGAGATTTTTTATGTTAGAAAATAATCAAATTGCACCAGCATTTAGTTCTAAAAACCAAGATGGTAAAGTTATTGAGCTATCTTCCTTTAAAGGACAGAAAAATGTCATTCTGTATTTTTACCCAAAAGATGACACACCTGGATGTACCATAGAAGCAAATGACTTTACTGCGTTAGCTGCTAAATTTACAGCGCTTGATACAGTGGTTATAGGGGTAAGTAAGGACTCTTGTTCTAGTCATGTTGATTTCATCAATAAATTTGATCTAAAGCTAGATTTGTTGGCAGATGAAAGTGGTGAGGTTTGTGAAAGCTATGATGTATGGCAGGAAAAAGAAAAGAATGGTGTAAAGAAAATGGCCATTCTAAGATCAACGTTTATTATCACTAAAGACGGCGTATTGGCAGAGGCTTTATATGGGGTTTCTCATGAAGGTCATGCACAAGCAATGTTGGAAAAAGTTCAACAGTTATAAGTAAATTATTTATAGGTTCCGTATTTTTAGGCGGAACCTATTCTTCCAATTAAGTTGAGGAGGGCTGAATGAATGATAAAGAAAAAGTAGCAAAATACGCTGCTGATATAGTCACAAATAACATGACCGTTGGTTTGGGGACGGGATCAACTGCAAATTGTTTTATTGAAGCGCTGGCTAGTCGAATAAAAAATGAAGGGCTGAAAGTTACTTTAGTGGCAAGTTCTGTTGTCAGTATGATTAAAGCCAAATCCTTAGGTTTGTCTGTAGCCTCAATTGAACAGATTCAAAGTTTAGATTTATATGTGGATGGTGCAGATGAAGTGTCTCCAGATAATACCTTGTTGAAAGGGCAAGGCTCTGACTTGGTAAGGGAAAAGTTATTAGCAAGGTCAAGTAAGCAATTTATTGTTTTAGTTGATCAAAGCAAAATGGTTGCCCGTATTGGAGAGCGTTTTGCTATTCCGATTGAAGTTTTACCCTTTGCCTGGCAATTAGTTAAACAGAGTATAGAAGTATTTGGTGCTAATGGGGTGCTTAGGAAAAACAGTAATGGTAGCGGTTTAGCCGTATCCTCACAGGGTAGTTTGATATTGGATATGGTTTTTGATCAGGAATTGGAGACTGGTCAGTTAAATGCTATTTTAGATAGCATTCCCGGTGTTGTTGAGCATGGTATTTTTTATCAATTGGCTGATATTGTTCTGCTGGCAACTGATGGGGACGTTAAAGAAATATTAACACTATGAGAATTTTTAAAGAGGTGATTTATGAAAGTAACTAAATTAATAATCGTACTAATGGCTACTATTGTTAGTGGCAATGTTTTAGCTTATGGCAGTAGCAGCAGTAAAAAGGCATGCACTAAACCAAAATTCACTCAATTTACCCCAGTTCATTTATCTGAGGTGTTGCCAGAATCGGAGTTTTCATTTTTAGCTTCAGCTTTAGCAAATCCTAAAACTATTGAAGTGAGTGCAAAAAAACAGCATGTTGATGTTGCTATAACTAAGGTAAATAGGGGTTATATTGTAAAAGGCATGTTGCCTGCATCGTTGCAAAAGAACTATGCAAGAATTGCTATACAAGCGACAGTTACTAATAATTGCAAGGCCAGTGATGGTTGGTTATTGAAAATTGAAGCTCAGTAGCCTTTATAAAAGGGGATGATTATGAATAATTCTAAAGAATATGATTTTGTAGTATATGGAGCTACTGGTTTTACCGGCAAGCTGGTTGTTGAATATTTGGTAGAAAAATATAGCAATAGTCCTGAAATTACATGGGCTCTTGC
>CAJVYL010000016.1 GCA_913009265.1 uncultured Methylococcales bacterium
TGGTATAAAAATATACCAGACAAGTGAAAAACCATTAAAAATAAGTTGATAAAGAACGTTAGAGTATTTCTTGACTATCTCATTTAATGGGCATAATATCGAATACAAGGTTTCAGTAGTAATAGCAGTTTTCTGTTGTTACTTTTTAAGAAAAATGGATGCCTGATAAATTGAGTGGTTTGTAATTATTTGCTTTATCAATTGGAGATTTCATGGCTAACTATAGTGCAATCTATGGTTTACTCTCAGCATTGGAGAATCATCTACGGCGTTGTCTTGATGATGCCAGTGGGGATACTCTTTTGGATGGTGCGGGTGTCGTTATCTTAGGTAGTGATGATATTAAAGGAGAGCCAGGTACTCACTCAGTTGGTATTTATCTTCATCGTATTTCTATTGACCCTCATGGTCGTGGTCGTTATATCCCTTCTACTAGTGCAACAGGTATTGCTAAACCAGAACTCCCCGTGAACTTACATATACTAATTATTGGCTGGGCTTCCTCTGCTATTGGCGAGGTAGACTTGCTCGCTTGGGCTATGCAGCAAATCGGAGGAGGTCTTGAGTTAGATAGTGCCAGTTTGGTTGAGCGTGATAGTAGTTGGGGTGAAAACAATGTAGTCCAGGTTATACCAGAGGATATGAGCTCTGAAGATTTAATGCGGCTTTGGGAGAACCTGCCGCGTAATTATATGCTTTCTAGTCCCTATATTATTAAAACGGCTAGATTGGAAGCGCCAGACTGGTCAGAAAATCATCCACGTATTGGATCTATTGTTATGCCAATGGGTGAGGGTGGTTCATCATGAGTTTCCCTTATGAGATTAATCGATTTGAAACACTTGCTCAGCATGCCAGCGATTTGGTTCATTGGGTGGAAGGAAGTGGACCAATACTACAACAATCAAGGGTTATTGCTAATGGCTTTGCCAATAGTCTAAATATTAGCTTGATTGATGCACCCTCGAAACTTGAGCAAGAAAATATTTTAGCTGTAGATAGAACTCCTTCAGACCTTTCATTGACTCATAAGCCGGGGGTTACTGTGTTGTGGCGACGAACAGCAGCAAATAACCTGAGTATGAAGAATGTACAAGGTAAGTCGGATGCTGAAACACTACTTAATCGACCGATTGAAGAGAGTTATAGAGTCAGTGGTTTTATTTTTGATAAACAATTCCATATCAACCCCAGAGAGTTCCATCTAACTAATGTAGGTAATTTTGTTGATGTAAAAGATGCTTCAGCAAAAGGCCATGAGGTGAAGTTATACCGTTCTGTTCTAGGGTCAAAAATGGGAAGTTTAGGTGGTTTGGAAGGATGCCTTCAATGGAATGATGGCAAAGTCGCTTCTTGGGCAATAATTACTTGTGAAGTAACTTTAAAACATACCACAGGTACTCGCAGTTATAGTGCCCAGGCAGATATTCATGGTGATTTTAGGTTGGTTTTTTCTGCATTACCTTTCCCAAAAAAAGAAGGTGAGATTCGCCCCCCTTATCGTTGTAAATTATCTATTTCTGCATTGCAGTCAGCAAGCGGAGAGCAATGGCATCAACCTGATGATTTTGTCAGTGTTGAAATAAAAGAAATTGATGATAATGCATTTAAGGACAGCATTGATTTTGACTTTAAAACAGGGACGAGCCAACGGTTAACAAGTTCTAATTCGGATGCATTTTTGATTATTAAATAAACTTAATAGGAGCATATAGTCATGCCAGAGTATTTAGCACCAGGAGTCTTTGTTGAAGAAACGAGCTATCGCTCAAAATCTATACAAGGCGTAGGTACCAGTGTTGCTGGTATTGTTGGCCCTACACGACAAGGGCCGTTACGAGGGACGCCCGAGGTATTGACTAGCTATGGAGAGTTTTCTCGCGTGTATGGTGATGCTAATCCATTAACTTTTGGTAGCGCAACTGTGCTGAATTATACAGCGCTTGCTGCTAAAGCTTTTTTTGATAATGGAGGTAAGCAGCTTTATGTTGCTCGGGTAGCTAAAGACGTTAATCTTGCGGCTAGGAATAATGTAGGTAGCACTGCAACAGTAGCTTCAAGGACAGAGGCGGATACGGATAGCAAGCTAACTTTTACAAGTCGATTTCCTGGAGCCATGGGGCGATACACACTGGAACTTCGATGGCGTGAGAGTGAAAATATTCTCAGTCTTGAAAGTACCACAGAGCCTAAAGAAAATGAACTGTTATTCCTTAGTGCAATATATACCACAGAAACTGAGTTACCTGATGCTGCTAGTTTTGATGCTAACGTTAATGAAATGCCTATAACGATTAAGGCTGTAGTACAAAATGTGGCGGGTGTATTAACTATTCAGAATAGTACGGTGCTGGATAATAATGATGCTAGTTTTTCAGATTTTGGCCCGGCAGTTAATCTTGCAGAGTTACCGTCGGGTGCTACTCTATCAAGGGCTACTATCAAAACACCAGGTAGTGGCGTAATTACCGATGGAACACATGCACATATTAGCTTAAGTGCTACAAGCGATATATCTGCGTATTCAGGTATAACTCATTGGGGCGATTCAACCACTTTGTCTGGAACCTTTGATAGGGATGAGAATGGCAACGCTTTAATTAAATTAGAATCAGCACTAAATGAAGGGGTGAGCAGTGATGTGAATCTGCCTATTGTTGCATTGGCTGGTGTCTCTGAAGCTGTCACGTCAATTATTGTACAACGCAATTTTGATCTGGATGTGCGAGTAGGAGGTATAAATGGTGAAATCATTTATAGTATTGGGGATATATCAACTTCACCTACGGGTGACAATACATTAGCTAAACGCCTACTTGCTGAACCAAGTGGTTCTGATGCAAAAAGGACTCAGCCTATATCAGTTACTATCGCCAATATCTCCAACGATGATGATGTATTTAATGCCTTGTATTCACTGTTTGACCCTGATGCGATAGAAGGTAAATATTCACCTATAAATGAACCTCGCTATATTGTTCAGATGAATGAAAAGGCATTGGATGGTACAACTGATGTTTCTGGAGCTTTCTCGGGTGGTATTGATGGTGATACGCCTGTGGCTGCAGATTATCGAGGTGAAGTTGATGAGGTAAAAGGGAATACAGGCTTAGCCTCATTTGAACAAATAGAAGATATTTCAATCATAATTACGCCAGCAGCGGCCGCACATACAACAACACATCAAGCTGTAGTAGCTGAAGTTCAAGCACATTGCCGCAAAATGCGATATAGAATCGGTGTTGTTGATAGTCAGCAAGATATGGCTATTGCAGATGTTAGAGCCTTTGCGTCTAATTTCGATGACTCTCGATTAGCCTTGTATTACCCTTGGGTGGTTATGTCTGATCCTACGGGGGCTAGTAATGAAATCACCGTTCCACCAGGTGGGTTTATTGCAGGTGTGTATGCAAATACCGATGTGATCCGTGGTGTACATAAGTCACCTGCGAACGAAATTGTGGTTGGGGCTTTGAGGTTTGCTCAAGAGATCAATCAATTTCAACAAGAGCTATTGAACCCTAATGGTATAAACTGCCTTCGCTCTTTTTCAGGACGTGGTCATAGGGTATGGGGTGGACGCACTTTAGCCAGTGATCCCGAATGGAAATATGTCAATGTTCGACGCTTTTTCCTCTACCTTGAACGCTCTATTGAGAAATCAACCCAATGGGTGGTATTTGAACCAAATGGTGATTTACTCTGGCGTAATGTACGCAACACTATAGAAAACTTTTTGTATAACGAATGGTTTAATGGAAGGTTGTTGGGGAGTAAAGCTAGTGAAGCCTATTTTGTACGATGTGATCGAAGCACTATGACACAAGCAGATCTTGATGAGGGCCGGCTAGTCTGTGAAATTGGTGTTGCTGCCTTAAAACCAGCAGAATTCGTAATTTTCCGTATTGGTCAAAAGACCGCAGATTAATCTAATTATTGAGGATATAGAAAATGCCTATACTTCGTGAAACACCCTACTCAGCTTTTAACTTTCTAGTTTCTGTGGGCGAAAGTTCTGGTAAAGAATTTCAAGCAGGTTTTGCTGAGGTCTCTGGTTTAAGTTCCGAGATCACCTTAGCGGAATACCGCAACGGCAATGAAAATACTAATTATTTACGCAAAATACCTGGAATACATAAAACAGGTGATGTCACTTTAAAACGAGGTGTTATTGGCGCAACTAATTTATGGTCATGGCTTAATGAATTACGTGAAGGAAAAGTAGATAGTGGCAAAAGGACGGTTATTGTGCAATTGCAAAGTGAAGACCGCTCTGAAATAGTGGTCTCTTGGAAACTGATTAATGCTTTTCCTTCCAAATGGACTGGGCCTACTTTGGCTGCAAAAGGGGGCGGTGATGTAGCGATGGAAGAACTGGTACTCGCTGTCGAAAACATTGAGATGGATGAGCAGTAGGTTTAACTATTATGTATCTCGCTGATCAACGTGTATTTGCTCAAGCAAGAGCTTCAGTCCAGCAGACCGCTGAATTTGAAGTGGTTATGCTTGGGCACTGTGGTGGCAAGGCTGATCTGAGCCAGTTACACACAAATACATTGGCTGAAATTAGTGCTTTGGGTTTGGTTGAGCAAGCAGAAGCATTAAAACGCATTCAAAAGGGTGAGGTAGAAGCCACAGAACAGCAACAATATCTCTATGATATTCCTATTCCCATAGTGAGCCTGGCAGATTTTCAAGTCTTGTTTCCACAAGCTGGGCGCTGGAAAGCCGCTTATAAAAGTGAATTGGCTGCCGATTATTTTTGGTCCCCAAATGCGATTGCAGACTTTTTTAATGAAACTAATCCCTTGGCGACAGGAATAAAAAAACTGTGGTTTATTCGCGTGGCAGAAGCTAAAGGGCAGAATGGTTTTTTACCCGAAGTACTTTGTAATCTGACTGACTTTTCATCATTAAAGGGATTACATTTAGCGCTATTACCCCCGAATGCAGGGTTAATCGTTATGCCCGATTTAGAACGCATACAAATCCCGCAGCAGTTGGAAGGTATCCCCAGAGTCAGACTAGAAAACCCAGAACCTGCATTTTTACCATGCAGTCAAAAACAGCCTATGGATGATGGTCATCGAGAACGTCGAAATAATGATGAAATGTTGATGACAATAACGCCATGGGAGACTAAAAAAATCATTGCCAATATTATGGAGCCTATACATAGATATAGACCTGATATGCAATGTTTATGGACCTTGGGTTTGCAATATCAAGCTAGCCGAGGGGCTCCAAGTATTTCAACAGATGCTTTAAAAGACTTAAAAACACTACGTACTGATAGCCGATACAGTCAAGGTTTGCATCGTATTCAGTTTATTTTTCCTTATTTACGAACAGATGAGCTGCTTTATAGTGCAAGTGGATTATTGGCAGGACAAATTACTAGTCAAACAGAAAGGCTAGGTGCTTGGCGATCTATTGCAGGTATTGCTTTAGCCGATAATTGCTTACCCTTTCCTGTTATTGACCATCGGGCTGCTGCACAATTACGAGAAACACATGGTTTAGGTATATTGGTTTACCAAGGTGGACGGACATATTTAGATGATGAACGACTAGCTAGTCCGTATAGCCCAAAATTTGGTCAAGCGGTTGCAGATGATTCAGCACAACGTTCAGGTGAATTTGTGCGGTTTATGGGTTTTTTACAACGACAATTATTACGTCTGGGGGAACGCATTTTATTTAGCCTTGACCCGTTAGACCCCCGACCTAAATTATTACTGGAACAATTTTTTAATCGCTTACATGAATTGGGAGCATTAAGGGGAGGCGTTGCAGGGCAAGCTTATAGTATTGAGCAAGTGGCGAGTGAAGAGAATGTATTGAAATATGAAATACAAATTGCACCAGCTTTCTCAATCGATCGTATTAGATTAAGTTTTAGTCATCAACAAGGTGAAAATAACTTATCGCTGAATTGGGAAGGATTCTAATGCAAGAATTTATTGCCCATAGATTTCAAGTTAATCTCTATTCAGATGAAAAAATGGCAGAGCTTGTTTGTGGCGGGGCTTTTAGTGAAGTGAGTGGTTTAGAAGTCAGTATGAGTCCTGTAAAAATTAAAGAAGGGGGACGTAATTGGGGTGAGGTTCAACTGGCAGGTATTACAACATTTCCTCCTATTGTCTTAAAGCGAGGGATGACAGAGGTAGATGATTTATGGAAATGGTTTGAATTTACCACTCAGCAGGCTAATTATGGTTATCGCCTACAAGGCGAGATTAATGTATTAGCACCTGATGATATCACTAAAGTGCTACAACGCTGGACGATAAGAAATGTGATGGCGACAAAGTTTAAAGGTCCTGATCTTTCATCGAGTGCCAGTTCAGTTGCTATTGAAGAATTGCATTTAGTGCATGACAGTTTGGTATTAACTCGTCCTGATTCAGTAAAAGATAAGGAGCTTATTAATGGCTGAAATCAATAATGTACCTGCTTTAGCTAAAGCTAAATTGATACCTTTAAATGGAGATGGTTCAGAAAGTGATGAAATGAGTCATATTAATGTGCAGTTTAATCCTTCCTCGTTAAAAGTTGCTTTGGCCAATACGCTTGAAGCGAATAGTAATGGTGGTGGCAATGGTTCTGCTGCTCAGTTTATAGATAAATCCTCATCATCTCTTGCAATTGAATTGATGTTTGATACTACAGTAAAGTCTGAAGGTGTCGCTGCTAATAGTGATGTGCGCTTACAAACGCAAAAAATTGCAGAAGCTTTTATGAAGCCCATTGAAGGCAGTGATAATAAATTATTAGCTCCTGCACGTTGTCGGTTTCAATGGGGGGCGTTTAAATTTATTGGTATGGTGGGCACTTATAATGAAACCTTGGACTTTTTTTCTCCAGAAGGTATTCCGCTTAGAGCCAAGCTAGGGCTTTCAGTTAAAGAAGATAAATATCAATTTGAGCGAGATGCAACTGTACAAGCTACGCGGGGAGCTTTACCTCATTTTGTTAGTAATGCTAAAAAACAGCAGACAACAGAAAACCAGACACTGTTAGAAACATTAAAAAAACAAAAAAAAGACCCTGCAAATTTTCGTAGCTCTGCCATGAGTAATGGAGTAGAAAATGTACGTCAGTTAAAGGGTCAATCATTACAAATAGCAAAAAATGACCCCCCTGTTTCTGAGGTTCGGCAAATGGATGGAACTACAGCAAGCGCAGGATTTAAGCAGGGTCAGTCAGATACAGTAGGTAGTCGTATTCCTGGTGCTTTTAGTCAAACGACTAAAACTCGGAGAAAACTTTCGTCTGATAATAGTCAACAACAAAGCGAACAAGATAAACAACGTTTAAATAATATACGCAATGCTAGACAGGATATAAGGGATAACTAATGCCAGTTATTATTAACCAGCTTGATGCAGAAGTAACCGAGCCAGCTGAAATAAAGCCTGAAACCGTCATGGAAACAGCTACGGGTAACGCGGATATGGCGCAGAGCATCAGTCAGCAGTTAGAGCTTATGACTGAACGTGCTGAACGTTTACAGGTAGATTAAAATGGCTACTGCACCTGTTATCAATGCTCGTCCACGCATTACTGTTAACGGTAATCGGCGTACTGATTTGGATGAGGCAGTATTACAGCTGAGCATTCAGCTTCCTTTAGCAGGACAAAGCAGTGCAGAACTTAATCTGCAAAACTGGGGGCCAGCAGACTCGGGTAATGGAGAACCTAGTTTTAGATTTAACGAACTGGCTTTTGGTGATGAGTTAGAAATTCAGTTAAGTGAAGAAAGTGATGAGGTTATCTTTATTGGGCAGATTACAGCTATAGAAGAGCGTTATGGTGATGGTGCGCCACACCTTATTGTTCTTGCCGAAGATGCTTTACATAGGTTGGTGAGGCAACGTCATAGTCGTAGTTTTGAAGATATGAGCCTAGCGGAATTGGTAGAGGAAATTACCGCAGAAGCAGGTTTAAATAGTGATATTAATATTGCTGAGGTGAGTGGCCAATGGCTACAGCTTAATGAGAGCAATCTGGCTTTATTGCAACGCTTATTAACCCCTATTGCTATTTGGCCAAGGTTAGAAAATGGCGTTTTAAGGGCAAAACCAGAAGAAACAGGGGCAGATCCTATTATTATTGATACTCAAGACAATGGCTTGAAAATACGCATTATTGCAGATTTAAATCATCAACCGACAGAGGTTAACGTACTTGCTTATGATACGGCAGCAGATGAAATGGTTGAGGCAAATAGTAGTGAGGCAGGTGGCAATATATCAGGTAATACGGCAATGGATGAATTACAACAACTAGGTTGGGAAGGGGAATCGCTTTATCCACAACCTTTTGCCTATAATCAGGCCTATGCTGATCTTTTAGCTGCAGGGCGATTTAAATTTCAGGCTTGGCGATTTTTACATGGCGATGTGTTATGTAAAGGCAACCCTGAATTAAGAAGTGGTAAGTTTTTAGAATTACGAGGGGTTTCAGAACGCTTGGCAGGTAATTATCGTATAACGCATTGTAGTCATCATTTTAATAATGATAATGGCTATCAAACACGAATGAAGGTTAATCGAGCAGACTGGGGGAACGAATGAATATTCCTCATTCACTGGGCCAATTAAATAGTTTACATCTAGCTAAGGTTATTGATAATGAAGACCCGGAGGGTAGGGGGCGCATTCAGATACAGTTGCAGTCAGCTGATATGCAGTTTTGGGCCTCAGTGATGACGGCCTCCGCAGGGCAAGGTTATGGTATCTCTTTTCTACCAAAATTAGATGAAATAGTGATATTGGCTTTTCTGAGTCCCGAGATGCCTGTTGTTTTAGGCGCATTATGGTCGGGTGCTAGTTCACAGCCAGAAGACAGTGAACCTGTAGAGCAGCGTTATGCGGTGCAAACACCATCTGGATTACAGCTAACGTTTGATGATGAGAATGGCCCCAATATAGAAGCCAAAACTCCCAATGGTTATCGGATACAGATAACGGATGAAGGCGGCGGCGAGATTAATATTGAAAAAGGCAGTGAGACGATCAAACTTTCAAGTAGTGGAATTGAAATAAAAGCCAGTAGTAAAGTTAAAGTAGAAGCAGCCCAGGTTGATGTACAGGCTGGCATGGTAAAAGTAGATGCAGGGATGAGTCAGTTTTCTGGTGTTGTTAAATGCGACACTTTAATTGCTAATGCCGTTATTTCCACCAGTTACACACCAGGAGCTGGCAATATTTGGTAAAAATTGCCTGAAAATACACTATGAAAAAACAAAAATACAGCCCTCAATTATCTAAGCCCTATTATAGTGATAATCGCCAAGGTGGTGCTGTGCTTCATCGTTATTTAGATGATCAGTTTCTAACTCGATTCACCCATCAGGCACAAGCGAATCTATTAGGTCAGGATAAGCAAAACTGGTTAGATGATGACCGATTTGATAATAAAGATAATCCCTGTTTACGCTTACCTATTCATCGTACTTTTTATATTGTCAGCTGCGAAGCTTTTTGTAATGCACCAGGGCAACCAGCCTTTGAACCCAGCCGCATTGAATCTGCTGGTTTTGTTATTCGTCAGCAAGATAGTGAGGGACAAGAGTTACGCTGGATGCTTAAAGACGGTATTGATACAGGTTGGGATGTTGCACAAAATATAGCGATTGATGAGCCAGATGAATATCGTTATTTATTAGATAAAGGCTATACCGCTGTCCGTACGCCAGAGCCCGCTTATTCTGGTGAACAAACTTATCCATTAAGCCCTATACAAGTAAAAGCTGATTCACGGCAACATACTTTATTGTATGGTTTTTTGCCTTTAGCAGGCCAGAGTTATCCTTCGGTTACCGACGTAGCTAAGCCTAATTTAAGCGATATGATGCAAGAGTTAACTTGGCCTTTAGGTTCATTTGTAGAACCTTTAAGGTCAGGTGACCCAGCTCCCATTCCGCGTTGGATAGAAAATACACAGCAACACAGTGGGCACCTGATTCAAAATGGTGAAATTCAACAAGCGGCGGCAGAGTTGTTGGTCATGTTGTTTGAACGATTTCATCTGTTTGAACAACAAAATACTGAAAACTTCGAAATTATTGCCTTACTTAGTCAAATCAGACTGCATTGGGGGCGAGGTCATGGAAATGGCAGAGATAAAAGGCCTAGTGATTATCGACAAAGACATAATGCGTATCAATACTTAAGAAGATACCAAGAAACAATTAAAAACTGGTTAGATGAATATCATATAAGCAATGAGGATGCGGCTTTAACGAATGCTAAAAGTAAATTAGCAAACAATTTACAGCTTTTTATTAGCGAAGAGAATGCCAGTGATTTAAAACTAATACTGGCTCGTCGTTCCTTAGGTATTGTTGAATTGGCTCTCAGTGATCTTCCCGAGCCTCGTTATCAGCGAGAAGGTATTTATTATGCCAAAACATTCCTACGTTACAGAGATGGCAACGGTTGTTTAAAAGTAGTTTGGGGAGCTTCAACTATTCCTTTTCATGTGGCAGCTCCTTTTGATCCTGATGCCAGTAGACCGCATCTAATACAGATGCCAGAGTTAAAAGATTTAACTAAAGGCTTAGCAAATGGTGCAGCATTAAAAGTACCCAAGTCATTATCAGATATTATAGAAACCATAAAACCCGACTTGGCAGAACCAGGGCAAAAAGATAAAAAAAGTCGTAGTGATGGAGGCTGGATGTATATTTTTAGCATTCCCATTTTAACGACTTGCGCAATGATTTTATTGATGGTTCTGGTCAATTTACTTAATTTTATTTTCCGCTGGATACCTTGGGTCATCCTGCGAATTCCCATTCCAAAGTGAGTACGGCAATGACACAATCATTATTCCCCATACCCACCAGTTGGCCACTTGATGGGTTAAATGAGCAAACAGGTCAATATAGCTATACCGAAGGTAATGAGAGTATTCGAGAATGTATCTGGAATATTTTATTAACCCGCCCTGGTGAACGTCTTATGCGCCCTGAATTTGGTGTGGGTTTGCGTGACTTTATTCATCATCCTAATAATGAAACCACAAGGCAGTTAATGGCTGATATGGTTAAAAAGGGAATAGAACGTTGGGAAACGCGGATTGAATTAAATACTGTTGAAGTCAGTGCTGATCCTACTTATTTAGCGCAGGTCAACATAACTTTGAATTATAAGCTGCGGAATAATGGCCAGGCAGACAGTCTGAGCTTTAACCTTAATATGGATGGCTAAATAAATGACTTTACCACTCCCTAATCTGGATGATCGCCGTTTTGAAGATTTAGTTGCTGAGGCACAAGAACGTTTACTGCGTCAGTTGCCCGACTTGGCTCAAATTTCAGCGGGTGATCCTGCTTTTGTTATTACCGATTTGTTTGCCTGGATGACAGAAACCATTCTGTATCGAGCAAACCTGATACCTGAGCGACAAAGAAGGGCTTTTCTTAATTTATTACAAATCCCCCTACAACCTGCGCAAGCTTCGCGATCACTGGTTTGTGTTGATGCAGGCAACAGCAGTAATTTACCTCGATTATTAGCTGCTGAAACAGCTTTTAAAGCAGGTAGTACAGCTTTTACAAGTTTAGGAGAGTTACAAGCAACGCCATTAATACTTGATGTACTGATTAAAGAAAAATTAAGTGCTATGCAGTTAGCGGAGTTAAATTTGTCTGAAGCGGCCTTAAAAACTCAGTATGGTGAAGAGAATATTGCGGTATTTCGACCTCGATTACTGCCTGTTTCTGAGGGTGATTTAGCATTAACAAACAGTCTTGATCAAGCGTTTTATTTATTGATTAGTTTACCTTCACGAATTCGTAAAAAGCGCGATGCACTGATAAAAAATTTAGCAGGGGTAGTACTCAATTTTGGTATAGCACCTAATGAAGACAAAACAGCCTCTGCTTTTCCTGCACATGAACTGGAGCAATTAAGTACACGTCGATTAAGTTGGGAATTGGCTTGGCACGATAGTAGTAGTGATAAATTGTACTATTTACCTTTAGAGGTATTAGATGACAGTTCAATGGGCGCACGCCAAGCTGGGGTGGTTCGCGTACGTTTACCAGAAAATACCAATAAACTACAAGCCTTGCAAAATGAGGATTACCAATTTGCAGGCAAAGGAATGTACCCACCTGAAATTCCAGCTCATATTGATTCTGAGCAGTTAATGTTCTGGCTAAGATTACGCTGTGTTGATGATCCTAATCTTTCATTGAGTTACTTAGGTATTAATTGTGTTGAAGTGATGGGGCAAGCCGTTGAAAGGGATATTATGTTAGGGGTTGGTGATGGAAACCCTGAACAATCAGTGCAATTACCACACCCTAACATTGACCCCTTTACACTGGAAATAGAAGTAGAAGAAAATGCAGCTTTTGAAGCATGGCAAAGAGTCAATCATTTAGCCGCAGCGAATAGAGATTCTAGAGTCTATACCCTTGATGCGATCAACGGCATTATTCGTTTTGGCGATGGCGTCAAAGGTAAACGACCTTTATCGGGCCATGCAATAAGAGTGGCATACTATCGACATGGTGGCGGAACAGCAGGTAATTTACCTGCTGAATCTATCACTAAAATGGCGCGTAAAACATCGGGACTCACAGTTAGACATGAATGGCCTGCTCAAGGAGGGGTTGATGCGGAGACAATTAGTGAAGCAGAACAACGTCTACCTGCTTATTTGAGCCACAGAAATAGAGCTGTAACTCAAGCCGACTTTAAAATTTTAGCCGAATCAAATCCAATTAATAGTGTGGCTAAGGCTGAATGTTTTCCAGGACTTTTACCAGGAAGCAGTATTGAGCGAGTACAACGTGATATTCCAGGTGTGATTAGTTTATTTGTTCTTCCGCCTAAAAATGCAGCTATTAATGAAGCGCCACGCCCAAGTAAGGGATTGTTAAGAGATGTGTTTGACTACCTTTCTAGCCGTATATTAATGGGTACAGAACTTTATGTACTGAGCCCTGAGTTTATCCCTGTTTCTCTGACTTTAATTGTGCAAGCACAAGACCCAACGATGCAGCAAAGTGTAGAAAAAGCAGTGGAACAGAGTTTACTAAATTACCTTTGGGCATTAGCACCAGGCGGTCCCACAGGAGAAGGCTGGCCACTGGGACGAAATATTGATGTAGATGAATTAAGAACGCATGCCAGTCGTACTGAAGGAGTATTAAAGGTTAAGCAGATCAGCTTGTTTTATTTTGAACAGGAAAATGCACATTGGCAATCTCTGGCAAAAGGTCAGGCGTTGCCTTTAGACGATTATCAATTACCTCAGCTTTCGGCCATACAAGTACAAGCAGAACAGCAAGTTAGCAGTTCTGCAGATGGCCTTGCTAATATTGATTTGCCATTACCTGATGGATTAAACCCAACAGATGATTCCGTGGATGCAGCTGGAAAAACAGTTGAAGCCATTCCTGTTGTCCCTCATCGTTGTGAATAAGTAGAGAGGAAATTAGCCATGTCGAGTCAGCAAAAGTTCTTTCTTTTTTCAGAACCAGAAGACTTTCACGAACAAAGTGGACGAGCAGAATGGCGCACTGATGAGCAAGTGCTTATGTTGGCACAAAATCAACAGCCTAGATTATCTACACTCGGCTGGAATGAAGGACAGCTAGCTTGGCTTGAAGCAACTCCGATGGTGACAGATGCTTATGCAACGATAGGAGCGATCAGTTCAGATCAGAAAAGCATAGGCTTTAAAAGTCTTGGGCAAAAGCATTTTAAACCGTTAACAGATGAGCATAGTCATGCTTTTAGTCCAGAGGCAGGTATCTATACTGATTTGCATTTTGGAGGAGATAGTCGCTTAGCATTTATCAGTAGTGATATTGATAATGAAAAATACAGCTTGGGTATTTTTCATTTACGTAAACGCTGGCATTTAAGTATTGAGTTAGAGGAAGAACCTATTCGAGTCTGGACAGATAGTTCGAATAACAGTTGGGTTTTATCTCAAAAGCATATTTATCAATGTTCAGGTCAACCTTTACCTCATACTTATAGGCCAAAAACAGAACGATTTGAGCCTGAATCGGTAATGACTGAGCAAAAGCCATTGCGAGTGATTGATAAATTAGTTCTTCCTGTTGAAATAACACAGCCATTAGCTATTTGCGAAGATGGTATACACCTCTACGTGCTAGCAGAAGTCTCAGGAGATAAACCTAAGCAACAGTTGTTTATTCACCCTTTGAAAATAGCTGGTCAATGGCTTGCTTTAGATTTACCTGAACAACTCAGTTACGGGACTGATATTTATCCTTTAGAAAAGGAGCGTATCGCTTTTATGTTGCCAAGGATAGGTCCTGAGAATGATTACAAAAATAGAGACTGTCCAATCCTGCAATTAACTGTGGATAATGCAGGGCAGAAAATTGTGACCTTGTTATTGCAGCGTTATCCCATGCTTTCTCAGCAGAGGGCTAGATTTGTCAGTAGTGAAGATCGTAAATTACGTTATATTGCTACGGATGGTCCGCGCGAATTACACCCCTTAGCCCAAGCCCGTTTTTTTCAGGATGCCCATTTTAATCTGCTTAAAGTTTTGGACTCTGGGATGCCCGATACGCAATGGCATAAGATAGTTTTGGAAGCTTGTATTCCTCGCGGTTGTCAGCTTAATGTTTCTGTCTATTGCACTGATGAACAAAAAGCAGGTGAGAAAAAGCAGTTTCTACCACAACATAAACCGCTATGGGTTTCGCACCGCTCTGAAATACCCTTTCATACAGCTAGGTTTGAACCTAAAAAGGATGAACATGGCGTTTTTGAACTGTTGTTACAGCGACCTCAAGGCGAAGTAAGAGAATTAAGAGGACGGTATTTACAACTTCGGTTGGAATTAACAGGGGATGGACGAAGTTCTCCAGCCATTCATGCCATTCGAGTTTACTATCCTCGTTTATGCTGGCAAGAAAACTTTTTACCACAACACTTCCACCAACAAAAATGGGTCGATAAAAACAGTACGGAAGCAGCAAACGGGGCTGATATAAGACAACGGATATTTGCCAGTTTAGAAAGTATGCTGACACCGATTGAAGACCGTATTGTTGCCGCTGAATGTTTATTTGATCCCAAAGTAACACCAAGACAAATGTTACCAACAGTTGCAGGCTTGCTTGGGATTAGCTCAATGCCAGAACATTGGCCCGAACTTAGACAACGTAGACTTATCCGTGAAGCAGGTTTATTACAACAACGTCATGGCACTTATGCAGGATTGGTTTTAGCATTAGATATAGCGACTGATGGTGCAGTAGCAGCAGGGCAAATTGTACCCATAGAGAATTATCGTTTTCGTCGCACTTTATCTACTATTCTGGGTGTATCTTTTGATGATAAACAACACCCACTCACATTAGGAACAGGGCAAAGTGGCAACAGTATAGTGGGTGATAGTTTGATACTGAGTAAAAAAGGAGCGCGTGAATTTTTAGCGCTACTCTCTCCAGAGAATTATTCTACTGACGGCCAAAGTGATAAACAATTAGTGGATAGGTTTTTTGAGAAATATGCCCACCGAATAACTGTTTTATTACACGGTGAAGCCAAGCACTGGCAGTTTAATGTTAATGAGGTGCTAAAAAAACATGCGCCAGCACATTTGCAATGGACCGTTAAAGCAACAGAGCATCCTTTTGTTTTAGGGCTTGCACCACTGTTAAACATTGATACTTATCTGGAACATCAGCCTAAAGCAAAACGCCTTATACTGGATCAAACCTTACTGGGGCGTGAAGGTCTAATTGTGAATGAATCTGCTTTAGGGGCTGAATCCAGACCCTCTTCAACAGGAACAAGATGATGAGTGATAATGATAGCCTCCGTTTTGATCGGGATAGTCTAGAGACCGATATTGATTTTGCCTCACCTTTACGCAGAGTTTCATACCAGGCAGGTATGTTACTGGGTGTGGAAGCCACAGAAAGTGAACAAGACTATCATCGCCGCCGTTTGATTCGGCATCAATACTGGTTCAATGGTTATGGCACTTTGTTGGGTATGGCTGTCACGGTTCAAGGTGATGAAGCTAAGATAGATGAGCAGGATAATAGTCTATCAGTGCATGTCAGCCCAGGCATTGGGATTGATGGTTTAGGGCGAGAACTGATGGTTCATGAACCTTATTGCATTAATTTATCAGATTGGTTAGCAAGCAAAACAGCCGTCGAGCTTGCCAGTGGTATTAATAGAAGTGCTGATAATGATTTACGATTGCTAATCAGCATACGCTATCAAGATACCGCAAGTGGACTACAGCCCACCATGGCAACAGCTCTTAATGACAGTACAGACCCTGTTAGCCCCAGTCGAATTAAAGATTGTATTTTATTAGATATTGTTGCCACTAGGGATGATATAAAAACAAAACCTTGGTTAGCACATGAGCTAGATTTAAATGACAGCCAAGATGAAAAATTCACAGACCTAGAACAAATTGAATTAGATAAACTTGCCGCTAATGATAAGGACTTAATGACGCAACAGGCTAGACTAGTTTATGCCTTAACTAAAGATGCAGATGCACAAAACCAGCCGGATTTATCATCAACAGAAATAGCAGAAAAAGTGGCGCTTATTGCTTTGGCTGAACTGCGTATAAGTGATGTTGATGATTTAGAAAATCTGACAGAAAAACTTAATCTCCAGCATATCAGCATTAATAACCTTATCCGTCCTTTTATCCAAAGCAATGCACAAATTGCTAATAGGAGAGCAACATGAGCCATTCTACTGTTGGATTTAGTCCCAGTACTGTTCCTAATCTGGAAGATGCGGAGAAAGTGGGGAGTTTAGACCCTAGATTATCTCGAACAGATTATTTTGATGGACGTTTATTAACCGCTACAGACTTGATAAGAGATCAAACCTATGTAGATGAACGCGTGTTAGAAGTGGGTAGGGCATTAGGCTCGGGAGTTGTTCGGGGGCTTGGGGTTGAACTATCAGAAGATAAACGTTTTTTAAGGGTTAATCCAGGACTCGCCATTTCTGAATCAGGTCGTATCTTAGAAGTCACTACAGATAAGCCACTGGAAATTGATCTATATGACCGCGCATTAATGATCAATTTAAATCAAGGGCGTTATCGTCGATTTAACCGAGGCTTATATGCTGTCACTTTGCAATATGTAGAAATGGGAAGTGATTCTGCCGAATCATATCCCGCAGATCCCACAGAAAAAAATGAATTTCAGTATGACAGTTTTGTAGAAGGGGCTGAAGTCACTTTAACGCCCTTAAATTATCCCTTGCCTAGTGATAATGAATTAGTCTCACGCGCGACTTTAGCGCAGCATTTTTTACCTAATCCAGGACAGATTAATGAAATTTCAGACCAAGCGATTAGTTTAGGGTTATTAGCTTTTAATAATGACCGCCCGCAATGGATAGACCTACATCTATTACGCCGGCCTATGCGTCCCGAACATTTGCCTGCAAGCTGGCAAATGGATTTACATCGCCATTATCTAGAATTGTTAGATACGGTGATGTTGGAACGTAATAGCCAATCGCAATATGGTGAATTTTTAGCAGCACAATATTTTCATTTGTTACCCCCTGCGGGTGTTTTACCCATTGCCTGTGTTGATCCGATAAAAGCAGCACAATACTTTTTTCCTGAAAATTATGAAATTTCTATTTCTCCCGTGCGTTATGAAGATCTTGCCGTTATTCAAAGTGAAAGTATGCAATTGGCACCGCTGGATTTAATAAAAGGTGAAGCAGCCGAAATTATGATTTTGGCACCTATGTCGAATCAAGATTTTATGGATCATGCGCGCAGTCTTGGTTATAAACCAGAAGCAGATCATGTACTTGAGAATAAGGCGAATTATTGGTTGCACGCAACTGATTTATTGCAACAAAGACTTTCGGTTAATAGTGTAATCGCTAGTGATAATGCCCAGACTGTATGGCGGAATATTTGGCGCACACTTGGGGATGGTTTGTTGCATTATGTTCGTCGCCCCGCGCGAGCAGCTGAAACACAGGTGAGTGCAGTGGTTCTTGCTCATGGATTTGAAATACCTGATCCTGATAATAATACTGATGATTTAATTGATGAACAAAGAGAAAGAATTGCCCAGCTTGAAGAGGCTAATGGAATATTAAGCAATGAGAAAATAACCCTTAATGAACAAAATCGCTTAGCAGGGATAGCACTGGAAAGTGTTAAAACCAAGCGAGATGAATTTAGGAAACAGCTTAAGGAATGTAGGGATAGCCAAAGTAGTAATACAGGTCATGATGCACTTTCTTGTTTACGTGATAAAAACTGTATTGATAATTTACTGCGAAATAGAGGAATGAGGGAGGCTAATGATATAGCTAAGGCCAGTGATTTCCTTACTAAAACAGTGAACGAGAAACCAGAAGATGCAAAATTAATTTGGGACACTTTAAGTATTATACTGCCAGTTAATGAAAAGCTTTTGTGGTCTACTTTAGAAACGGTGCAAAACAAAGGAAATATGGCAAATTTTCATGAAATTATCATGGCAAACCCAACTGACACGGTTAAAGCAATAGTAGAGAAAAGTGATGGTCTTGGCTTAACAGCAAAACAGAAAAAAAGTTGGAAAGAAGTGCTTGATGGTGTCGACACAGGAACAGTGGATAGAAGTGGAATTAGGGATATTAAACAAGTTCTTGATATGCGTGGCACTACAAACCTTGAAACGCGAGCTTCTGCTGAAACCGCATTAAAGCAATTGAAAAAGAAAGAGGCGGATATGCAGTCAGCTGAAACGATTGTGAAACATGTTAATGGCGGTTTTGATGAAGTGCTGTGGAAAACCATGGCTTCCGCAAGTGAGAAAGGTTCATTGAAAGATTTAGAACGGCTAACAGTGCTCCATGCTGATAATCCAAAAGAGCTTGCTAGCGAAGTTGTAGCTAATGCCCGTGAATTTGGTATTGACCCTGATACGGCAAGTCAGTGGGAAAAACTGGGAAGCAAATTAAGTTAAAAAATTAATCAGAGACGAAGTTATTTTTATGGGTAGGAGGGGCCTCCAGGCCGCGACCGAAATAAGTACCAAATTATATAACAGGCTAGGAGAATATTATGCGTAGTCCTATTCATTTACATACGCTAGAGCATCTTGAAATTAAGGATTCTTCAGAACGGTTAAACCTGTTTTCGGGCAGGGCAATGAGTGAAGTTGCTTTTGATAAAAGCCAAAATTATGTTGCCGATCGTATTGCGCCTTTATTATCGGGTGTTTGGCCGGGTATTCAGCAAGGACTGGAAGTTGAATACCTAAGTCAACAAGCTCAACAAAATACTGAAAATTCACAGCGAGTGAATACCAGTCAATTAAGCAAAATGGCTTTTGCCAGTTATGCTCCTTGTTATCCTGTTAATGACAGTATGCCTGCTTATAATCAATTAAAAGGGCGTTACACAAAAGAGCTACCACAAGAAAGTGATGAAGCGAATGAAGAGGATTTAGACGCGCTATTCAAGGTGCAATCAGGAAGTGCGGTAACAGCGATAGGTACTGTTGTTAAGTTATTTACGCCTTTAGAAGTGAAATGGTCAGACCTTTTAGCTAGATCAAATCTGAGTTTAGATGATGATCTTTCAGGCTTATATATGCTTTGTCTGGGGCGTGAGACTATTCCGGTTGATTATAATGAGTCATCAGCCTGTCGGCGTAATGAAGAGGATTCTACACGTGATAGACGATTTGAAACAGTGGGGGTTCTACAATTAAAAAAGGTAAGCAAAGACGAATTTAACTATCAGACTGTGGATTTAATAGCACTGAATAGGCATAAAACAATTAATCGTTACCTTAGTCAGTTAGTGATTAACCCTGAACAAATAAGCTTACCAGCTGATCTGGCTACTTTGGGGTTATTAGCTATTGATGAACATAATCCTATTTGGTTTGAGGCGCATGGGGCTCGGTTTTTGTCGCAAGGATTAGCATTTCCTATGGCTTTGTTAGCGCATACTGAGCAAGTCTTTAAAGAACTCCAAATAACAGATAAATCTATTGCACGGCAAAAAACTCAGCGGTTAGGTAGGCAACCTACATTTACTCCGAGTTTAGCACGAGAAAGAAGGGGCCTTGTTGATACAGCAACACCGACATTAACAGCAATAGATCGTGTCGATTTAATGCCTTCTGCGGCTATCATTCCTACTTTTGATCTAGCAACTAATTTTGCAGGCTTAATCACAAAAATAGAGACAAATTTTGTTTCTGAAATTAAAGATACTTTTCAGTTTTTACCTGCGGCGGGATCATTACCCTCCAGTCTATTAACTGATGTTGCTAATATTGATGCGCCACACCCTAAGTTTGCCATTGACTACCCTGGCTTAAGAGTAGATATGATGCCTGTGCCAGCCTCGGGGGTTGCTGGTATTTTACGGAGAGAGTTAGGTCGTGGACTAATTAAATTTGATTCAGCCACTAAAGAAAGGATGCGTTTACTTATTGCAGTGCCTGATGCTGAATATCATCCCAAACTTCTGGATGTGCCGGTATCAGAGCAAGCTTTATCTGTTCAGTTATATGACTATGGCATAAAGGCTTATGATACTTGGGCAAATTGGCGCCAGCAATTAGAGCTACTTTTTAATAGCACTACGCAACAGCAAAGTGAGTTAGGTATTCCTGATATTGAGGGTGAAAATTTCAAATCCCCTGTGCTGGCTAAAGACTTTTTTAATACTTTGATTGTTAATCGCAAGAAGACTTTTGAGCCTAACAAAGCGCTACCCCCACCTTATCGAGAAGGAACGCCCCAACATGATAAATATGATAGCTGGGTGGGCAGTAGAACATTATTCCCTGATATAAATGGCAAACCTGCTGGGCTTATTGTTGTTTATGCAGCCATAGAAGAAGATATAAAACTTCGGTCAAATGATTTGGAGCAATGCAATCAATTTATAGATGAAATCAGTGACTTAATTCAGTTACAAAGGCAGCAGCTTGATGTACAAAGTGTTTCTTTTGCAGCATTTGCAGGTGGTGTGGCGGGTGATGGGAGTGGTTTGCAATTGACTCGTTGGTTACCTCATGTGGAAGAGCTTGATATTACAGATGTGGATGATCCGGCTGATGCTGTAACTACTTTCACTATGATGCCGATGTCTGTTACAGCTAATTTTGTTCCTGCCACTGTAACGGCTGCTAAGTCAGATACCAGTAATTTTCAGTTAGATACCAGTAAAATGAAATGGTGGGGGGCAGCGTCGACTGCAGATTCACCAGTAGTGCCATCAGCTATGCTGAGTATTAATTCAAATAAAACGACGGAAGCAGAAGTCCCTTTTAGTTCATGGACGAGTAATGCTGTTTACAATTATCAGCCAGAAAAGCAAGTAACCCCACAAAACTATGCAGCAGTAACTGGGTTAAATGATGGCATTGCTAAACTGTCCCAGTTAAGTTTTAAAAGCAGTCCAATTAGTGCTGCTGGATTTAAAACAGCAGATAGGTATTTTGGGTCTTTAAAACATGTGTCGGCTATTCTCACTGAATCAAAAAATAGCCATACTGCGGTGACAACACTTGAAGAAGATAGTGATGCATTACTAGAGGAAATTGATCTATTTATTGCTGATGTACCTGCTCATATCAAATTAGATATAGCGGCTACATTTAAAAGTACCTTAATTACTGCTCGAATAGGATTGCCTTCAACTGAGTTATTGGTGAGTGACGCTCAGCATTATGGACATTTGTTTAGTATAGGGAAATCCTTAGTTAAAGAAATTAGTGAAATTGAATCAGCACGAGGTAAATTAATAAAACTGCAAAAAGCGTTAAAGAAGTATATTTTGCAGAAACAAAAGGAATTGAATACCACGGATAGTGAAATTGTGATGGCTAAAAACAATCTGGTACAGCTGGATGCTATACGTCGTGAAGCATTAGATGACTATAGTGCCGCACAAAGATTAGTCATTGAGCACTGGCAACAAGTAGAAGAGAAGTTTAATCAGCGTAACAAAACCCTAAATGGTATGTTAGGACTCTACTATGTAAAAGTAAGAGAAACCGCCACAAGTATTTCCCTACCTAACACGCAAAGTTTAGGCTATGCCGAAACAGGAGACTTGGTACCTGGTTGCAGAAGTGATGAACAAATTACATTATCCGATGAACTGGATGTCTTTATGGATGCTGTTCTTGATATCCCCGTGGCACATTGGCAAGCCCTATCAACACGTATACAGCAATTACCTAGTCGGCAGCGATTAATGACTATGCTTGAACGTCGCAAACCTAGAATTTCAAGTAAACAAAGTTATTTATCACGTAATACTTATAGTCGAATAACAGGGTTATCAGCACTACGGCAGCAGACTCTTTTTGTATTTAATAGTTTTGCAGAGCGACAGTTTAAAACCGTTCATAGTTTAAAACATCTGCAACAAGAAGCAGCTAAGGTGCTTTCACTGGAAGACTTGTTAAATAATTCAGCAGGCGGTCGTTTACGTAAACCTGCTCAACAATTAAATAACAATATAGAGCTGGCTTGTTATTGTTTATTGGAAAAATTAAATGAACTATTGCCTTCTGTTCGGTTGGTCTGGGCTCAATTGGCAGAAGATGATCAGTTAGCTATTGAAACGCCCGAAAAGTGGCCTGAAATAGAAAAAGCACAAGCCGCTGATTTTAATGCATTGCGAAGCTGTTTAGAATTAGTTCGCTGGTTTAATCGCCAATTGAACCAGCAAGCAGATGGCGACAGTCGTACTGCATTGCGTAATTTAATCCGAGCTTGTTTAATGTTAGCAGCTAGTGATGATCCTAGTGATATTTTAGAAGGTCAATTACAAGTAGCTCCAGTGACATTACAACCAGGGGGAATGCTACGATTAACACTTAATCAAGAAGCCGTACCTGGTGCCATTTTACAATTATTAGATAAAGACAAACGAACCATAGCCAAATTACGACTGGATGATCAGGATAATGACGGTGCTTCAGCCACTATTATTAAGTTGTTTGAATCACCACTTGAGATAAACACTCAGCAGTTTATGGTAATAGGCCATAAATATAAAAATGTCTAATATATTAGGGCAAGATACCTTAGTGATTAATCATGCTCAGTTACGAGCACCGAGTCATTTACAAGGATTATCTCAGCAACAATTACTAGCACTTGAGACAGTGCCTCAAGCCAATGGCGAGTATTTATTTTTAAGAAAGGTCTCAGTAAAAAGCACGGCTAATCAATTAATCGGAAACCTACAAAATACACTTTTACAACAAAGTAATGAGGCAGTTGATGGTGATTCTATTCTGGCTGAAAATGCGCCCGCAGTAAGGTTTTATAGCTTAGGCCAGCTAATGGCGCGATTAAGTCAGGATATACAGGCCAGAAGACAAAATATTTGGTTCTGGCAAAGCTGGCAACAACTGTTTACTCTACCTGTTGCTGATGCACTTGCACAACTTTGGGCTGAAAATATAACGGACTTAGCTGATATGGTTAAGACTATGGAACAGCGTGGTGAGCTCGCTCAATTTTGGCTTTCTATTAGCATGATAGAGGCTGGTTTTATTGTTAAATCAATTAAACAAGCATTGGGTGTGCCTAAGCTTTCTATAGTGCAGGGGAGTAGTGAAAGCTATAAAACTAAATGGCAAATACCCACGCAAGTCATTCAGTCATGGCAAGCAATAACGACTCAATTAGATAAAGACGATCAACGTATAAAATTAGCGGCAATTATTATTTTATTACAATGGCGAGCTGATTTTTTATTTGATGCTCAAGTAGAAGCGTCGATATGTCGCGTTGTTGATCAACTGGTAAGTAATGATCAAACGGATAATAATATTGCTGATTTAGCATTAATTAATCATCCACAGAATAGAAACCATCGTAACTCGGTAGTAAATAAACAAGATGAATATTCAGATGTTTTGAATAATCACGATAAGACAAACAATAAAGCTATTTCGGAATACCATCTATCCTCACAAACTGTTGCAGACGTAACAGAAAATGAACAACAAAGAATTGATGGTAAACCGTTGAGATTTAATCCCACTTCTTTTTTAAATGAGGAACAAAAAATAGAGGATGGTAATAAACAGATAGCTATTGAGGGTGAAGCGGAGTCTTACCATAAAAAACAAGATATAAAACAGAATGCTGAAAAACGAAGCATTATAAATACGGATAGTTCAACAGTACCTCAAACAACACAGATAGATTCAGATACTCAGATATACCCTGGTCAGGGAGCAATATACTGTCAGCAAGGGGGGCTTTTTTATCTATTGAATTTTATGGCTAGAAAAAACATTCAAGTATTACTCAGAAAAAATAATGCTTATCAAACATTACAAGGGGCTTGGGGCTGTTTATATCGATTTGCAGGGCTGTTACAGTTACAAAATGAACCTGCATTAGAGCAATTTATTGCATATAAAATGGGTTTGGATAATGTGACTGAACTAAAAAAAATAGCAATATTAGAACAGCCAGAACTGTATCAACAAAATGCTGAAAGCTTTTATGGACTACAAGTGTGGAACCCGCAGTTATTGCGTATTCCAGCACAAATTGAATATACAGCAAGTCATTTGGATATTCATTATCCTATGCAGCAAGTTCATATTGAAGTACGTAAAGCAGGATTAGATATCAATCCTGGCTGGTTACCTTGGTTGGGGATGGTGGTTAATTTTCATTATCATGAAGGGTTTGTGATGAATGGAGAGCAAGCTTGAATATGCAATCTGCCAAAAGAGCCCCTGACTCTGAGCTACCAGAACAACAAGACAATCTTAGCCTGCAGTCGGTTTTATCTACGTGGGCAAGTTATGGCTTTACTTTGTTTATTCGTTTAACCGAAATTGAAACACCTGCGTGTCAGCAACTATTAAAGGCACAAGATAATCTCAGTTCGACAGAGTTGCAAACAGCAACAGAATTAAGGGAAAAATGGCCAGATTTTTGCCTTTGGGTTCAACAAACATTATTGGATGATGAAGGACCCGTTAACGGACTTTGTCAGCAATTTGAATTGGATCTAGCTGAGCTGTTTCTAATCGCATTATTAAGTGAAATAGAATATAACCATCTATTGTCCCTTGCTATAAGAGAATTACAGCAACCCGAAGAAAATAACTGCTTGTCGGTTAATCTAGCAGAAGCTATTTGTGACAATCTTTTTACTGAGCATAGCTTAAGAACTGAGCAGTTAGTTGATAATAAATTGCTTGAATCAGGAGTGATTAATATTTTAGGCGAAGGTCCTTTAGTGGTTCGGCAATTAAGCTTAGACTTACACTTTTGGAAAGCATTATTTTCAGCGCAGTTTAGCTGGCAACAGGTCGTTTTATTATCTGAACAAGACTTTAGTTTGTTAGCAGAAATTAATGTGAATGATTTGCCCCTTAAAGCTAGTGAACAGCTGACTTGTTTTATGTTAAAAGGCGATAGCGAAAACAATATACTTTATGCTGCACAGCTAGCTAACTATTGGGGCAAGCAAGCGATTCAAGTTTCTTTAAAAAATTGGCAACAACAGCCTACTTTACGACTAGCCTGTCAATTAACCCAGAGTATTCCAATTATTGAGTTGCCAGAAAGTGATCAACAGATTGTGCTTAATACTCATCAATATCAAGGTGTTTTGTTTTTAATCGCTAATTCACAAGTCCAAGTGCTGGCGCAAAATTTATTAGAAATGCAAATGCCCGAACTTAAACGGGAACAGCGAATAAGTATTTGGCAACAATTATTAAATGAACAGCAAGCGTTAGCAAATAGCTTTCAGCATGTGCATATTAATGGTACCCAAATTCAGAGAATGGTTAAACAGGCTCGGCATCTAGCAGGGGAGAAAGCTGAGCTTAGCGTACAACACCTTCGTCAGGCATGGGAAGTGATGAGCCATGAATCTCTATCAACTCTGGCTCAAACGGTAGACCGAACTATTTCTAAACAAGCCTTAGTGTTACCGAAAAAGACCTATCAGCAATTAGATGATTTTATGTTGCGCTGTCAGCAACGCGAAGCCTTATGGGAAGGATTAGGAGTAACAGCAAGTGGATCCACTAATTATGGTGTACGGGGATTGTTTGTAGGGGAAAGTGGGACAGGAAAAACATTGGCGGCAAGTTATCTAGCAACACAATTAGGTATGCCGCTTTATCGGGTAGATATTTCTGCCATTATGAATAAATATGTTGGTGAGTCGGAAAAGAACCTTAATAGGTTGTTTAATTATGCCAGTCGTTTTGATGTTATGTTGTTACTTGATGAAGCAGATTCATTATTTGGCAGGCGAGGGGAGCAAGATGATCAAGGTTCTCGATTCGGTAATATGCTGACCAATTTTTTATTAACTCGCATTGAAAGTTACTCGGGTATTGTTATTCTTACCAGTAACAGTAGATCACGTATTGACCCAGCCTTTATTCGTCGTCTTGATAGTATTATAGAATTCCAGCGTCCAGAATTTGCAGAACGCTTAGGTATTTGGCAAAGCCATTTGGGGCAACGTAGCCCGGGTGAAGAAGTTTGCCGTCGCTTAGCTAGTTACTGTGAATTAGCAGGGGGAGCTATTCGTAACGCAGTGCTTTTTGCAGCAGTACGTCAACAACATATCAATGCTCTAGATTTATTAGATGGTTTAGCTGCAGAATATGGCAAACTAGGAAAACCTCTACCAGCCGAATTGCAGCAATGGCGGCAAACGGAAAGGCAAGAGAGGGGGGCTTAAGTAAATGGCTACTCAGGCGCA
>CAJVYL010000017.1 GCA_913009265.1 uncultured Methylococcales bacterium
TTCAGCCAAAAAGCAATTAAGCTAACAGAAACTGCGACTTTCCCACGTTGTTTCTTAGATCTTAAAGATCAAATGGCGCAAAATGCCTTAGGTTACACACCATACACAGCAGCAACACCTATGATCTACGGATTACGTAAATCAATCGAGCTATTATTAGACGAAGGTATTGAAAACGTTTACGCACGTCACTTCCGTTTAGCAGAAGGCGTACGTAGAGCAATTAAAGCATGGGGCTTAGAGCTATGTGCCGCACCTGGTTTTGAATCTGATACTGTTTCAGCGATTGTTGTTCCAGAAGGAAAAGATGCTAAAGACGTAATCAGCACTGCATTTAACAAATACAATATTTCTTTAGGCGCAGGCTTAACAGAAGTTGCTGGTAAAGTTTTCCGTATCGGCCATATTGGCGATATGAATGACGTTTCATTACTTGGCTGTATTGCTGGTGTTGAAATGGCAATGCTAGATCACGGTTTTGATATTGTTCCTGGAAGCGGTGTTGCAGCAGCGATTGAATATTATCGCTCAACGGCTGCTAAATAAAAGCCTTAACGGTATTGATCAAGGCGTGCAAAAATATGATTTTTCACGCCTTGTAAATTGGCAATGTAGCCTTGATGCAGCAAAGCGGAATCAAGGAATGACAAAATAAAAACCTTGATTCCACTTCGTTTCATAAAGGCTACAAAAGCCCCCCATCTAAAAACATGAGCAAACCTAAAGTATTCATCACCCGAAAATGGCCTTCTTCTGTTGAAGAAAAATTAAAAGCTCGTTATGACGTTACCTTAAATGTCGACGACCGGCCTTTAACAGCTGATGAATTTAAACATGCATTACAAAACTACGATGCAGTATGCCCCACGGTTTGTGATTCATTTCCTGCTGATGTTTTAAATGTAGAAAACAAGCGCTGTAAAATTTTAGCTAACTTTGGGGTTGGCTATAATCATATCGATATTGAAACTGCAAATGCACAAAATCTAATTATTACCAATACTCCAGGCGTTTTAACAGAAAGCACTGCAGATATTGCCATGACATTATTGTTAATGTCAGCCAGACGCGGAGCCGAAGGCGATCGATTAGTCAGAGCGCAACAATGGCAAGGCTGGTGTCCCACTCATATGATGAGTTCGGATGTAACAGGCGCAACATTAGGCTTAATTGGTTTTGGTCGCATTGCTCAAGCGATGGCAAGAAAAGCCCATCATGGTTTTGGAATGAAAATCATCTACTTTAAACCCAGCCCAGCAGACAAAAGTGTTATTGATGATCTACAAGCAACACGCTGTGATTCAATCGAACAAGTGATGCAATCTGCTGATTTTGTTTCCTTACATTGCCCAGGAGGTGAGTCCACCCATCACCTAATTAATCAGCAAATGCTAGATTTAATGAAGCCAACAGCCCATTTAATCAATACCGCTAGAGGTGATGTAGTTGATACAGAAGCATTAATTAACACCCTTAAAAGCAAAGCGATCATGGGGGCAGGACTAGATGTTTATGAAGGCGAACCGAATGTAAACAAAGGACTTTTGGATTTAGAAAATGTTTCATTATTACCCCATCTAGGTAGTGCAACAATTGCAACACGTACAGCAATGGGTGAAAAAGTCTTAAATAATTTAGATGCTTATTTTAAAGACCAGCCACTACCCGATAGAGTTATCTAGCTTTATAGACTGTTTCTGTAGAGCGGACTTAAGTCCGCCCTACCAATAAACACGATTAAAACAAATGCTTAATAGCATCCCTTTCTTGTTTTAATTCAGCTTCTGTAACAAGTAATTTTTCTTTAGAAAAATCATTAAGTTCCAGGTCTTGCACAATGTTGACGTAGCCTTTAACTACCGTCACAGGAAAAGAAAATATCAAGCCTTCTTCAATACCATAACTACCATCAGATACCATTCCCATACTCATCCAATCGTTTTCTTCTGTACCAAAAATCCATGTATTCATATGAGAAATAGCTGCACTTGCCGCCGATGCTGCACTAGACTGCCCTCTTGCTTTAATAATGGCACCGCCACGCTGTTGCACGGTTGGAATAAATTCACCTTTAAACCAATCATCGCCAACAAGAGCTAAAGCATCATCTTCTTTTATTTTTGCATGATGTAAATCTGGGTATTGTGTTGATGAATGATTCCCCCAGACAATAACATTAGAAATTTCTCTTGAAGTCACTTCGGCTTTTTCTGCTAATTGCGAAATAGATCGATTGTGATCTAGTTGCATCATGGCTGAAAAACAAAAAGGGCTTAAATCAGGTGCATTTTTCATTGCAATTAAAGCATTGGTATTTGCAGGGTTACCCGTTACCAAAACTTTAACATTAGGGTTTGCAACTTCATTTAAAGCTTTACCTTGGACTGAAAATATTTCTGCATTACATAATAATAAATCTTTTCGCTCCATCCCTGCGCCACGAGGTCTAGCACCCACCAAGAAAGCATAGTCAACATCTTTAAAGGCAACCTTAGGATCATCCGTCATAATGACTTTACGTAATAAAGGATAAGCACAGTCATTTAATTCCATCACTACACCTTTTAATGTATCCATTGCAGGAGTAATTTCTAATAAATGCAAAATGATTGGCTGCTCTGGTCCTAATAAATCTCCAGCAGCTAAACGAAAAAGCAATGAATAGCTAATTTGTCCAGCAGCTCCAGTAACAGCAATATCTACAGGTGTTTTCATTTGTATTCCTTTGTTTTTTGTCGACCATGCTCACTAAAAAGCAAGCAAACCAGTTACCACAATAAAATTCAGTTAATGATAGCAAATTATAGAGTGCCTTAAGCAGCTAAATTGATAAAAAAAGCCTCCATTAAAGTAAATTCAAATATTAAGGTATAATATGAAGGCTTTAATATCGCTCAATCATACAAAGTTAGGCATCGCATTAATGAAAAAACTGTTATTCCAATTTGATACTGACACCCACCCCTCATCATTTGACACAGTTGTTGCTTATGATGGTGGAGCGGACCATGTTATTCCGCACGGTAATTTAAGCCCTGCAAATATTTCATCACTTGTTGAAGGTACGATTTTTACTCGTGCTCCTAAAGACAAAAAAAATACCGCTATTTTTGTAGGCGGTAGTGATATGGTCGCAGGACAAGAATTATTCATTGCCGTACAAAAACATTTTTTTGCAGGGTTTAAAGTTTCTGTCATGCTGGATAGCAATGGTAGCAATACAACTGCCGCGGCTGCCGTAGCAAAAATAGCAACCAGCACATCATTAGCGGGTAAAAAAGCTGTTATTTTAGGTGGTACAGGCCCTGTAGGCCAAAGAGCTGCTGCCATGTTAGCTTTAGAAGGTGCTGATGTTTCAATTACATCACGTCATATCTTCGGTGCAGAAGAAGCTTGTTTCGCTATGAAAGAACGCTTTAATGTTGATTTAACGCCTGTTGAAGCAGCGGACTGTGATGCGCGAGGCGATGCTGTCGCAGATGCAAATATCGTTTTAGCAACAGGCGCTGCAGGCATTGAATTATTAAAAGCAGAGCATTGGCAAAACAACCCCAACATTGAAGTTATTGCAGATGCAAACGCCACGCCACCTCTAGGTATTGGCGGTACAGACATGCTAGACAAGGGATTAGATCGCCACGGTAAAAATGTCTGGGGAGCTATTGGTTTTGGTACTCTAAAACTAGCCTTACACCGTGCTTGCATTGATAAATTATTTGACGATAACAAACAAGTTTTTGATGCCGAACTTATTTTCAAATTAGCTAAGGAAATGGCTTAAATTTAATATGTCAGCAGAAATTAGTACCCTATTACGTAAAGATGCATTAAGCATCTTTCAACAAGGCATTGATGCAGCTGATCCGTATCAAGCAGTCAAAAACTGCCTGTCTGTATCTGACAATAAAATTGAACTAGCTTTAGATTTAAGTGATAGCAGTCAAAAACGAACAGGGCAATGGTCAAAAGTTTATATCATTGCTTTTGGAAAAGCTGCCTGTCGCATGGCTCAAGCAGCAGTAGAGATTATTCCTGCACAGTTAATAGCAACAAAACCTATTGCAATCACCAATACTGAAAATGTTCAAAATTTAAAAAACATTGATGTTATAGGCACTAGCCACCCCATTCCAGATGCAACGGGTGTTGCTGCTGCTAAACGTGTTGTTGAACAATTAAAAAACACCAAACCTGATGAATTAGTCCTCACCCTTATTTCTGGTGGTGGTTCTGCATTATTGCCTTATCCTGTCTCAGATATTTCATTAGAAGATAAACAGAAAACCACTGATTTACTATTAGCCAGCGGTGTGGCTATTGAACAAATCAATTGTGTCAGAAAACATTTATCACAGTTAAAAGGTGGGCAAATGGCTGAACTAGCCATGCCTGCCGACTTACACAGTTTTATTTTATCCGATGTGATTGGAGACGATTTGAGCAGTATTGCCAGTGGCCCTACTGTTGCAGATAATACAACTTTTGAAGAGGCTGTTAGCATTCTTACAAGCAATAGCGTTTGGGATAAAATACCTCTATCAGTAAAAACTTATTTGCAAAAAGGTGCTCAAGGACAAGCCAAAGAAACAGCAAAAGCTAATGCAGATTGTTTTAACAATACATCTCATACTTTGGTTGCCAGTAATAACATAAGCCTAAATCAAACTGTAAATGCTGCAAATAAACTAGCTTATAAATCAGTTGTTTTTAGTTCAGCACTCTGTGGTGAAGCACGAGACATTGCCGAACAACTGGTTTTAGCAGCCAAACAAATAGAAAACAGCCAGCAGGAAGCAACAGCTTTACTGGCTGGCGGTGAATCTACTGTCACTATAAAAGGCTCTGGATTAGGCGGGCGAAACCAGGAAATGGCATTGGCTTTTGCGATAGCTGCTAAAAAGCATAAGCTAAAAAGTCACTGGGCTTTTTTAAGCGGCGGTACAGATGGACGAGACGGGCCAACGGATGCAGCAGGCGGGCTCGTAGACTCAGATACACTCAACAAGATAAAACAGGGTAAAATAAGTGCAGATAACTTATTAGAGAACAACGACTCATACTCTGCTTTAAAAGAATCTCAGGATTTAGTAATGACAGGTGCAACAGGTACCAATGTTGCTGACCTACAAATATTACTTATCCGACCAGAATAACTAACTTAGGAGACACCATGTTTAAAAATTCCATGACGATTGCCGGTTTTGATGACGAACTTTTTCAAGCAATGGAAAAAGAGCGCCAACGCCAAGAAGATCATATTGAGCTGATTGCATCAGAAAATTACACCAGCCCTCGTGTTATGGAAGCTCAAGGATCTCAACTAACCAATAAATATGCAGAAGGTTACCCAGGTAAACGTTACTATGGCGGCTGTGAATTTGTTGATAAAGCAGAACAATTAGCAATTGACCGTCTAAAAGAGTTGTACGGCGCTGATTATGCCAATGTCCAACCACATTCTGGCTCACAAGCTAACATGGCTGTTTATATGGCTCTTGTCCAACCAGGCGATACTATTTTAGGGTTAAGCCTTGCTGATGGCGGACATTTAACTCATGGTGCAAAACCAAACTTTTCAGGAAAAATCTACAACTCGATCCAATATGGTTTACACCCAGAAACAGGTGAAATTGATTACGATCAAGTTGAAGCTTTAGCCCTAGAACACAAACCAAAAATGATTGTTGCCGGCTTCTCTGCATACTCTCGTATTTGGGATTGGGAGCGTTTCAGAAAAATTGCTGATTTAGTCGGTGCTTACCTTTTTGTTGATATGGCTCACGTTGCTGGCTTAGTTGCTGCCGGTATATATCCAAACCCTGTACCTTTTGCTGATGTTGTCACTAGCACAACCCACAAATCATTACGTGGCCCTCGTGGCGGCTTTATTATTTGTAAAAGCAACCCTGAAATTGAGAAAAAATTTAACTCTAATATTTTCCCAGGTATTCAAGGTGGCCCTTTAATGCATGTTATTGCAGCTAAAGCCGTTGCTTTTAAAGAAGCAATGCAACCTGAATTTGCAACTTACCAACAGCAAGTGGTAAATAATGCAAAAGCTATGGCTGAGGTGTTTATTGCTCGCGGCTTTGATGTGGTTTCTGGTGGAACTGATAATCATTTAATGCTGGTATCCTTAATCCCAAAAGGTATTACTGGTAAAGCGGCTGATGCAGCATTAGAAAAAGCACATATCACGGTTAATAAAAACGCCGTCCCTAATGACCCTGAATCACCTTTTGTGACTAGCGGTATCCGTGTAGGTACACCAGCACCAACAACACGTGGCTTTAAAGAAGCTCAAATGTCAGAAATCGCCAACTTAATGTGTGATGTGATGGAAAATATGGATGATAACTCCGTCATTACCGCTGTACGAGAAAAAGTGAGCTTACTATGTTCACGCTTTCCTGTTTATAGTGATTAAGAGCAGGCTCAAGACGAAAGGCTAAAGGCAAAAAAAGCAAGAGCACATTACTCTCGTTCCCACGGGCTCCGTGGGAACGCTATTTTTGACGCGCTGCGTCATAAAAAAAGCCTACTCCATTTTGGAGCAGGCTTTTTGCGTTTACAGAATTATTATATATGGAGACTTTTTATGTCTGATATTGAAATCGCTCAAAAAGCGGAAATGAAACCTATTATTGGTTTAGCTGAAGAAAAATTTGGCATTCCTGCTGAGCAACTAGACCCTTACGGTCATTACAAAGCCAAAGTATCATTAGAATACATTAACAGCCTAACTGATAAAAAAGACGGCAAGTTAATTCTAGTCACAGCTATTAGCCCTACTCCAGCAGGCGAAGGAAAAACAACAACGACTGTTGGTTTAGGCGATGCAATGAATCGTTTAGGCAAAAAAACCATGATTTGCCTTCGCGAACCTTCATTAGGCCCTTGTTTTGGCATGAAAGGCGGGGCTGCTGGTGGTGGTTATTCTCAAGTAGTTCCTATGGAAGATATTAACCTGCATTTTACAGGTGACTTTCATGCCATTGGTGTTGCTCACAATTTACTTTCAGCAATGATTGATAACCATATTAATCACGGCAACTCACTCGGCATTGACCCTCGACGCATTCAATGGAAACGTGTTGTTGATATGAATGACCGTGCCTTACGTAAAGTCACAGTGGGCCAAGGCGGCCCTGCAAATGGCTATTTACGTGAAGATGGCTACGATATAGTTGTTGCTTCTGAAGTAATGGCAATTTTATGCTTGGCAACAAGCCGTGCTGATTTAAAAGAGCGTTTAGGTCGTATTGTTATTGCTTACAAAGCAGACCGCACCACTCCAATTTATGCCCGTGACTTAAATGCACAGGGTTCTATGGCTGCTTTATTAAAAGATGCCATTAAACCAAACCTAGTACAAACACTAGAAAACAATATTGCAATCATTCATGGCGGCCCTTTTGCTAATATCGCACATGGCTGTAATACCGTAACAGCCACTAAAACCGCTTTGAAATTAGCTGACTACGCTATTACTGAAGCTGGCTTTGGTGCCGATTTAGGTGCTGAGAAGTTTATCGACATTAAATGTCGTATGGCAGACCTAAAACCTTCTGCTGTCGTTTTAGTCGCAACAGTTAGAGCCTTAAAATCTCATGGTGGTGTTGATAAAGATGATTTAAATAATGAAAACCTTAAAGCGCTAGATGAAGGTTTTGTTAATTTAGAACGTCATTTGAATAATATTACCAACCATTACGGCTTACCTTGCGTAGTTTGTATCAATCACTTCACTTTTGATAGTGATGCTGAAATAGCTTTACTAAAAGAGAAATGTGAAGCTCTTGGCGTAAAATGTATTGTTTCAAAACATTGGGCTGAAGGTGGTGCTGGTGCAGAAGAGTTAGCTGAAGAAGTATTAAATATCGTTGATAACCGTGAACCTGAATTCACCTTTGTTTACGATGAAGATTTGCCTTTATGGGATAAAATTGAAGCCATTTCCACCAAACTTTATGGCGCAGCAGGTATTACAGCTAGCCCTAAAGTACGCGGAGAGATTAAAGCCTTACAAGAAAAATACGGTAAATTTCCCATTTGCATGGCTAAGACTCAAATGTCTTTTTCTACCAATCCAACAGCTAAAGGTGCTCCATCTGGACACACTGTTGAAATTAGTGAAGTAAAGCTTGCCAATGGTGCAGGTTTTATTGTCGCTATTGCAGGCAATATGATGACTATGCCTGGTTTACCAAAAATGCCAGCAGCAGAACGCATTGATATTACTGATGAAGGTGTAATTACAGGGTTGTTTTAACGGTTAAGGCATTAAAGCAAACACTGCGTAGCTATTGTAGGGCGGACTTTAGTCCGCCATAAAGGTCGTTATGCTTAATGATAGCGGACTGAAGTCCGCTCTACAGTATGCTATTCTTTTATGTCATGCCATGTAACGCTGCATTAAACCTCTCCTTATTCTAAAGGTGAGGTTTAGTCTTCACTCTCAAGGGTGGCTGCGAATTCTTTCCACTCTATGTATGGCACATATTCTTGCAACCATGACACAATATTTTCTGCTGGCATAGGGCGTGCTATCCCATATCCTTGAGCGTCCAAACAACCCAATTGCATCAACCTAATTCCATGTTCTTTTGTTTCCACACCTTCAGCAATAACATCTCGGTTAAAGGTTTTTGCCAGTACCGTTATACCTTGCACAATCGCACAATCACTTTCATCAACTAACATATCTCGAACAAAAGCTTGGTCTATTTTTATGGTATCAGCTGGAATTCTACGCAAATGCGTTAAAGATGAGTAACCCGTCCCAAAATCATCCAAAGCCACACTAACTCCCAAACTATCTCGACAGCTTTTAATAACATCACTAATCATCGCAACATCACTTAACACACTACTCTCAAGTATTTCTAACTGTAATTGTTCTGGGAGTATTTCTGGATATTTTTCTAAAGCCAAACTTACTTGCTTAAAAAAACCTTGCCACTGCAGATGAAGCGCTGAAATATTTACACTAACTTTTAAGAAAACGCCTTCGCATCTCCATTTATCAAGCTGCTTTAATGCTTCATTAATGACCCAGTTCCCTACTTTTATTTCTAAGGGTGTTCCTTCCAGACAAGGCAAAAAATCAATAGGTGGAATAAGACCTTTATCCGGGTGATTCCATCTAATAAGTGCTTCTGCCCCATACACCTTACCTGTTAGCATATTAACTTTAGGCTGGTAATATAGACAAAACTGATTTTGATCAAAAGCTTGCTCAACTTTATTAAGCTGCTCATTCTGTTTTGTGACTTTCTCATCATAGGCCGCATCAAACAAATGATAGCGATTTCGGCCTAATAACTTAGCTTGATACATTGCACTATCTGCATGTCTAATTAAAGTATCAGGATCGGCTTTATCATGTGGATATACCGTTATGCCACTACTGGCAGCAATAGTCAGCACTTGGCCATCAATAATATAAGGCTGCGCTATTGCTTTATGGATGCGCCCCATTGCTTGCTCACACTGTTCAATTGAAAACACATCCCCTAGTAACAATGCAAATTCATCACCGCCTAGGCGTGATGCTGTATCTTGCTCCCGGATCATGTTTTTAATACGCTGAGAAACTTCCACTAAAATTTTATCACCAGCATCATGCCCGTATGTATCATTAACCGGCTTAAACTCATCAAGATCAATAAAACATACTGCTAACAAGGATTTGTTTCGTTTACTATGCGCAATGGCTTGTGAAAACCGATCCGCAAACAAGGTTCGATTAGGCAACCCTGTCAGCACATCATAATGCGCCATATGCTGCAAAGACTTTTGCTGTTTTTTAGCAAGGGTTATATCTGAAAACAATCCGACATAATTAATGACATTATCATCATCATCTTCTAAAGAGGATATTGTCAACAACTCTGCATAAACCTCCCCAGATTTTGAGCGATTCCACACCTCACCTTGCCAATGCTTATCCGCCGCTAATGCTGCCCACATTTTTTTATAAAATGTTTTACTCTGCTTACCTGATGATAAGAAACTAGCAGGCCTACCTATTGCATCTTCTCGACTAAAACCAGTAATTCTACTAAAACCAGGGTTAACATCAATAATCACAGCATTAGTGTCGGTAATCATAATACCTTCATGTGTTTCAGAAAAAATACGCGCTGCAAATTGTAATTTTTCCTCCGCCCTCTTCCGTTCAATTTCTGTTGTTGTTCTCACTGCAAGACTTTCCAGCAGCTTTGACGTACTAAACTTTGATTGGGCAACTTTATCATCAAGAATTGCGATAATACCTAAAACCTCTCCGGAAACAGTTCTTAACGGTACACCAAAATAACAAACAACCCCCAAATCAACCAACAACTTATCTTCTGGAAATAATGTTTGGACATTATCAGCATATAAACAAGCTCCTTCCTTTGTTACTTGCTCACAAGGTGTTCCTTTTAAAGGATATGAGAAATTTTCAGTAAACCCACCCTTAGCCCATACCGCTAGAGTATCTGAAATTTCTGGGTTTTTCGTATTAATCTGAGAAATAAGAGCATACTGAACACCTTGAGACAAAGCTAATTGACGTACAATTAATTGAAAAATATCCTCATCACCTTCTCCTCTGGTTTCAGCTAATGTATGTAATACAGCATCAATACGTTGCCTTTCTGTAATATCTAAGACCTGAGATGCAACACCAACAACCTCTCCGTGATCATTCTTTAAAATTGTATTGTGCCATTCACAAGTAATTATTGCTCCGCCTTTGGTCAGGTTTTCATTTACATTAACCCTATTAGCAGACTCGGAAACAATAACGTCCCAGAGAGCAGTCACCTCTAACTTTTCATTTTCAATAATTAAAAAATCTAAGAAACTTCTACCCAAAACTTCAGGTTTTGAAAAACCAAATACTCTTTCAGCTGCTTCATTCCACTCCACAACCTTACAATCCATATCCCATTCAATCATTGCAATAGGACTTTGTTGCTGATAAAGGCGTAAACGTTTTTCAGACTCAAAAACATGCTCATTCATGACCTTTTCAGACTCACGTAAATGATAGTTTTCAGTCACATCATTAAAAACCAATACCATCCCTAAAATATCATTATCAGCATTACAAATTGGAGCAGCAGTATCTGTAATGTAGTATTGCTTTCCTTGCTTTGAAATAAGAATTGTATGGTTATTTAAATTAACTATCCGCCCTGTTGCTATCACTTCTTCAACTGGGCTACGTATGCCTTCTTTTGTTACAACATCAACACTATTAAAAACATCTTTAATAGATTTTCCTCGAGCAGCCTCAATTTTCCATCCCGTTAAGCGTTCTGCAACAGGATTCATTCTTGTTACACATCCTTTTACATCTGTTGATATAACGGCATCACCAATACTATTTAAAGTTAAAGCAAGATGTTGTTCTTTTTGGGATAATTCAAATGTTCTTTGCTGGACACGCTGTTCTAATTTAGCTTTTTCACTTCCAAGCTGTTTCAACATTACATTAAATGATGTTGCCAACTCAACTGTTTCCACAGTCCCCTCAGGAACCAAAGCTTGTTCAGTATCACCTTTTGCAATACTTGTACTGACTTTTGTTAAGCGATTAAGAGGCTTGGTAATGGACTGACTCAATTTATAAGCGACAAATACAAGCAGTGAGATAATCACTGTCAAAACAAATACACTTAAAGTCCAAAACATATTTAGCTCTTTCAAAGCTTCCTGACTATATACCCCCACCACCAACCCTGCATGCAAAGCAGGTAAATACTGATACACTGCAAGCATTTCGTGAGAATGACTATCTAAGGTCATTGTATAACCAGTATTTCCAAGCAATGCCTGTTTCATTGCCAAGCCAAAGTCGACCTGCCTCACTGACTCAAATGCCGAAGGTTTAATAGCGTTATCTAGATGAGTATGAAAAAGGGAACTCTGATTATAAATTGTGGCAATATGTGTGCTCCCCGTCACCCCCAAACCAGTAGAATTATTTACAACGTTTTGTAACTTTTCTATATCAAGCTGAAATGCAATAACACCTATAATTAAGTTATTTTCTAAAACGGGAACAGATATAAATGCTGCTAATTCGTTACTCGGAGGATAGTAAGAAAAATTTGATAATGCAGGTTCAATTAATAAAAAAGCCTGTTCAACAGATTTAGCTAATTCTGTTTCTGCATAAACCCCTGTATTAAGGTTTGTGTGTTGATCATCTTCATGCTTTAAAGTAAACAATACATTTCTATCGAGTGAAACAAAAAATATATCGTAATACCCTAACTCTAAAAAGTGTTGCGCCTTTTTACTGTAGCGACTCTGTAACTGATGATAGCTTTCTCTATTATCATTTCGGTGCTTAAATTGAGTACCCAATTCTTTTAATATTTCAGCTGTTATTGGTATATGTGCGACTACGTGAGCATCTGCAATTCTAGTACTGATATATGTCCCAATCTTCTCAGTTTTCTTATCTGCAATTTGAGTTAGCTTAGCAAAAGTCTGTTTTTTAAAGTTTTGGTCATATGCCTGAAGATAATAAAACGACAGCAATACTATAGGAAGCAATGTAACCACTAACATCCAGCCTAAAATTTGTCGGTTTATTGTTTTCCTTTTCATTGCACAGCCTCATTAAGTGGTAGATTATCCACTAATTGTTGCCACTCTTTTTTACTTCTATACGATAGATAAGGTACTGGCCTTATTGGTCGCTCTGATTGCCAAACAACATCAATTACCCCATCTTTTCTAAACCGTCCAATTCGTGCAGTTTTCCATAAATGCTGTGTTGCCTGATCTACAGCAACAATTCCCTCTGGTGCATTAAAACTTTCTGTTCCAATCACAGACTTAACTCTTAGAGCTGAGGTAGATTTTGCATGCTCAACAGCATTGGCCCACAACCGAAACCCCACATAATTCGCTTCCATACGATCATTTATTTTTCGCTGCTCCCCAAATCGCAGCTTAAATTCACTAATAAAACGTTGGTTTTCATCACTGTCTATACTTTGATAATAATTCCATGCAGCGTAATGCCCAACCATTAATTCTGTATTTACATTCACAATATCTAGCCCTGCAATACCATACGAAATAATAGGAGGACTGTTAATAGTTTTTAATTTTTCAAAAAAAGCATTATTACTTGCATCACACATAGTGTTTAGAATTACATCAGGCTGTAATTCTACAATTTCATCAAAAACAGTTCCCATCTCTACTGAACCTAAAGGTATATACTTTTCTCCTAATATTTCACCTTGTTGAGACATTAATAAATCTTTGATAATTAAATTCACTGCCCGAGAGTAAATACAATTTGATCCTATTAAATAGTAACTTTTACCTAAATTTTTCAGAGACCAAATAACACTTGGGGTGATTTGTTGATTGGGTGTAGAGCCGGTATAGATAATATTCGGAGATTGCTCCATCCCTTCATATTGAATAGGATAAAACAACAAGTTTTGATATTTCTCGACCACAGGTTTAATAGCTTTACGACAAGCAGAATTTCCACAAGCAAAAAGAGCTGAGACACCTTCTTCAACAATTAAACGCTCAGCTTCTTGTGCAAAGGTTTTCCAATCAGATTTACCATCGACAATAACAGGAACGACTTTGCGTCCTATCACACCCCCTTTGGCATTTATTTCCTCAATGGCTAAGGTAAGCGCATCAAGCAAGGGTTTTTCATATTCAGCCATCTTGCCAGTAAATGAATAAATAACACCCACTCGAACAACAGGCTTTGCTTCATCACAACCTTGAATAAGTATTGAAAAGATTAAGGTAAGAATAGTGCCTAATTGACGATAAGTACGCATCATTATTTATTACTGAATTAATAGTACAGACTAAAGTCTAGATGATATTATCATTTTTTTTCATTTTATGGTCATTTGCCCCACATTGCCAACTTGTTTATCGCAATAAAAATCAATATCAATTGCCTTTAATTGTATATATGTTATTCTAATCGGTTACCTTATTTTAGGTATCCAAACAACAACGTCACCCCTTACCTTTAGGACATACATGCTGTTATTATCAAAAAAACAAGATTGGCTTGGCAACATTCGTGGCGACGTACTCGCTGGGACTGTTGTTGCACTAGCCCTTATCCCCGAAGCCATTGCCTTTTCCATTATTGCTGGAGTTGATCCAAAAGTTGGCTTATACGCCTCTTTCTGTATTGCCTTCATCACTGCGATTATTGGTGGCCGACCAGGTATGATTTCTGCCGCTACAGGCGCCATGGCATTATTAATGGTTACGTTGGTGAAAGACCACGGCTTACAATACTTATTAGCAGCAACGCTTCTTACCGGTGTAATACAGGTAATCGCGGGGTACTTTAAACTTGGTAGTTTAATGAGCTTTGTTTCTCGCTCAGTAGTTACAGGCTTTGTTAATGCCCTTGCCATTTTAATTTTTATGGCTCAATTACCTGAACTAACTAACGTTACTTGGGAAGTTTATGCCATGACAGCCGCAGGCCTTGGTTTTATTTACTTATTCCCTTATGTTCCTTTTATAGGAAAAATACTTCCCTCTCCTCTTGTTTGTATCGTTGTTTTAACTGGCGTTGCCATGTATCTAAACCTTGATATTCGCACTGTAGGTGATATGGGAGAATTACCAGACACATTACCTATCTTCCTTTGGCCTGAAGTCCCTCTTACTTGGGAAACACTACAAATTATATTACCTTATTCAGTTCCTTTAGCTGTAGTAGGTTTATTAGAATCATTAATGACAGCCACTATTGTTGATGACTTAACAGATACTACAAGCGATAAAAACCGTGAATGTAAAGGCCAAGGTATTGCTAATATTGGCGCTGGCTTACTTGGTGGTATGGCTGGTTGTGCAATGATTGGTCAATCAATCATTAACGTCAAATCAGGTGGGCGAGGTCGCTTATCCACAATGGTTGCGGGTATCTTTTTATTGATTATGGTAGTTTTTTTAGACGAATGGATTAAACAAATTCCAATGGCTGCATTAGTTGCCGTGATGATCATGGTATCAATTGGCACATTTAGCTGGGAATCTATCATCCATTTAAAACAACACCCTTTATCGTCTAATATCATTATGCTATCAACCGTTACTGTAGTTGTTTGGACACATAACTTAGCATTAGGTGTGTTTGTAGGCGTACTATTTGCAGCCCTGTTCTTTGCCAACAAAATCAGCCACTTTATGTATGTCGGCTCAGTTATGAATGATGAAACTGAAACACGTATTTATCATGTACATGGCCAAGTATTTTTCAATTCTGCAGATCGCTTTGTTGAAAACTTTGACTTTAAAGAAGCTATTGACAAAGTAAGCATTGATTTAACACATGCTCATTTCTGGGATATTTCTGCAGTATCAGCATTAGACAAAGTGGTATTAAAATTTCGCAGAGAAGGTGCCGAAGTTGAGTTAATTGGACTTAATGAAGCCAGCTCAACAATTATTGATCGCTTTGGGGTGTATGATAATCCAGAAGAAATTGAAAAAGTAATGGGAGGCCACTAATGAATACTCAAAAACCACAAGTCCTAGCTTGTATTGATGGGGCAGCACTTACCGAAGCCGTTTGCGATTACGCTAGCTGGATTGCTGAAAAAACTGATGCTCCATTACAGTTATTACACACTCTAAACCATCACCATGAAACGTCTAATTCATCAGACCTTTCTGGAAATATTGGCTTAGGCGCTCAAGAGCATCTGATGGAAGAAATCGTTACGCTTGAGCAACAGCAAAGTAAATTAAAGATACAGCATGGGAAAGTGATTTTACAAGCTGCCAAAACGCATATTGAAAAATCTGAAACCATCTACCCGACAACAACACAAAGACATGGCGACCTAATTGAGGCTGTTATCGACTTAGAAGCTAATACTCGCGTGCTAGTACTAGGTTTGAGAGGACAGGTTCATGAAAATGCAGACAATGAAATTGGTGCAAAATTAGAAGCCGTTATTCGCTCACTTCATCGTCCAATTCTAATTGTTAACGATACATTTACATCACCTAAACACATCATGATTGCTTATGATGGCAGTGATGCAGCTAACAAAGCAGTTGAAATGGTTGCAAGCAGCCCTTTATACAAAGGATTAACATGCCATTTAGTCTGTGTTAATAACAATGAAGAAACAGCAACAAAACTTCTTGAACAAGCAACCAGCAAATTAAAATCAGCTGAAGATATTACTGTTATTTCTGCAAAGTTAACAGGAAAAGCAGATTTGGCACTATGCGCTTATCAACAAGAACACAATATTGACTTAACTGTAATGGGCGCCTTTAGCCATACTCGTTTACATGACATGTTATTAGGAAGCTTTACCCATAAGATGCTGGTTAATACTAAAAAACCGTTATTATTACTGAGATAAGATGATTAAAACGAGGCTTTAGTACTTAGCCTTGATGTAGCAAAGCGGAATCAAGGGAATTAAGAGAAAACCTTGATTCCACTCCGTTACATCAAGGCTACAAAGACTTAACCTCTCTTCCATTATTTTATTTCACTTCATCAAGCGCCTGACTTACATCAGCAATAATATCTTCAATATTTTCAATTCCCACAGAAATACGGACTAAGTCTGAACTTACTCCCGCCGCTTTCAACTCTTCGTCATTTAACTGTCTATGAGTCGTTGATGCTGGGTGACAGGCTAAAGATTTTGCATCCCCAATATTCACTAAACGCAGAATCATTTTTAAACCATCAATAAATAACCCTCCTGCTTCCACACCACCCTTTAATCCAAAACTGAGTATTCCAGAGGCTTTGCCAGCAGTGATTTTTTGGCAAGTTTGATAGTATGAACTTTCTTCCAAAGCTGCATATTTAACCCAAGCAACTTTTTCATGATTTTTAAGGTAATCTGCAAGCTTTTCTGCATTCTCACAATGTCGTTCCATTCTCAAACCTAAGGTTTCAAGACCTTGCAAAATTTGAAATGAATTCATCGGAGAAATAGCTGCTCCAGTATTTCTTAATGGAACCACTCGACAACGACCAATAAAGGCAGCTGCTCCTAATGCTTCTGTATAAACCACTCCATGATAAGAAGGGTCTGGCTCATTTAACAAAGGAAACCTTTCTTTATTTGCAACCCAATCAAACTTGCCTGAATCAATAATAACTCCGCCAATTGATGTACCGTGCCCACCTATATATTTAGTTAAGGAATGGATAACAATATCTGCCCCAAATTCGATAGGCTGACATAGAAAAGGCGTTGCAACGGTATTATCGACGATTAATGGCACCCCATGCTTATGCGCAATTTCTGCCAGTTTTTTAATATCGACAATATTACCTGCAGGATTACCAATAGACTCACAAAAAATAGCCCGTGTATTTTCATCTATTGCTTTTTCAAAGCCTTCAAAATCTTCGGCAGAGACCATACGAACATCAACACCTTGCCTAGGTAATGAATGAGCAAATAAGTTGTATGTCCCACCATAAAGCTGACTGGTACTTACAATATTGTCACCAACACTACAAATACATTGAATTGCATAGCTAATAGCCGCCATGCCAGAAGCAACAGCTAAAGCAGCAATACCACCTTCCATTGCTGCTAAACGCTGCTCCAACACATCCGTTGTTGGATTCATAATACGTGTATAGATATTACCCGGTACTTTCAGATCAAATAAATCTGCGCCATGCTGAGTGCTATCAAATGTATAAGATGTAGTTTGATATATGGGAACAGCCGCTGCTTTGGTGGTTTCTTCTGCCTCATAGCCATGATGTAACGCTAAAGATTCTAATTTCATCTGCTTATTTTTATTATTTAAAGTAAAAGTAATCTGAATGACCTCACTTTAATATACAAGTTCAACTAAAGAAAATAGTTTTCCCTGCTAAAAAAATGATAAAGCTCCAATTCCTTGCAAATATTTATTTATGATATATATTCAATATAACCCTTTATTAATTTAACTATTAAATACAGCTATATGGAAATCAAATCAAAAAACTTTGGGTCTCAACATCCGGATTCTAATTCACTACTTACCTTTCCTAACGGCATCCCAGGATTTGAAGACCAAACCCAGTTCCAACTATTTCAATTAGACAACAGTGAAATCATTTATTCTCTACAGTCTTTAACCGATGAAAACATCTCTTTCTCTGTCGCCCTCCCCTCTAACTTTTATATTAATTATAATTTTGTCCTAACAGATCAAGAAGAAAAGGCCTTAGAAATTGACTCTGCTGATGACGTACTTATTTTACTTATTCTTCATCGAGACGATCATTCTGATGCAACTAAGGAACCGACCATTAAAGGCTCAATAAAATCACCTTTAATAATCAACACAAAGAAAAGAATAGGCATTCAAAAATTATTAGCCGCTGTAGAACAAAGCATTACGCTAACAGAAAAACATAATGAAATTGAAGTGTCTGAAACCTAGGCTGAGCAAAAAAATAGTCTAGAAAATAAAAAAGCCCTATTGATAGAGAATCATCTGATTTTCTATCAATAGGGCTTTTTTTCGAACAAGAACTAAATAAAAACTAAGCCGCCTGAACAGGAATTGAATGACTAGAATGCGTAACTTTATTATCTTCGTCAAAATAAACAAGAGTAGGTTTAAAATCCTCTAACTCTTTTTCATTAAATGCTGCAAATGCACAAATAATAAGTAAATCACCCTCGCAAGCTAAGCGAGCCGCAGCGCCATTGACAGAAAAAACACCCGAACCATCTTCTGCCCTTATGGCATAAGTAGTAAAGCGTCCACCTGTATTAATATTGTATATTTGAATTTGCTCGTATTCTCTAATCCCAGAAAAATCTAGAATTTTACCGTCAATTGCACAAGAGCCTTCATAACCCAGTTCTGAATGAGTTACCGTTGCTCTGTGTAACTTTGCTTTAAGCATCGTTGTTTGCATATTAAATAAATCTTGAAACCTTATGAGTTGGTTATTATACCCAAAAGCGCTCTCCTTTCAAATTTAGATGCTTTTATACTTTCGCCTCATCAATCGGTTTTTCTAAGCTATAGAGTTTTTGAACCTTATTATCATTACGATATAGGATTGTGATTTATTTTGAAAAGAATATATTATCAATAAGGCGAGGCTTACCCAGCTTGGCAGCGGCAAGAATAACTAATGCTTCCTCATTTTCACTAGCAAGCTGCAAATTATCGGCTTTGCAAATAGAGAAATAGTCTATTTTAAATCCAATTTTTTCCAATAACGTCTTCTGCTCTTGCTCTATTATTTTAAACTTCTTACCTTGCAAAACATCCTGCTGTGCTTTGCGTAAGGCCTGATAAAGCTTAGGCGCAGTAGACCTTTCTTCTTCAGTTAAATAACCATTACGAGAACTCATAGCCAATCCATCGCTTTCTCGCTCAGTTTGAACACCTATTATTTCAACAGCAATGTTCAAATCTTGAACCATTTTTCGGATAACAGCCAGTTGCTGAAAATCTTTCTCACCAAAAATGGCTATATCCGGCTGAACCATATTAAATAACTTGGTCACTACCGTAGCAACACCATCAAAATGCCCCATTCTATGCGCACCACAGTGTAAGGTTGATAACTTACCAACCGAAATACTAGTCGTTGCTTTATTAGGATACACTTCAAAAACTGTTGGCAGAAACAGTAAATCAGCCTGAGCTTGTATTAGTTTGTCTTGGTCAGCAAGCTCGGTTCTAGGATAACTTTCAAAATCTTCCCCTTCACCAAATTGAGTAGGGTTAACAAAGATACTAACCACTACTTTATCAGCCAGCTCTCTTGCCTTTTCAACTAATTTAATATGCCCTGCATGCAGATTTCCCATAGTGGGAACAAAAGCAACCCTCAAGCCTTGCTTACGCCATTGTTTAATTTGCTCTCTTAGCTGACTAACCGTTGTTACTTTTTGCATATAACTTAATAGCTATGTTCTGATGCAGGAAAATCTAACTGCTTTACTGCTTGATGATATTGCTGAATAGCATTCGGAATGTCCTGAGCTGTTTGCATAAAATCTTTTGAAAACTTAGGTCGCCGCCCTAAGCTAATCCCTAACATATCGTATAGTACCAATACTTGTCCGTCACACCCAACACCCGCACCAATACCAATAACAGGAATACTAATGCTTTGTGATATTTTTGTAGCTAAGTCAGCAGGAACACATTCTAAAATTAACAAACTAGCTCCAGCTTGCTCTACTTTATGCGCATCTTCGATAATTTTTTCAGCGTCATGCAAGCTTTTACCTTGAACCTTATAGCGTCCCAGTTGATTAATAGATTGCGGTAAAAGACCTAAATGGGCACAAACAGGTACTCCATATTCAACTAATAGTTCAATAATGTTTAAATGCGCACCCTCTAACTTAACCATTTGAGCAGCTGCTGACTGCATTAACTTAGCCGCGCTCTGTATAGCCATTTCTGCCGTGCCATAACTTAAAAAAGGCAAATCAGCAATTACAAAGGCTCTTTTACGTGCATTCACTACACATTGGGTGTGATAAACCATGTCATCAATTGAAACAGGAACTGTGGTTTTTTTTCCTTGAATAACCATACCTAAAGAATCACCCACCAGCATGACATCCACACCTGCCTGATCGATAAGCTGGCTAAAACTAGCATCATAGGCAGTCAAACAAGTAATCTTCTCGCCTGCCTGTTTCATTGCCACTAAATCAAGTATTGAAAGAGTGGAAATATTTTGATTTTCTACATACGAAGTCATTAACTTAATTTCTCCAAGCCATCCAGTGGGCACTGTACAACCAGATCATTAATACTACCTTTACCAGGCACAAACAAACTCTCATTTGCTATTTCTTGCAATGGATACAGTACAAATGCCCTTTCAGCTAAACCAATATGAGGAACCTTTAATTCTGGCAAATCAATTTGCTGATCACCATATAATAATATATCAAGATCCAGGGTTCTTGCACCCCAACGTATAACATCCCTATCTCTGCCAAAATCGTTTTCAATACCTTGCAAAACCCTTAACAAATCAATAGCAGATAAAGCAGTCTGAATACTCATAACAGCGTTAACATAATCTGGTTGGTCTTTTGGTCCCATGGGCGGACTGCTGTACAAACTTGAAAACTTAAGTTCCGACATATTTGCATGCTCAGCTATAAATAACCTAGCCTGCTGGATTTTTTCTGCTGGATTTTCTAAATTACTCCCCAACCCAATATATACTTCAATCATTATCACTATTTTTTCTTTTTGTTTTGGGCTTTGCTTTTCTTTTTCTAGGTGGACGCGTCATTTTCTTTTGCTCTGTATCACTAGCATCCTGAAATTTTGTCCACCACTGAGCTAGCTCCATTTCAGCACCACCCGTTTCTGCTCTTAACACTAAAAAGTCATAAGCGGCACGAAACCTAGGGTGTCCTAATAAACGATAAGGACGGCCACCAATTCGCTTTTCAAACCGCAGCTGTAACAACCAAACTTCCCGCATTGACTGAGTTACTCGCTTTGGAATTGAGATACTTTTAGTTTGCGCAGATAAGACATTACTTGCTGCATGTTGATAAGCAAAACTTTCTTCCTCACCTTGTCGCATTTTTTCTTTAGCAAGTTCTTGTACCGCTTCCCATAAAAATGCTGCCATTAAAAAGTACGGGGTAACACTTTTATCATCAGCAATACGCTTATCTGAATTTTCTAAAGCCTTCGCTATAAAAACTCTTGGAAAATTATTTTGCTCATTATTTAAACAATGATCAGCTTGAGGAAACAAGGTTTCAAATAAGCCATAATGCCTGAGCATTTCGAATGCTTGTATGCCTTTTCCTGACAAAAACATTTTTAATACTTCATCATATAAGCGGGCAGCTGGAATACCTTTTAATAAAGGTGCCAATTCAAAAATTGGTTTCTCTGTTGATTCATCTATAGAAAATCCTAATTTAACAGCAAACCTTACAGCACGGAGCATTCTTACAGGATCTTCTCTATAACGAGTTGCAGGATCACCAATTAACTTTAGGACCCCCGCAGAGTGGTCATCCATCCCCCCTGTATAATCAATAATAGAAAAATCACGAATATTGTAATAAAGGGCGTTAACGGTAAAGTCTCTGCGCCAAACATCATCTTCTATACTGCCAAAAACATTGTCACGTAATAGCCGCCCATCTTCATGAACTTTTTGTTCTTTGTTATCGGCAGCATCATCAGAACTTCTGAAAGTAGCAACTTCAATAATTTCTCGACCAAAAAAAACATGAGCAAGACGAAAACGTCGCCCAATTATCCGACAATTACGAAAAACTTTTTTAACTTGCTCAGGACTGGCATCAGTTGCCACATCAAAATCTTTTGGTTCGTAACCTAATAATAAATCTCGAACACAGCCACCTACTAAATAAGCCTCATATCCTGATTTTTTCAGTCGATACAAAACTTTTACAGCATTTTCACTCATTTGAGAGCGTGAAATATTATGCTCTGAACGAGAATAAACCTTAACTTGGCTTTGACTATTGCTCCGCTCAAGATCTGCGACATCACCCTCATCAGATGCACTGAATATTTTTTTGAAAAAATTTAAAATAACCTTCATTCCCTTTTTTTATTATATAAATTCAGTACTTTATAAAAACAAACACTTACAAGCCTGATATTTTCTTCTTATCATATCACTTAGCCAACTCGCAATAAATAATATAGCTATTTTTTTATTGCGAGTTGGCTAAAGTAGTCTCTATTCAATCAACAGCTTTTTTTACATAAACTTTTTAATATAGTAGAATTATCCAATATTTATCAAATACAACAGCCTGCAATCCTGTATTGTTTGCATACTGTTCCTAATTGTTTTGGAGAATTTTATGATTAAAAAAATTTTAAAAGGTTTAATTGAGCAACCTTTTTTAACCAGTATTTATGTAACAGACTTAGCAATCCTTCTTCTTCATAAACCTCCTTTTATGTTTTCTGTTGTTATGCTTGGGGGATTGGTAGCTATGAGTATGTATTTTGGTCAAAAACTAGCTTTATTTAAAAGTTAATTGTCTACACCAAACAAACAAAAACCAGTTGAAGACAGCTCCCTTTCACCTGGTTTTTTTCGTCATATAGCGATCATTGCCTATGATGCATTGCTTTTACTTGCCTTGTTATTTCTAGCAACAGCACTTGTTTTACCCTTTAACAATGGTGAAGCTTTTAGCTCATCACAATTTTTTTTCCCAATCTATATTCTTTTAGTCAGTTTTATTTACTATGGCTGGTTTTGGACCCATGGAGGCCAAACATTAGGGATGAAAACATGGAAAATAAAAATACAAACACTAGACAAGCAGCCAGTAACATGGGCTTTAGCATTTAAACGTTTTATACTTGCTTTGTTTTCTTGGGGGGTTGGCGGCTTAGGTTTTTTATGGAAGTTTGTTGATAAAAAACGATTTACTTGGCATGACCACTTATCAAAAACTAGTTTGTTTTTTGAGCAGGACAGCCCAAAAGATTGATGTTATTTAAATTCTAGTAGAAAAGTTTTTAATTGTTTCTGTAGAGGCAAGGCTTACCTTGCCTCTACAGTCACGAGCGATAATACTTTAATATCCTCTAGAAACCTGCTTACACAGTACAACAACATTTTCTACATGGCAGCGATATTTTTCTTCGCCTTCATATTCGCCCTCACATGCTTCACAAACCACTTTGCCGTTATCCGTTACTTTATCAATAGCCCAACCATAGCCTTTAGAGCCACAAAGCAATTTTGCATATTTCTTAAACCGTTTCCCTACTGATGCTTTTTTTATTGAAGCTTCTTTATCTTTACAGCCTGGTGTTTGTTTAAGATCACCAGTAATTGACTCATAAACCCATTCATCTGTAGCCTTTGCAAAAGATTGAGTAGAAAACACTAACATCATAGCAATTAAAATAATCTTGATTCTCATAACCTTTCCTTCTATTTAGTTTTTATTATAGTTTACCTTGCAAACTAACACTTTAATACATTAAAACCCCATTAGCAATAGCTAATTTAGCACCTAAAATAAGTCCCGTTTTTAGCCTCCGATTCAGCTAAAATTCAGTTAACACTGTGCTATACTCAAAACTTCTTAATTAACGCATCTATACTTCTTATATTAAAGTATAGCTTTTAGCTTGGAGCGTGTAGACCCATGAAAAAAACAATTCAACTTTTACTTCTAGCAACTGCATTTTTTGCATTCACTGCAAATGCAAAAGAAAAAACAATTCAACTAGAAGACAATTCATCAATCCTTGGGAAGTGGAAATTAACAGCTGAAGCCCCTGCAAAACACAAAGCAAAAACACCATTAAGCATTACTTGGGATTTTAAAAAGGGCGGAGTCTTAAACACGAAAGCAACAGATGCTCGTAACAGAACGGGAGCAATGGATATTAATGTTAAATATTCTATTGAAGATGGCGCAATTCAGAAGCAATTTAAGCCAGGAATAGAAAAATATGAGACATGCCGTGTAACCGACCAAGATCAAAAATCAATGATTTTACATTGTAAATTCTTATATTATTTTATGGAAAGAATATAATATAAAAATTTTTGGCAGTTGATAGTAGTTATCAACTGCCAAAAGACCTTAACTTTTTATTTTGCCCTAGTAACAGCATAGGTAGCCAAACTGAATACCAGAATACTTGGTAAAACGGCCATAACCATTGGATCAAATCCATAAACCAAACCAACATGACCAGCAATTTTATCGAATATATTAAATGTCATTCCGATAATAATGCCAAGCATCATCCTTCCTCCAGTACTAACTCCTCTCTTAATTCCTACAACAAAAGGAATTGATACCATCAGCATAACAAAAATAACAAAAGGGTTTATCAATCGGCTCCAGAATGCCAGTTCATAAGTTTGCGCCTTCTGGTTATTTTGTTTGAGAAAATCAATATATGTATACAAATCATAGAGAGCCATATTATCTGACTTAACCACGGCAACACTTAACAAATCTGGTTCTATTGATGTTTCCCATTCATCCTGCACAACTTTAGTAGAAAACACCTGATTTACAGACACTTCAGTTTGTAAAACATTATTTACCTTCCAAAGCCCATCTCCCAGAAAAGTAGCCTCATCAATATGCCTTACTGAAAGCATCTGTCCTTGCTCATCAATCTTATAAGTATAAATATCACCCAGTCCACCTTTCCCCATTATTTTGCGTACATTAACAAACTCATCTTTTTCTCTTAACCACACTCCATTTCTTGACCGAATAGCAACCTCATTCTTTTTAGCTAACATTTTAACCAATTGGGCCTCATGTGCAGCTTTGGGAGCAACAAACTCACCGACCAAGAAAGCAATAATAACCATCACCAGACCAGCTAACATAACTGATTTTATAACCCCAAAAATTGAAATTCCTGCTGCTCGCATGGCAATAATTTCACTATTATTCCCCATTCCCCCAACAACAAAAAGACTGCCTAACAATGCTCCAAAAGGGAGTAGCTCATAAAAAACTGTAGGTGCAGTTAGGGCAAGATACATTAAGATTTGCTTTAAATCGTAACCACCCTCTCCAATATCTTTTAATTCATCCCTAAAGGTAAACAGCATAAAAAGCGTTAGCAATAACATGACAGCGACAGCAGAACCTTTCAATACTTCCTTAACAATATATTTTGTTAAAATATTCACACTGCACCCCTATCAAAAAATTGCATCATAATCCATTTTTTACCATAGAGGCGTAACAGCAACATCCCAGTCAACAAGAGTAATAATAAATAAACACCAAAAAAACCAAATGATGCAGGCACAACCTCATTCACAACCCAGCTATGACTAACGCGCTGTAAATTACCAAAAACAAAATAAATAGCAAAAGCAACGATTAAACTGCCATAAACCCCACCTCTAGGTGACGTTTTTGCAAGAGGCACAGCTAATAAACTCAAAAAAATCACCGATAAAGGAGCTGCTAAACGGCTTTGTATTTCAGCTATATCTAACAACTTATCAGATTCCCACAAAATAGCACTCGGTACTCCATCTCGCTTTTTCCTAAGCTTTGTTTCTTTTTTTTCTATCCGTACCGCATACTCATCAAATGTTTCAAAAATAAATTTTTTGTTACCAGGTACACCTTGAACTTTTTCCCCTTGCTGTAAGACAAGATATAAACCACCCGGTAAATTCTCTAATCGCCCAAATTTAGCATTAACAATACCTAACTGCTTACCTTTTTTATTTTGCAAAAAAACATTTTGCATCTGCTGGTCTGAAGAAATATCTTCTGTATAAAAAACCAAGTCGCCATGACTATATTCACTAAAGCGCCCAGCAGCTATACCTTTTATATCCGCTTGTTTCTTATCTTCATGCATTACTTGTTTGATTGTCCTTTCAGCCCATGGTGTCGCTAGCAAAGAAAACCCTGCAGCCACCATACTAAGAGGTAATATCAAAACAAAAACAGCTCGATAAATAACATAAACACCTCCTCCAGCCGAAGCAACAGCAGACATTTCCTGATCTCTATACATCCGACCAATAACCATTAATATCGCCATAAAAATTGAAACAGGCAAAAATGCACCAATTGCCATCACTATTTTCAATCCCAATAAATTTAAAACTATCTCATTAGATATATTTCCTTCAATCGCTTG
>CAJVYL010000018.1 GCA_913009265.1 uncultured Methylococcales bacterium
AGAGCTTAATAATATTTGCGCCTTTGGTATTAAATAAGCCAATGGTTTTTATATATTCTTTGAGTCCATCAATACCTAAATCTAAAATAGTTTGAGGCGTGTTAGCGACAGGAAATAATTTGGCTGTTGCTTTATTAACGCCTTTATCCGTTGCTTGAGCAGATAAAACCACAGCAATAAGTAACTCAAAAGAGCTGGAGTATTGTAATTCTGTTTCTGGGTTGGGGATAGCTACCGCTAAACGGTCAAACATTTCTAGGCGGGTTTGTTTATTCATTATAGATTCTTATCACGATAACATCGATTTTAAACTGGCTAAATTGGCCTTACCTCGTTCTTTAATCACTTCGGGCTCTAATTGTTTTTTATTAGACCATTCCAAATCTTCCTCGGGCAATTCGTTTAAAAACCGACTGGGTTCACATTCAGATACATCACCATAGCGTTTGCGATGCGTGCAATAGCTTAAGGTGCAGCTTTTTTGCGCGCGAGTAATCCCCACATAAGTTAAACGGCGTTCTTCTTCTATATTATCGCTTTCTATACTGGCTTGGTGAGGCAAAATATTTTCTTCCACTCCAATCAAGAAAACATGGGGAAACTCTAAGCCTTTTGAGGCATGTAAAGTCATTAAACTGACTTGATCACCCGCTTCTTCTTCCTGATTTCGCTCAAGAATATCCATTAATAGGATTTTTGAGATAATTTCAGACAGTGATTTTTCCTTATCAGTTTCTTTATCGGCAATACGTTTTAACCAAGAGATTAAATCATCAACATTTTTGATTTTTCGTTCAGCAGCTGCTTGGGTTTTACTGTTTTCATGTAACCAGGCTTCATAATTGATTTGCTGAATAAAATGTTCAATAACTTTAAAGGTATCGCCTTTCTCAATTTTTTCTGCAGTATCAATTACCCAGTCACAAAACTTTTTTAAACGTTGAATAGATTTTTCGGCTAAGGATTGGGTAAGACCTAATTCATAACAAGCGGCAAATAAACTAATATGACGGTCATTGGCATAAGCGCCTAATTTTTCTAGTGTGGTGGGGCCAATTTCTCGCCTTGGTGTATTAATAATCCGCAAAAATGCTGCATCATCATCTTGATTAACAAACAAGCGGAGATAAGCCAAAATATCTTTAATCTCGGAATAAGCGAAAAAAGAAGTACTCCCACTAATAAAGTAGGGCACATTGTTTTCTCTTAAACTGCCTTCAAATAAACGAGACTGGTGATTACCTCGATATAAAATAGCGTAATCAGAAAAGCTGCCACCATGTTTAAATTTATGATGAATGATTTCTGAAACAATTTGAGTGGCTTCGGTTCTATCGTTTTTGTGGCTAATCACTTTTAGAGGATCACCAAAGCCTAAATTACTCCATAATTTTTTTTCAAAGGCATGGGGATTATTGGCGATTAAATGGTTGGCAACTTTAAGGATTCGGCCAGCTGAGCGATAATTTTGCTCAAGCTTAATGATCTTAAGTCGGGAATAATCTTTTTCTAATTGCGCCAGATTTTCGGGTTGAGCACCACGCCAAGCATAGATTGATTGGTCATCATCACCTACCACGGTAAATTGGCCTAAATTACCGGCCAGTAAACGGACCAATTCATATTGGGTAATATTGGTATCTTGATATTCATCAACCAATAAATAACGAATCTTGTTTTGCCATTTTTCTAAAACTTTAGGATGTTGTTGAAATAGCAAAACAGGTAATAAAATTAAATCATCAAAATCAATCGCGTTGTAAGCTTTTAAATTACGGTTAAAATCAGCATAAAGTAAGGCGATTAAATGGGTATCGTCCGTTGCGGTACTAATGGCTTGTTCTGGGGTTATAAAGGCATTTTTCCAGGTTCCGATTTGATTGTTGTAATAATCAACCGCATCAATATCCCAATCATTAGAGCCATGAGCAATTAAATTACGTAACAGAGTAAGTTTGTCTTGTTCATCAAACAAAGTTAACCCTGCTTTATAACCTAAAGCTTTATGTTCTTTACGCAGAATATCTAAACCTAAAGAGTGAAAGGTTGAGACTCTTAAACCTTTACCCCTTTGTGCATCAAGTAATTTGCTGACCCTGTCCTTCATTTCTCTGGCTGCTTTATTGGTAAAGGTGAGGGCTGCAATATAACGTGCAGAAGTCCCTTGCTGAACTAAATAAGCAATTTTTTCGGTAATAACGCGAGTTTTACCACTGCCAGCACCCGCTAATACTAATAGAGGGCGGTCGATAGTTTTAACAGCCTCTTGCTGTTGAGGGTTTAATTTATTCATTTAAGTAGCCTTGATGAAACGAAGTGGAATCAAGGTTATTGATTAAGGTTCCTTGATTCCGCGCTGCTGCATCAAGGCTACGTTCTCCATAGCTTATTGAGTCTTTAATTTCTACATCACTTCCCCAGTTTAGAGGCAATGTTCCATTTTTTACATATTTATGGAATGACGAGTATTCCCAGTCTTTTACAGATTTAACCCAGCCATGTTTTACGGGGTTAAAATGAATATAATCGATATGTTGGGTTAAATCATTGTCATCGCGAATCGTATGTTCCCAATAGCGTCTTTGCCAAATATTATGTTCATGATGATTGTTTTGCTTAATATGCATTCCTGATTTTTTTATTTGGCGCGTAAAATGACTTTTAATTGATTTCCATCTGGCTGGATAGTCCTTATCACTTTCAGGTAATTGCCAAATACAATGTAAATGTTCGGGTAAAATCACGATAGCGATAATGGTAAAAGGTTTTTTATTTTGAGTGTACAAAAAAGATTCTCGCAATAGGTCAACTGCATCAATTAGTAAATTTGATTGTCTGTTTTTAAGATTAACAGTAAAAAAATAAGTTCCCCCTTTTAGAAAAACCCTTCGATAATGAACCATTTTATTAGTAGCCTTGATGAAACGAAGTGGAATCAAGGGTTTTGTAGATGAGTTCCTTGATTCCGCATTGCTGCATCAAGGCTACATGTTGATTTTGTTTTTTCATAGCTATTTACTACGATCCAATTTTCTATAAGCAATAGCTTCGCTTAAATGTGTGATTTCTATTTGTTCAGAATGGGCTAAATCAGCAATAGTTCGTGCTAACTTTAAGATACGGTGATAGGCGCGATGCGATAAACCAAATTGATCCATAGCCTGTTCTAAAATTTGATGCCCTTGTTCTGATAAAGAACAATACTTTTTAACTTCAACAGCAGATAAAGCCGCATTGACTTTACCACAACGAGCTATAGCCAAATTTTGTGCAGCAACAACACGGGCTCGAATTTGAGCGCTGGTTTCTTCACCTTCTGGAGAACCTTTTCGTAATACCTCATGCGAGACACGGGGGACTTCAAGATGCATATCGATACGGTCTAATAAAGGGCCCGATATTTTAGCTCTATATTTAGCAACTTGCTCTAAAGTACAGTGACAGCGCCCAGAAGGGTCTCCCTGATAACCACAAGGACATGGGTTCATCGCCGCGATTAATTGAAATTTAGCGGGAAAATCAGCTTGTCGAGTCGCTCTGGAAATAGTGATATGCCCTGTTTCTAAAGGCTCACGCAGGACTTCAAGTACTTTTCTATCAAATTCAGGTAGCTCGTCTAAGAATAACGTGCCATTATGAGCCAAAGAAATTTCGCCAGGTTTAGGGTTACTTCCCCCACCTACTAGAGCAGCAGCCGAGGCAGTATGATGGGGAGACCTAAATGGAGGCTTTAACCAATCATTAATATTTAAGCCTTTATCACTGATAGAAGCAATAGCGGCTGTTTCTTGTGCTTGTTGTTCAGATAATTCAGGAATAATGGTAGGTAAGCGAGAGGCTAACATAGACTTTCCAGTACCTGGGGGACCAATCATGATTAGGTTATGAGAACCTGTCGCAGCAATCTCAAAAGCCCTTTTAACATGAAACTGTCCCTGCACATCAGAAAAATCAACATCGGAAATTGCCTCTTTTTTTATGGGGTCAGCTAAGAATGATGTTAATGATTTTTGGCCACTGATATGAGCGCAAACTTCTAATAAACTATTAGCAGGAAAAAACTCAGCCTGTTTAACTAAAGCCGCTTCAGTGGCATTGTCATTTGGTAAAATAAGTTTTCTTTTTGCATCTCGACTATGAATGGCAACAGGTAAAGCACCAGCAATAGGCCGTAATGCGCCACTAAGGGAAAGCTCCCCCACACATTCATACTGATCCAGTTGATTTTTAGGTATTTGGTCAGAGGCGGCTAATATGCCTAAAGCAATCGCCAAATCAAATCTGCCGCCTTCTTTAGGTAAATCTGCGGGTGCAAGGTTGATAGTAATACGCTGAATAGGGAATTCAAAATGCGAATTTATAATAGCTCCACGTACCCTGTCTTTACTTTCTTTTACCGCTGTTTCTGGCAACCCTACAATCGATAGCTGAGGAAGTCCGTTAGTCACATGAACCTCAACTGTTACCAATGGAGCATCAATTCCAGACCGACCTCGACTATAGACAATGGCTAGCGACATACATATTTAAGTTTTTATAGTAACTCGATGAAGTATTGTACTTGAATAAGTGAAAATGTTTGTCTTTCATTGATGCTTTGGTTGACTGGGTACGACTCATAGGAGCCAGTCGAAAGACGATAAAACTATTTAATCAACAACTTTTCAAACGCCTCTACAGCAACTGGCTTGGAAAATAAAAAACCTTGCCCATAATCGCACTCTGCATCAATTAAAATCTGCTGCTGTTCTTTGGTTTCAATACCTTCTGCAATGACCTGCATGCCTAACTTATGCGCCATAACAATGATGGCTTCACATAAGCAACCTTCATTTGAATTAGCGGACAGTTTTTGTATTAAGGGGGTGTCAATTTTTAAGTAGTTGATATCAAGTTCATTAAGGCGAGAAAGTGTAGAGTTACCGCTACCATAATCATCAATGGCAACTTGTATGTTGTTATCTCGAAAATACAACAGTTGATTATTTACTTGCTCTGAATCCTCAAGTAGAACTTTTTCGGTAATTTCAATGACAAGATTGTGTTCATTCACTTCATGTTCTTTTAAATAAGCTAACCAATCGTGATGGTCCTCTCTAGCTTGAAATTGAGCCAAAGATTTATTAATGCTTATCTGAAAATCGGGAGAAACCTTTTCTTGCCAATGCTTAAGTTGTTGTACAGCCTGATGGAAAATCCAGTTGCCAATATCAATAATAAGTCCTGACTCTTCCGCTAATGAAATAAATTCATCTGGATTGAGAAGACCTCTTGTTGGATGATTCCAACGAATTAATGCTTCAGCTTTAACTATCTGATTCGTTTGAAGGTTGATGATAGGCTGATAATAAAGCTGAAACTGTTCGTCTCTAATTGCAAATCGTAAATCTATGACTAATTGGCTGTGCGTATGAGCTGCTAGCTGCATAGATCGAGTGAAAAAGCTAAATTGGTCGCGGCCATTTTGTTTTGCAAGATACATTGCTTGATCAGCATTTTTGACTAAATCTTCAGCTTTTGCCGTATCATTAGGATAAAGTGCGATACCAATACTAGCTGATACATAGACTTTATCACTACCAAAGATAAAAGGCTCACTTAAGCTATGTAAAATATTGGTGGCAATGCGTTCCACCCATAAAGTATCCTTTAACTCGGTTACTATAACGGTAAATTCATCACCACCCAGTCGAGAAACCGTATCAGACTTTCGCACACAATTTTGAATACGTTGTGCTGTTTCAATTAATAACAAATCGCCTTTGTCATGGCCAAAGGTATCATTGACTTCTTTAAAATGATCCAGATCCATAAAAAATAGCGCTAATGGTTTTTTTGTCCGTTGAGAAACTTTAATTTCATGGGCTAAGCGATCTCCAAATAGGTTTCGATTCGGTAGATTAGTTAATGGATCAAAATTGGCTTGGTTCCATATCTTTTCATCGGCGAGTTTTTTTTCAGTGATATCTGAAAATAATGCGACCCGTTGAGATAGTTTCCCTTTTTCATCATAAATAGAATTGATGGTTAACCATTCGGCAAACTCTGCACCATCCTTTTTCTTATTCCAAATTTCGCCTTGCCAATGTCCAGTGGTATTAATTTCTTTCCACATTTGCTCATAAAAAGAGGGGGTATAACGCCTTGACTGAAGTATATTAGGGTTCTTTCCTAACACCTCATTTTCGTGATAACCCGTTATCTGAGTAAAGGCTGGGTTTACTGCAACCATTAAGTTATCTTCGCTGGTCACTAGAATAGCTTGATCAGTATGTTGGTAAACAGTTTCAGCAAGTAATAGCTTAGCTTCTGTTTGCTTACGTTCAGTAATATCCTCAATCATGCATAAGTGATGAGGTTTTGCGGTTTCTTCAACCTGGATAGGAGCAACGGTCATATTGATCCATACAACCGTTCCATTGGGCTGTATATAACGCTTATTCATTGAGAATCCAGTCGTTTGACCTGAATTCATCAATGTCATATTATCTAAATCGTCTTGCACATCATCAGGATGGGTTATTTTCATCCAGTTGATAGTTTTTAATTCTTCTTTTGACCGACCTACTGTTTTTTCATAGGAGGGATTGACTTCATAAATATTACCAGTCAATGAATCAATGACAGCTATTCCGAGAGGTGCATCATTAAAAATAGTCCTGTAACGTCTTTCGCTACTTTCTAAAGCACGTTCTAATAATTTACTGGCTGTAATATCACGGGCAATACCAAATAAACCAATTACATGTCCAGATTTGTCTTTGATTGGATATTTGCGATTATCAACCCAGCCAGGAGTTCCATCATTATCAAGGGTCTTTTGCAGTTCATGTGAGACCTTTGTCTTCTCAGAAAAGATATGTTTTTCTAATCGATAATAAGCATCCGCTAAGGCTTCAGGGAAAACATCGTAATCCGTTAGGCCAAGTAGGTCGGTCCAATGTTCAGAGGGTGAGGTCAGTGCAACTAAAGTTTGGCTGGCACCGGTAAATACATGGTTATGGTCTTTAAAATAAATATAATCATCACTGTTTTCCATCATGGCAGTGAAATTGGTCGAGAAAACCTCATCTTTTACGGGTTGCGCTAATAGTTTTGCATCAGTAAGTTTTAGCTTTAGCGTTAATGCTTTGTTTGATTCATCAAATTGCTTTTGGTAACTGCCGTGCAAACAGATAATATTTCCATTTGCCTTTCTGCAGCGAAAGTTAATGGATTTAAGTTTTAGTTGGGGTTTAAAAGAAAAGAGCTCAACAACGATATCTTGGTCATCATTATGTATTAACTCAGGAAATCTAAGACTTCCTGTTAAGAATCGATTGGTTTTATAGCCAAGTAGTTGATGAATACTGCTATCGACATCAACTGCCTTCTCGTCATCTTTCTGTAATAAAAAATGAATAGAACTGCTATTTATTAAACGAGCTTTTGACATAAATTTCAATTCCCAATAAAAAGTTTAAGTCTATTTCGTGTTCAAGTTTAAGCGGGAGATAAGCAATAAACTTTAAACTTTCTGATTCTAGCATCAAAAACAGCTGAATTACAGCAAACGTTAGATTTCTGCTTAGCAGAGCAAGAAACATGACTTGCAGAACTTAAGCTCCAGCTTAAAACATCAATAAAGGGGGGGGTAGGTCAGTTTTATAGTGCCTATAAGAGCAAATATGGAATGATCTTTCCGATATAAACCGACTTGACGAAAGCAAAATATTTTTATGGGTTAATGTATTCCATAATAGAAAGGTGATGAAGTATTGTACTTGAATAAGTGAAAATGTTTGTTTTACATTGATGTTTTGATTGACTGAATACAATCCTTATCAGCCTGGTAGCTGAGATGTAGATGCTTTAAAAAGCTCAGTTATTTTTTGACTACTAACAGGCTTACTATATAAATATCCTTGATAAACTTCACAACCTACTTCTTGAATAAAATTCAGCTGTTGCTCTGTTTCAACGCCTTCAGCAAGTACTGTTAGCTTTAGGGCCTTAGCCATCACTGCAATCGCGTGAACAATCACTGCATCATTAGGGTCTGTAACAATATCCATAACAAAAGAACGATCTATTTTTAACACATCCAAAGGAAATATTTTTAAATAAGATAAGGAGGAGTAACCTGTACCAAAATCATCAATCGTTAAGCAAATACCCAACGTTTTAAGATCATTTAGCTTTGTGCGCGTTTTTTCGTAATCTCCCATGAACAAACTTTCTGTTAACTCTATTTCTAGATGGCTCGGCGTGATACCTGTTGCTTGAACAGTCTGAGAAACCAACTCAACAAAATTGTCTTGCTGAAACTGAATAGCACTTACATTAGCAGCAAGCGTTTTTAGGTTAGCTGTGAAATAGCCTTCATTTTCCCATTGTTTAATTTGCTGACAAACAGATTGTAAAACCCAGGTCCCGATAGGAATGATTAAATGTGTTTCTTCTGCAATGGGAATAAATTTGATCGGTGAGACTACCCCTTCAACGGGATGGTTCCAACGAATGAGTGCTTCTGCCCCAATAATCTCCCCACTATTAACATTTACTTGTGGTTGGTATAAAAGTTCAAATTCCTGATTATCTAAAGCATGGCGTAAACCCGTTTCAATCGCAAGTCGTTGTTCTGCGATTAACTTCATTTCTGGGGCAAAAAATTGAATGTTTTCTCTACCTAATGCTTTGGCGCGATATAAAGCAATATCAACTGACTTTAATAAGTCTACAGAGGTCTGACCATCATCTGGAAAAAGAACAATACCAACGCTAATTGTAATGGTGATTTCTTGCTCTTGAATAATAAGAGATTTAGACATCTCATGTTGAATTTTAAGTGCAATACTTTCAGCATTTTTGATGGCTGCACCTCTTTTAGTTTCTAGATCATCAAGTAGCACCACAAACTCATCACCACTAACATGTGCAACACTATCTTCATTACGAACAACCTCAGAGAGTTTTAATGCGATATTTTGGAGTAACTGATCTCCAGCGTGATGATTAACTGATTCATTAATACTTTTAAAGTTATCGATATTTAATAATAAAATCGGAATAAAACTATCATTTCTTTTAGCTCTGGCAATGGACTTATCTAAACGATCAATTAACAGTGTTCTATTAGGTAATTGAGTTAAAGAATCATAAAAAGCTAATTCGTGGATACGCTCTTCACTGTGTTTTATTGTATGGTGTTGTTGTTTAACTTGCTGGTTAAGCTGTTGTTGCTGGCTTTCAACTTCCTCAAGCATGTCATTAAACGCTAAGCCAATTCTACCAATATCATCATGGCTATAAACGGTGGCTCTCTCACTTAAGCATCCCTTTTGCACCCGTTTAATCGTATTGTTTAACATTTTTAATGGGTAGGTTAACCTTTTGGTTAACAGGTAAATCATCAGCAATGCAATAAAGAGCATTAAACATGCGCTAAATAGTGCTATATAAATGGCTTTCTGAAGTGGTGCTTTAATTTCTGCATAATCTTGTTTTACAACGAGTCCCCATGCCGATTCTGGTGTTATTCTTATATGCCGGTAAGCAGACATGACTTCAATGTTTCGATAATCTTTTCCCAAACTAAAACCTTCTTCGCCCGTTGCTGCTGTATGAGCGATATGTTGAGTAGGTGCATAGCTTCCATCGGCTAATTGATGATTTAAGGCAAATAAAACCTGCCCCTGATTATCAACAATGACAATATCACCTGTTTGACCTAGCATATTACCTATTTCTAACAACGGTAAAATTATCTTATCTGTATCGATACGCAATACTATCATTAGATTAGCGGCTGAAATTGCTTCGAATTTACGAACAATAAGTAAATCAAAAAACTGAGTTTGAGTGTTCTTTATCAGAGCGATATTTTCATTAATACCTAGTTTACTTAGCGCGGCCAATGCTTTTTCTTGTTTTAATAACTGCCCTTCAGTAGATGTCTCAGTTGAGAGGAGGATCATTGATGAATCAATATTAACAATGGCAATAGACTCGTAAATACGGTGCGTTGCAATGATTTGTGATAAATGCGCTCTAATATGAGATTGCTCATGACTAGACTGTGTATTATTTATCATTCCATTAGCTAACAAGTCTTGCATACCATGATGCAAAAAAGTATTTTCTGCTAAAACTTTAGCTAGAGTCTTACGCTCATGCAGCCACCCAACTAAACGACCTTTCTCCAAATCAGCTATCAAATTTAATTGTTGTAATGCACTTGTTTGGTTTTTTTTAATATATCCTTTGACCGATGTATTGGGAATCCCGTACATCTCAATCATAATAATAAAAAATAAGGAAAGGCTAAATAGCAGTGCAAATGAAACAAATATTTTTGAACTTAAACTATTTAATAGGGAGTGCTTAAGCTTGAGTTTATTCATGCGAGCCCTCTCTATAATCAAAAATTTCTAATTGATAGTGTTTTTTATCCGCCAATACGGCTGCTAATAATTCAGGTTGAAAGCTTTTATAAACATGCTGCCAACTGGCATTTACACTAATTTTATTCATTTTTTGTAAAAATAAAAAAGCTTGATGTAAAAAGCCTCCCTCTGCCAGTGAGGTTTCTGGAATAATAGGGGTGTCAGTAATATTGAGTAATCCATTTCGAATGAGTTCTGCATTTTCCTTCACATTCAGTAGTGATTTTTTCTGCATTAACACTTCATAGGCTTTTAATTGCCATGTACTTGCTTGATATAAATTCTTTCGAGACAAGTTCATCCAACGCATTGCCCTCAGTTGAGCGGCTAACACAAGCTTTGCAACTTCAGGGTGTTTATTAAATAATTGAATTGATATAAGTAAGTAGGAGGTGCTTAAGCCTTTATGAATAACCACAAGCTCTGGATCGATTTTACGCGCTAATGTGGGAAAGGGTTCCCACGCGGCAAAAGCATCAATACTTCTTTCGTTTAATGATTGGGCATATTCCTGTAAGTCTATGTTTATTAACGTGACATCCTCACTAGCTATGTTTTCTAGCTTCAAGGCACGTAAAATTGAGTAATGTGCATTAGAACCAAAGGGAACGCCAATGCGTTTGTTTTTTAACTCTGACAGTAAGCCATATTCTCTAGCTACCAACGAAGTAAATTCTTGTTTTACCAGTGAAGTAATGACTATGTCATGATTAGTCGCTGCCATTAAAGTAGGCATATCTCCACTTAGTCCAATATCAAGACCTTTTTCCCAAAAATAAAAAAGGTCACTACCTTTTAAAAAATCATAAAAAGATAATTTAAACCCAAGTTGATCAAGTTTTTTATGTAATATTTTGTCGCGTTTAATCAGCTCTGAGACTGCACCAATAGGAACACCTAAGGGCTGTATGCCCATATTAATAATCTTAGGATCCGCACTAAACTGGTAATTTGAGTAGAGAGAATGTTTATTTAAATCTGGCTTTGGTTGAATGGAAGGTTCAGGTACGCGAAAGTATTGAAATATGAATGCGCAACTTAAAGCGATTACTATGGAAATAAGGCCTCGCTGCTTAATTGTCATGAAAGTTCCAAGTTTGTTAAAAACATTACTATTGGTGCATTTTACACTGCATTAGCGGAGGGTAAAACGTACTTAATCAATATTTTTAGAAGGAGCTATTGTTTTAATTTTTAAACCTGATGGCTTATCAATTAGTATCTAATATTTGCTTTCAAATACTTGAAAAGATCGTTGAGATGGAGAAAGAAATGTTTCCATCTTTTGTCGTACTAGTCGAGGATGTTCACTTTCATTTATCGCCAATACACCTTCAATAATTAAGTCTCTAATTAGTTGCTCTTCCTCAGATTTATATTTTAATTTATTACTTAAAGGGCTAAAAACCAAATTACTTAATAAGGTGCCATAAAGGGTTGTTAAAAAGGCAACCGCAACAGAAGGCCCTAATTGAGATGGATCAGATAAATTTTCCATTACACCGATCAACCCCACAATTGTCCCAGCCATCCCCATTGCAGGTGAATAACTAGCCATGGTATTTAACATATTGATATGGACACGGTGCCTCTGAGCAGTCCTTTCATTATCATTTTCAAGCGTATTTAAGATTTGTTCAGCAGGAAAGCCATCAATTAGCAGGACAATTGCATTTTTGGTAAATAAATCATGTATTTCAGTTAAGTGATCCTCTAACCCAAGCAATCCTGAGGTACGTATTGTATCTGCAAGTTTAACCATTAATTCGATATGCACAAAGGGATCGTTTTTTTCCGCTTTGAAAGTTTGCCAGATGATTGCGGGTAACTTAATAAACGTTTTTAATGGATAAGAAACCATTGTGGCTCCTAATGTACCACCTAAAACTAGTATTATTGATGCTAAGTTAAGTAATGAGGTGGGTGATTCATTTTCTAAATTTACAGTGAATACTATGGCGCAAACAGCAATAAAAGGTCCTGCTAAGGTTGCAAAATCAAGATAAAAATCTTTTTTCTCGCTCTTTTTCAACGTTATAACTCCGAATAATTCGGTTAATTAAAATATCATGGCTATTAACAAACCACAGGTTGAAGCAATTGTAGGGCGGACTTCAGTCCGCTATGCAGGCAATAATGTCTTATTTATAGCGGACTGAAGTCCGCCCTACAATAAATTATCCTAACTCAACCTGTGGTTTGTATAGAGCCATGTAAAATATTATTAAACTTTGGTTATGAGCTCTCTTTTTTACACTTCTCTAGCCATAACCGAATGGCTTTATCTAAAGCAATAACGATATGAATGATAAACCCAACAGCAAAAACATGTAACCAATCATTCAGGCTAATAGGTGCTGTATGAAATAGCTGGTTCATTATTGGCAAATAAGTAAATGCCAATTGTGACAATATCATAAAAAATATACCGCCCCAGACCCACATATTACTAAACAAACCCAGACTAAACATTGATAACCGCAATGATCGACAATTAAGTAAGTAGAACGATTCACCTACCGCAAAAACATTGATAGCTATTGTTCGTGCCTGTTCTTCACTTGCACCATGATGTAGCGCCCATTCAAATAATCCAAAAGCACCTGTAAGCAACATAATACCCACTAGAAAAATACGAAAAATAAGCTCCCCTTTTAGGATAGGCAGTGATGGATCTCTCGGTGGTTTAGACATTAAACTAGGTTCTCTAGGCTCAAAAGCCAGAGTCAAGCCAAGAAACACTGCAGCCGTCATATTAATCCACAATGCCTGAACGGGAAGAACAGGTAATGTTTCTCCCATTAATACAGCAACCATAATAACTAGTCCTTCACCAAAATTAGTAGCCAAGATAAAACTGAGAAATTTGATCAGGTTGTCTAATACTCCACGTCCTTCTTCTACAGCAGCTTCAATAGTGGAAAAATTATCATTTGTCAGCACCATATCAGCTGCTTCCTTGGCCACTTCAGTACCGGTAATTCCCATGGCTACCCCAATATCTGCTTTACGCAACGCGGGTGCATCATTAACACCGTCACCTGTCATGGCTACAATGTCGCCTTGGGCTTGTAATGCTTCAACTAAACGTAATTTTTGCTCAGGAGTCACTCTCGCAAAAACTGATGTTGTACTTGCTAACTGAATCAATTCAGAATCAAGTATGTTTTCTAAATCTCTACCGTTAAGTACTTTGGCTGACTTATCCGTTAAGCCTAGTTGTTTAGCAATTGCCAAGGCGGTTGCGGGGTGATCTCCTGTAATCATTTTGACCTGTATTCCTGCTGCCTGACAAGCTGCTATCGCTTGCATTGCCTCTTTTCGAGGAGGGTCAATCATTCCCTGTAAGCCAATAAATGCTAATCCACTTGCAACAGTATTGTGATCAATTCTCTGCGTATTTATTGGAACAATTAATCTAGCAAAAGCTAAAACGCGTAAGCCTTGATTGGCAATTAACTCAACTTGGTGATGAATCTGTTGATGATTTAATGGCAAAAGCTCGTCATTTTCTGCTAATAATGAATTGCAGCGCTGTAAAATACTTTCTACTGAACCTTTTAGATAAACTATGCGTTTTTCAGCGCTTTTACCTGCGTGTAAGGTGGCCATATATTGATGTTGGGATTCAAAGGCAATAGTATCCTGTCTAGGTTTTTCCTCTAGTAATAATTTGTTATCCAGTCCTGCTTTATAGGCTGAAACAAGTAGAGCTCCCTCAGTGGGGTCGCCTTCAATTAACCAGTCTTGTTCAGTGTGCTTTAGTACAGCGTCGTTACACAATAAGCCCGCCTGTAATAGTTCTAACAGCACAGACTGGTTTTTTATATCACAGACTTGATTAGCTAGTTGGAAATGGCCTTTAGGTTCATAACCTATACCACTCACTTCAAACTGTTCATTATTTGCCCAAAGTTGCTGTACCGTCATTTGATTACAGGTAAGTGTACCTGTTTTATCTGAACAGATAACGGTCGTACTGCCCAAGGTTTCCACCGCGGGAAGGTGGCGAATAATAGCATGTCGTTTAGCCATTCTAGATACACCAATGGCCAAGGTAATTGTCATTACTGCTGGAAGTCCTTCAGGTATCATGGCTACAGATAAAGCGACAGACGCTAGAAACAAAGTTTCCCAGGTATCACCATGCCAGAGCCCAAATAAAAAGGTAATGGCTGCCAACCCTAGAATAACAAATAATAGAATATGACTAAATTTCTCTATTTTGCGGGTTAGAGGTGTGGCTAGAACCTCTGCACTGGTAATCAATTGGGAAATACAGCCAATCTCAGTATCATCACCTGTTGCAATAACAACACCTATCCCCGTTCCATAAGTAACTAAGGTAGAGGAATAAAGCATATTGGTACGATCAGCCAGTAAAGTATCATGCTCCAGAACAGAGACAAGCTTGCTGACAGGAATGGATTCCCCAGTTAATGCAGACTCATCAATCTGTAATTCTCTACCATTTAAAAGACGCATATCGGCAGGGACTTTGTCACCTGATTGTAAGAGCACAATGTCCCCAGGAACTAACTTTTTAGCATCTATTCGTTGTTTCTCTCCTGAGCGCAGAACAGTGGATTCGGTTACCAGGGCATGAGTCAGCGCAGCCAAGGCACTTAACGCTTTATTTTCCTGAATAAATCCGATAATAGCATTGAGTAAAACTACGCCAAAAATAACACCGCCTGCAACCCAGTCATCCAGATATAATTTAACGCCAATAGCCACTAACAATATATAAACCAAAGCTTGATGAAATTGGAGTAAAAACCGTAAAAAGGCTCCTTTACCCTTTTTTATTGTCAGAGTATTAGTACCAAAGTTCTGCCTACGGTCTTCTATATCAAATTGATCCAGTCCAATATCAGTATCAACATCTAACAGATCAACCACCTCCTCTTCAGGAAGGTGATGCCAGTGTCTATTCAAAAGTATTGTCATAACAAAAACTCCCTTATCTATTGATAGGCTACTAGTAATTCTAAGATAGAATGTCTATATAAACCACTTTAATTATAGACCTGTTTAGAGTTAGACTTTGTTTACTTTTGTGGTGATGATTTTTATGGTTGCATACATCTACAAGCAAGAAATGCATTGTACAAAAAATAGAATTGGTACTATTATTTAGTATATGGTTATTTCATTATAAAATGGAATTTGTTGGGCTCTCCACTATAGAATTTAGTACTTTTATATTTAATCTAAAGGTTCTCAAAATGAAAGTGTTTTTATTGATTGTTTGGGTTTGTTTCAGCCAAATTGGACATGCAAAAGATAAAAGCCTAATTAACTTCGCTCCACTTCCTACTCATAATTCAAAAACCAATATAAAACAGTTTTTATCAATGACAAATTATCTTGAAGATAAGCTAGACATTGATATTAACTATATTTATAAAAATAGTTACACAGATATTCTTCAAGGTTTTAATAATCAGACAATTGATATTGCTTATTTAGGGCCATTACCTTTAGTGACTTTAATTAACAAATATGCTGATGCTGAACCTATTGTTGTATTTAAAAACAAGAAGAGTAATTCCTATCAATATAGATGTGTCTTAGCAAAATTTAAAAAAGATACTTTCGATAAAAACCAAGTACTAAAAGTTGCTTTAACTCAACCGTTATCAACTTGCGGTTATTTTATGACGAGCAAGTTATTACAAGATAAGTTTGATATAGATTTATCACAACAGAAATATCATTACGCTATGTCTCATAGCAATGCATTATTAGCCGTGTTAAAAGGTGAGTTTTTATTAGCTGGGGCAAAGGAAAGTATTGCAAAGCAATATGAAGTACTTGGTATGGAAATTATTGCACGTAGTGAATTAATTCCTGGTTTTAGCCTTGTTGTTAATAAAAAGACTTTATCTAAACATCAAATTGATGCTATTCGTCATGCTTTAATTTCAATATCTCAAGAGGATATTGATTCCTGGGAAGAAGAATCAATAAGCGGAATGAAGGCAATATCAGCAAAAGATTATGAAAGCTTAAATATTGGCGTTGATATTCCTCAACAAGGGAATATTAAATGAGAATAAAAGTTGTAGGCACTGTTTTAATTACTTTGATGTTGATGTTATTTTTTTATGCTTATATACAAAAAGCAAAACAGGTAGTGTTACAGCAATTATTTAATCAATCATTAGTCTCTACTAATACGGCATATCATGCTATTACTGATACTTATAAAATAGTCTCTGAAAGACACTTTATAAGTCTTATGCAAAAGCAAAATGTACTTGATGTTTTAAAGCAATATAAATATGCAGCAGAAGCAAAAAGAGCCATATTAAGAGGGCAGTTATACCGGCTACTTTATAAAGAGTATGAGCAGCTTAAAAGATTTAATGTAAGGCAATTTCACTTCCATACTGTTGAAGGTGAAACGATACTCAGGTTACACAACCCATCCGCAACGGGAGACTCTCTTATACAAGATAGAAAATCAATTCGGCTGGCAAATACAGAGCTTATAAATGTAGATGGATTTGAAGGAGGTAAATCATTTCCAGGGTTTCGCTATGTTTTTCCTATTTTTGATAAAAATGAGCACCTTGGCAGTGTTGAATTCTCTCTTTCTTTTGATGGTGTAGAAAAGCAACTTCAACATATTCAGCCTTCTTTAGCTTATCAATTAATTTTAGAGAAAGACGTTAGTTACGATAAAGTCTTTAAACATAATCGAACAATCTTTGAAGAGTCTACTTTTGATAAAAACCATTATATTGAAAATAGTAAAATTTCCAGAGTTAGTCAACGAATACAAGAAAGTCCTTTGCTTACTCAATTGACTAAACTTGTAACGCTTAGTCCAAATTTTATTTCTCTTCTACATAAGCAAGAGCATTTTAGTGTACCTGTCATCTTTGAAAATAAAGGCTATGTCGTTAATTTTTTTACCATTAGAGATACTGGTAACAAGGTAGCGGCTCACCTTATTTCATTTATTGTTTTGCCAGGAATAGTTGAAATTGAGCAGAATTATTTTATTTATCTTTTAGTGGGTTGGGCTGTCATTTTTGTTTTGGCCGTTATGATTATTGTGGTGATTTTTCAAAACAAAAAATCTAAACAGCATAAAGAGAAGCTAAAAAACTTAAGTAAATTAGCGGCTTCTTTGAATTCAGCCCAAAATTTAGCGCATTTAGGTTCTTGGGAATTAGATTTAATAGAAAATAAGCTGTATTGGAGTGATGAGGTTTTTTCTATTTTTGGAACAGAAGCTCAGTCATTTGAGCCTGATTTTATTGTTTTTACAGAATCAATTCATCCTGATGATCGGCCTAGAGTTCAGGAAGTTTATAAAACTGCACTTAAACAGCAATCAAGTTATCAGGTGAATTACCGCTTTGTAAGAGAAAACGGCAGTATCCGCTCTGTGAGTGAAGCGGGTGATTATCAATTTGATAGGAAGGGCAAGGCTATCAAAAAAGTAGGTACGCTACATGATATGACTGAAATGTTAGCCTATGAAAAAAAACTATTTTCTAAATTGAAAAAAGTCATCGATATTCAAGATTCTATTGTTGTGGTAACAAATGGTATGAAATTGAATTTTGCTAATAAGAAATTTTTTGATTTCTTTGGCTATGAATCGCTAGATGATTTTTCCAAAGACTTTAATTGTATTTGTGACAGGTTTATAAAAAATAATGGCTTTTTTTATTTAACAGATACAGTTGAAGCAGAGCAGCTTTGGATTAAAGATTTGTTGAAATTATCAGGCAGACAAAGAATCGTTTCAATGCTCGATAAAAGTTCTGTTGCTCATGCATTTACTGTTACTTTAAATGAATTTAATCAAGACCATTACGTTATAAATTTTAGTGATATTAGCGACTCAATGGCTGAAAAACTTCAGCTACAAAAACAGTTAATACATGATCCCCTTACTAAAGCGTTTAACCGGGTCTATTTTGACAAAACAATTAATCATCTTATTGATGTAAATAAAACGGAAAATAAAAAAACAGGTATTATTTTCTTTGATATCGACTTTTTTAAACGGGTTAATGATACTTATGGGCATAAAGCGGGGGATAATGTTCTAAAAAAAGTAGTGAGTTTGGTCAAACAACATATTAGGATCAAGGACTCGCTTATTCGTTGGGGTGGGGAAGAGTTTATTATTGTTTGTTCAACTGAGACCCTTCAAGACTTGTATAAACAAGCAGACTATATTCGTTCAGTTATTGACAGCTATCAATTTGAAGAAGTTGAAAATATAAGTTGTAGTTTTGGTGTGGCAACCAATCAAGAGGGTGATGATATTAATAACACAATAAAACGCGCAGACGAAAAGCTTTATCAGGCAAAGACTAGCGGTAGAAATAAAGTTGTAGCATAAACATTCGACAATACTTTATATCATAGCCATTAATATAACTCAGGTTAAAGAGAGTAAAAAAATGTAGCCTTGATGTAGTGAAACGAAATCAAGGGATATTTCAGCTAAACCTTGATTCCACCTTGTTTCATCAAGGCTACAAAAGCTAATCTAATAGCATTGCGCTACTTACCTATATATCCTAGTCTTCTTCAGCAGGAGAAAGGATAACAGACGAACTTAGTGGGATTGGTATTAGTCAGATGTAAGTCTCAAGTATATTTCAGTGAATTCATTAAAGCTGGATAATAATGCATCAACAATATCAGGGTCAAAATGTTGGCCACGTCCAGCAGTGATGATGTCTTTTGTCTCATTAAGCGGTATAGCTTCTTTATAGACACGTTTAGTCGTAATAGCATCAAGTAGCGTTTTTATTACCTACTTGAACCTGATTGCGTCCTTGTTCTTTCGCGATATAAAGTTGCTTGTCGGCAGCATCAATTAACTGCATTAGTGAAGAGTCTTGAGTTGGAACTATTTCGGCAACGCCTAAACTTATCGTTACATATTTAAACTGTTTGTTTTGGGTTGGAATTTTTAAGGCTTCAATGGCATAACGCAAGTGTTCAGCGAAGAGTGATACATCACCCTGATCAGTATTAGTTACTATCACTGCAAACTCTTCACCACCATATCTCGCAATAAAATCACCCGCACGCTTTTTTTCATTTTCTAGTGTTGCAGCTATTTTTTTTAATACGTCATCACCGACCAAGTGTCCATAATCATCATTGATACTTTTAAAAAAATCAATATCTATCATAATCACAGCAAGTTTGTTCTGCTGTCTTAAGTGCCGATTCCATTCATTCTTCAAAACCTGATCAAAATGAAAGCGATTGGGAATTTGGGTTAAACCATCCAATAGTGCAAGTTGTAGTATGCGTTGATGATATTGATGGAGTTTTATATGTGTTTTTACTCTGGCAAGTAATATGTTTTTGTTAAATGGCTTGGTAATATAATCTGCTGCACCTAGTTCAAAGCCCTTAATGATTTCATTATCTTCAGTTTTTGCTGTTAGAAAAATGATTGATACGGCTTCAAACTCTGGTTTTTCCTTAATCCGTTTACAGGCTTCAAAGCCATCCATATTAGGCATCATAATATCTAATAAAATCAAGTCTGGTTTGTTCTCATTCAAAGCATTTATAGCCTGTTCGCCATCTTGAGCGACCACAACGTGATAATTTTGAGCAAGTAATATGGTACCAAGTACTCGAATATTTTCAGGGTTATCATCAACAATTAAAATAGTACCTTTTTTGCTCATAAGTCATTATCCAGTTCAGCTAATAAGTTTTCAAATTCATTCAATGTGATGGGGAAGGCCGATATATCAAATAACTTTGCCTGACGCTTTAGTTTGTTGGCCCATTCATCGAGTGCTGAATATTGATGTTGTTTTGCAAGCGTCATTAACTGATCAGCGATTTCAATCAACTCATTAATATCCCAAGCCTCTGATTGGATCATTGGGGATATTTTCTGTTGATAGTTTTTTAGTGATTTGATGAGTTCACTGCTATTAATAGGGGGTGTTGTTGCAGAGATGGTTTCTAAAGCCGTGTTCGATTCTACTTTTTTTGTGTTGTTTAAAAAAGAACTTAGTGCATGAATCAGCTCCTGCTTTATTAAGGGTTTATTTAATTGTATGTCGTAGGCTTTTGGCTGACCAGATAAGGTTAATACTGATGCTGTAATCATAATAATGGGGGTATTAGCACATTCAGCTGAAGCTTTAATTTTTTGACAAATAATATCGCCATCTTCATCGGGTAAGCGTCTGTCCATTAATATTAAATCAGGCCGTTTGCTTAAGCTCATCTCCAAAGCCTGTTTGCCATTTTTAGCATCAAACAGTGTCAATTCGCTAAATTCTTCAAGAAAAGTATGAATTAGTTGGCGATTAATCGATACATCATCAACCACCAATATTTTAGCGGGAAAAAATTGAACATTGTATAACTGTTGTTTAGGTTGCTCATTGATAATGGACAGCTGCTGAAGGGCTTCTGTAGTTTCTAGGTGAACAGTAAAACAACTGCCTTTTCCCAATTCACTGCTGATATCAATTTTACCCTTCATTAGCTTTAACAAACGTGTGCATATTGTTAAACCTAAGCCTGTACCACCGTAGCTAATATCTTGTAGTTTTTGTTGGGTAAATGCAGAAAATATTGTCTGCTGTTGGTCTTTTGCAATCCCTATCCCGCTATCTGATATGGCAATCATTAAATGTAGGGTGGAACTGGTTTTATTCTGTTTTATGTTGACTGTTAAGCGTACAAAACCTTCACTGGTGAATTTAACTGCATTACCGACTAAATTTAACAATACTTGGCGTAGTCGGGTTTCATCGAGTAACAAATAAGCAGGAAGGTCATCTGCAATGTCTATAATAAAATCCAAGCCTTTATCCTTCAGTTTCTGTGAAAAAACGATGCTAATATCTTCACAAATGGATTTTATTGAAACAGGAGTGAATTGTAATTCTAGTTTACCCGCTTCAATTTTTGATAAGTCCAGAATATCATTGATTAATTGCAATAAAGTTTTTCCACTGGTCTCAATCGCATTAAGGTAATGTTGTTGCATTGGGTCAGTAATTACATCGGATAAAATACTACTAAAGCCTAAAATAGCATTCATTGGCGTACGAATTTCATGGCTCATATTGGCTATAAATTCGCTTTTAGCTGTGTTGGCTTGTATTGCTGAATTTTTTGCTTCACGTAATACTGTTTCTGTTTCTTTTTGCAGGCTAATATCGGTATGGGTGCCGACAACACGTAAAGCATGCCCCTGCTCATTATGACGGACGATCACGCCTCTATCTAGTATCCATTTCCAGCTGCCATCTTTACATAATAGTCTATATTCACTGATATAACTTGAGGTTTTTCCTGCAAAATAATTAGCTAAATTAGCCTCTACTTTTGGCTTATCATCAGGATGAATTCGTTTTTGCCATTCACTAATATGCGCATTTATTTCATCTTCCTTGTATCCCAGCATTTCTAATAAGCGCCTAGAAAAAATAACGTCACCTGTTGAAACATCCCAATCCCAAACACCGTCACCAGAGCCTTCAATTGCAAATTCCCAACGAGCAGTACTTTCTTGTAAGGCTTTTTCAGCACGAACCCTGGCAGTAATATCATGAAAAATTTCATAAATGACGGTCTCCCCCTGGTAAGTGATAGGCCCTGCATAAAGCTCCACTTCACGTAACTCACCACTTTTAAGACGGTGCTGAGTTTGAATTTGTTGTGAACCTTTTAAGGTATTATTAAAATGTGTATGTATTTTTTTAGGAGCCATGCTATTAATTTGACTCATTTTCATAGAACTTAGTTGCTCTTGGCTATAACCCCAAAAAATACTGGCTGCTAGGTTTGCAGCTATAATATTGAAAGTTTGCGGATGAATTAAAACTGATGCACAGCTATTGTCCTCAAACATTTGTCGATAGCGAGTTTCGCGTTCGGATAGTTCTACCGTCATTTTTTGCGCGGCTTGCAATGCTCGTTTTCGACCACTAACCAGTAACCAGATGATCCAGCTCATCATCAAGCTACCACTAATACCAGCCATGGCAATTAATTCTGAACGTCTTAAGTCTAGCTGTGTTTCTAAGTTAGGGTGAGAGGACATATCTAACAACCAAATATGACCTGCAATTTCAATGTGTTTAATTGATTTGAAATGTGGTTCAGCTTGCTTATACTTAGTACCATGTTCGTCATACATCAGTGTATCTTTTGAAATGGCGCTATCATAAATATTAATATCTAGGTCTTTAAAACTGTTTCCAAGGATGCCGTGCATTAAATCATTCATTCTAAAAACGGTATAATGCCAACCAATGATTTGACTTCGTCGCTCGTCCCGAGTTGAAATATTAGCCTCGCGACGAAATTGAGGTAAATAGATGATAAACCCTGCTTGTATGTCTTGCTCTGTTTCTTGTACTAGGGTGATTTTTCCAGACATTGCAGCAGTATTATTATCTCGTGCTCTTTGCATTGCCTTCCGCCGCACCGACTCGAGATACATATCATAACCAAATGCACGTAAATTACGCTCTGCAAAAGGTTCTATATAAATAACTGAGGTGTAAAATTCTTCGCGTTCACCTACGGGATAAATTTTATAGTTCGGAAAGCCTTGTTGGCGAATTTTTGAGAGATGCTGTTCTTTTAGCTGGACTGGAATGAGTACGGCATAGCCTACACCTAATATACCTGGGTAAAACATTTCCAATTGTAAGTTATTAACATATTGTTTGAATTCATCACGGTTCACTGAATCAGAGGCTGCGTATAACCCCCTAGTTCCATACAACACTTGAGTATAAGCGAGTAACCGCTGTTTTATCAATAACTCTACTTCCTGGACTTGGAAATTAAATTTTTGCTGTAATTCCTTTTCTGCCGCCTCATTAGCCTGGGTCCAGAGTTGATAGCTTAGCAGTAACCCTAAAACAAGTACTAAAGAGGGAAAGAACCTAGCGAAATTCAAGTTTTTGGGACGGTTTTTGATTGAACGTGATTTAAAAAACATAACTGATAGGATAAGTTGTTTTAATTAATGCCCAATAGGTAAGAAAACACCAATAGACATTTTATCTACATTCTTTAATACTAGTCTAAGGGATAAGTATATCCAAGTTTCTGATTACTCATGAGCTTCCGCAATTTTATATAAAATAATATGGCTATTACTTAACCACAGGTTAAAGAAAATAAAAAAATGTAGCCTTGATGTAGTGAAACGAAAACAAGGGATATTTCAGCTAAACCTTGATTCCACGTTGTTTCATCAAGGCTACAAAAGCTAAACTTAATAGCATCATCTTGCTCATCGGGAATATCATCAATAAAACTGTTATCTATTTTAGGGTAGAAATTGGGGGTTTTTAAAACAGGCTAATGATGAGTATCCCTTAATGAATCTTCTTTCAGAATATAATCCGCAAGGGGTTTATCTACATTGGTAATGTGGATGGAGAACCAGTCTTTTAGACTTTGTAGGAACACCAACTCCCCACCTTGAATAAACTGTGTTTTAAGGTACGTCACTTCATTCAATAAATGTTCATGTGACTTTTTATGGTTAATTTGACCTTCACCCAGATAAGCATATTCATGCATTAACCGCTCTTCAGTCTTAAAATGATAATCAGTAAAACTGATTATTGCATCCAATAACTGAGTTATTTCTGCTGATGTTTTTTTATGCTTAAGAGCATTATTCATCTCATTTAACATGCTGACAATTTTGAGATGCTGTTCGTCTATGATTGCCACACCCAGCAGAGGGACATCATCTAAATCAATCCAAGGTGTATTAGATAGCTCTTGGTTTTGTGAGCATGAAAGGGTATAAGTATTTTTACCTGCTGCCTTACTGGCATACATTGCTCGGTCCGCGGCATTCATTAGTATATCAAGTTCATTGCCATGGTCTGGGTAAATGGCAATGCCGAGGCTAATACCAATAACACTGCTGACCGTTGAATTTAATTGAATAGCTTCAGCTATATTATGAATGATTTTTTTTGCAATCACCTCTGTATCTGATGGGTGTTTAAGCGTACTTAAAATAATAGCAAATTCATCACCTCCCATACGCGCAACAGTATCCATGCTTCGGACACTGGCTTGCAACCGTTTTGCGATTACTTTTAAAGCCACATCACCTGCTTCATGTCCATAAGTATCATTCACTGGCTTAAAGCCATCTAAATCCAAAAAGAGTAAAGCAACCTTTTCACTTTTTCTTCTGGCTTGTGAGATGGCCTGTGAAAGACGGTCGTAAAACAGATCTCGATTGGGGAGTTCGGTAAGTTTGTCATGGTTCGCTAAGAAGCCCGCTCTTTCTTCTGCAGCCTTTCGCACAGAAATATCCGTAAAGGCACACACATAATGCGTGATAGTGCCTGTACTGTCTTTTACTACAGTGATATTCAGTTGTTCTGGGTAGACCTCACCACTCTTACGGCAATTCCAAACTTCACCTTCGTAGCCCCCTGTATTAACAATCTGATGCCACATCGCCACGTAAAAATTAGCATCATGATAAGTAGATTTAAGTAAACGTGGGTTTTTGCCGATAACTTCTTCGGCCGTGTAATTAGTTATTTTAGTAAAAGCGGTATTGACCCGCACAATAATATTGTTGGCATCGGTAATCATAATGCCTTGCTGCGATTCAAAAACAGAGGCGGCCAAAGCTAGGTCGGCATTATTTTGTTGCAGTTGTTGATATTGATTATAGAGACGCAAAAACACGTGGACTTTAGCTTTTAAAATGTGATCGTCTATGGGTTTGGTTAGATAATCGGTCGCCCCTACACTATAACCATGCCTTTTATTGCTTGATTCTTTGTAGGCGGCGGTTAAAAAAATTACCGGTGTATCAGCAGTACGGTCATCAGCACGTAGTTGTTCACACACTTCATAGCCGTCCATTTCGGACATTTGCACGTCCAGTAAAATCAGTGCATAGTCGGTTTCAAGTGCCAT
>CAJVYL010000019.1 GCA_913009265.1 uncultured Methylococcales bacterium
CGTGAAAAAACCAAGGGTTATCGACTTGATATTGCAGCAGGTACCGCAATACGTTTTGAACCAGGTCAAGAACGTGATATACAGCTGGTCCCTTACACTGGGCTGCGGAATGTCTATGGTTTTCGGCAAGATATTATGGGTTGTTTAAATGCAGAGTTGGGGGATTAAAGATGAGTAAAATTAGTCGTCAAGCTTATAGTGAGATGTTTGGCCCAACCGTGGGTGACCGTGTACGATTGGCAGACAGCGAATTATTTCTTGAAGTAGAAGAAGACCGTACGGTTTATGGGGATGAGGTTAAATTTGGTGGTGGCAAAGTAATTCGTGATGGCATGGGTCAAAGTCAGTGTGACTCCAGTGTTTCAATGGATCTGGTGATCACTAATGCATTAATTGTTGATCATTGGGGCATTATTAAAGCAGATGTGGGCATTAAAGACGGACGTATTGCTGCCATTGGTAAAGCGGGTAACCCAGATACTCAGCAAAGTGTCGATATTATTATTGGCCCAGGTACCGAAATTATTGCAGGTGAAGGAAAAATTCTAACGGCAGGTGGTATTGATGCGCATATTCATTTTATTTGTCCGCAACAAATTGAAGAGGCGTTAATGTCAGGTGTCACCACCATGTTAGGGGGCGGCACTGGGCCTGCAACAGGGACTAATGCGACAACGTGTACTCCAGGGCCTTGGAACTTACATCGTATGCTGCAATCATTGGACACTTTTCCAATGAATTTTGGTTTGATGGGGAAAGGTAATGGCAGTTTGCCTGGTGCTTTGGATGAGCAAGTCATAGCAGGAGCCATGGGCTTAAAGTTACACGAAGACTGGGGCACAACACCTGCATCTATTGATTGCTGTTTGTCAGTCGCTGAACGGTTTGATGTACAAGTTGCGATTCATACGGATACTTTAAATGAGTCGGGTTTTGTCGAAGATACCTTAGCGGCTTTTAAAGGACGCACCATACATACATACCACACTGAGGGTGCGGGAGGAGGGCATGCGCCAGACATTATAAAGGCCTGTGGATTTGCCAATGTACTGCCATCGTCAACCAACCCAACTCGACCTTACACTATTAACACGGTTGATGAGCATTTAGATATGCTAATGGTGTGTCACCATCTTGATCCTAATATTGCAGAAGATGTCGCGTTTGCTGAGTCACGAATTCGCAGAGAAACCATTGCTGCAGAAGATATTTTGCATGATTTAGGTGCTTTCTCAATGATTTCATCTGATTCTCAAGCGATGGGTAGGGTAGGTGAAGTCATTATCCGTACCTGGCAAACAGCTCATAAAATGAAAGTGCAAAGAGGCCCTTTGCCCGAAGATAATAGTCAGAATGATAATTTCCGTATTAAACGCTATATTGCCAAATACACTATAAACCCAGCGATTAGTCATGGTATTTCACATGAAGTGGGCTCAATTGAGAAAGGAAAATTAGCTGATTTGGTGTTGTGGGATCCAGCTTTTTTTGGCGTAAAACCCAGTCTCATTTTGAAAGGTGGAATGATTGCGGCGGCACCCATGGGTGATCCTAATGCTTCAATCCCTACGCCACAGCCAGTGCATTATCGCAATATGTTTGGTGCTTTTGGTAGTGCCTGTCATGCCACTTCAATGTTGTTTTTACCTAAAGTAGCTATTGAAGATGATTTACCATCAAAGATAAAACTCAATTCAAAAATAGGCTGTGTCTCTGGTACACGTACTATCGGAAAAAAAGATATGCTGCACAATTTTTATCAACCGAATATTGAAGTTGATCCACAGTTATATACAGTTCGAGCAGATGGTGTTTTGCTGAGCTGTGAACCCGCGGAAAGTTTACCTTTTGCACAACGATATTTTTTATTTTAAATATGCTTAAATTAACAGAAATAGCGTCATCTGATTCAATGGTCGATGATACCTTAACGATAGCCTTTGATTTACGTCAGAAAAGTCGATTTTCTGCAACGACTGATAAAGACAAAGAAGTGGGTTTATTTTATCCTCGGGGACAAATACTGCGTTCAGGTATTATTTTAACCGGCACTGATAATTATAAAGTGCTAATCAAAGCAGCAAATGAGCCTGTTTCTGTGATGCGAAATAATGATCCATTAAAATTTGCCAAGGCTTGTTATCATTTGGGTAACCGGCATATATCGTTACAGATTTTAAACGCTGAATTGAGGTATATTAAAGATCATGTTTTAGATCATATGTTAGAAGGCTTAGGCTTACTGGTTGAGCATGAAATGCTACCCTTTGAACCTGAAGCTGGTGCGTATCACACCCATGATCACTGATCTCGCATTAATGCGCTTACTGCAATTAGTCAGTCCAAGTCTACCCATTGGTATGTATTGTTATTCGCAAGGGTTTGAGCATGCTGTTGAAGATGGCTGGGTGACTAATTCTGATGAAGCAAATGAATGGATCACAGGTGTACTCGAAAATTGTCTGTTAAATGTGGACTTGCCCATTATTTCACGCTTATATGATGCTTGGGAAAAACAAGATATTGAGGCGGTTGAACAATGGAGTTCTACCTTGCTTGCTTACCGTGAAACATCAGAACTTAGAGCTGAAGATAGACAAACAGGGCAAGCATTGGCTAGGTTATTAGTGGGTATGGAGTTAGATGAAGCTATTATCTGGCAGCGTAAGAATAATACCACTCAAGCGACCCTGTTTGCTTTTGCCGCCGTTAAATGGGAAATCCCTAAATATGAAGCGATAGCAGGTTTTTTATGGAGTTGGTTAGAAAATCAAATACTCTGTGCCGTTAAATTAGTCCCTTTAGGACAGGTGGCAGGTCAGAAGTTAACTTATGAGTTATCAAAAAAAATCCCTGATTTATTGTCGCAGGGTTTACAGTTAAAAGATCATGATATTGGTGGCAGTGTATTTGGTCTAGCACTAGCCAGCAGCCGGCATGAGATGCAATATTCAAGATTATTTCGTTCATAGAGAAAATTAATGTCTAAAAAACACGTATTAAGAATAGGAATTGGTGGCCCTGTTGGGTCGGGTAAAACTGCTTTAGTGGATGCGCTTTGTAAACGCATGAGAGAAAAGTTTCAGATAGCGGTCGTTACAAACGATATTTACACGCGAGAAGATCAAGAGTTTCTTATTCGAAGTCAGGCTTTGCCCGTAGATCGTATTATTGGCGTGGAAACGGGAGGGTGTCCCCATACTGCCATTAGAGAAGATGCCTCTATGAACCTTGCAGCAGTTGATGATTTATGTGAAAGGTTTACTGATTTAGATTTTGTGTTGGTGGAAAGTGGTGGTGATAATTTAAGTGCAACTTTTAGTCCTGAATTGGCAGATTTAACTATCTATGTGATCGATGTGTCAGCGGGCGATAAAATCCCTCGTAAAGGCGGGCCGGGCATTACACGGTCTGATCTGTTAGTGATTAACAAGATAGATTTAGCACCCTATGTTGGTGCATCTTTAGACGTGATGGATCGTGATGCAAAAAAAATGAGAAAGGAAGGTCCCTTTGTTTTTAGTAATTTAAAAACAGGTGAAGGGCTTTCTAGCATAGAAGATTTTATAGTTGAAAAGGGTATGTTAGAAATCAACGTCTAAATATTTTGGAAGCGGCAATAACATTTTAATGATTATGTTCTGAAAATTTAAGTACAAGCTCTTTTGGAACTAAATTACCTGTCATTATCTTTAAAGATTTAAATAGAAACCCAGAAAATGTAATTATTGATTTAGGCAATCTTCATAATTGGTTATTAACTTATAGCTGGTTTTTTTGGTTGATAGGCTTTTCACTTGGAGTAAGGCGTTTTTCCAATAAACCAAAATTTTGATGTTTAAATGAAACTCAATCGAGTAAGAGCTGGTTTTCTAAAATTTGTACATTGAATTAAAGTGCTTATCGATAGTTAATCAGCTGGCTATCGATTCAAGGATTAGTGGGTAGACTTCTGATACAGGTAAGGGTCGACTAAATAAATAGCCTTGATATAAATCACAATTCATCTCTTTTAAGAATTTTAGTTGATCTTCAGTTTCAACACCTTCAGCGACTAATTCTAAGTTAAGACTTTTAGCTAATGAAATTATTGCAGTACAAATAGCTCTGTCTTCTGTCTTTGAATCACAATGATCAATAAAAGCTTTGTCGATTTTTAAAGTATCAATAGGGAATTTTTTCAAGTAACTCATAGAGGAATACCCGGTGCCAAAATCATCAATTGCAAAGCGGATACCTAATTGTTTTATTTTTTTCATGACCTCTATACAGTGTTCTGTATTATTTGCTAGTACTGTTTCAGTAATTTCAAATTCTAAATAATGCCCTTCAATTTGATATTTGTGAAGTATATTCTTAACTTGATCGTCAAAGTTTTGGAGTAAAAAATCACGCCCAGAAATATTAACGGCGACATAAAAATCACAAAGTTGTTGCTGTTTCCACTCAGCAATTTGTTTGCATATTGATTTGAGAACCCATTGTGTTACATCCTCCATTAAGGTTGATTCCTCAAGAATAGGGATAAAAACAGCAGGGGAAATTAACCCCTCTTTAGGGTGGTTCCAGCGAATTAGAGCTTCCATACTTTGAATGCTATTATCTTGACAGCAGACTTTAGGTTGATAAACCATGTAAAACTGTTCTTGCTCAAGAGCTAAGCGCAATTCTGCTTCATAAAAGAATTTTTTATTTGCTTTTTCTTCCATTTCGGGAACAAAAAAACAAAAGGTATTGCGACCTTCATCTTTTGCCGCATATAAGGCCATATCAGCTTGCTGTACCAATTGTTCATGTAACAAGTTGTTATGTGAACTTTGTGTTATGCCAATGCTAGTACGGATGGCTAACTCTATTCCTTGGTGGTTAAAAGGTGCATTAATATCTTTTAAAATACCTTCGGCTTTTTTACAAATGATTGATTGTTTTGATAATCCAGAGAAAAGTATAATAAATTCATCCCCTCCCCATCGACAAATAATATCCCCTTCTCTTATGGTACCGTTTAAGCGTTTAGCCACTTCTTTTAAAACTACATCACCTACTTCATGACCTAAATTGTCATTAATACTTTTAAATTGATCTAGATCCAAAAACATTAAAGTCAACGATGTATTATGTCGACATGAAAAGTCAATTTCCTGCTGTAATTTTTTAATAAAATAGCTACGATTATACAAATCAGTCAGCGGGTCATGGTAAGCCAGCTTTGTCATTTTTTTCTGTATTTTGATTTGTTGAGTAATATCCCTGATATGAAGGTTAAACTCTTTTGCCTGCTTGTGGTTGATAACCACTTGGGTGATAGTTAGTTCAGCAGTAAATTCAACGCCATGCATCCTTAGTAGGGTGATTTTATTATGTCGGTTAAGGGATAGCCGACTATTAATAGAAAAATTATTTTCTAAATTATTTTTAAAATCTTCTTTTTGCTCATTAGGGATAAAATAATCAATAAAATTACGTGCTTTAACGCGTTGTTGGCTATAGCCAAAACACTTTTCTGCTGCTGGGTTAAACTCAATAATATTCCCTTTAGTATCAATGCAAATAATACAATCTAGTGCGGTTGATAAAATAGCATCTCTTCTGGATTCACTGGTTTTAAAGGAGTCAATAGCACTTTCTCTTTGTGTTATTTCTTCATTAACTCGAGAAAGTACGTGATTATATTGTGTAGCAATTTGGCCTGCTTCTGTGAAAGGTTCAACATAGACAGGTTTAGAAAAGTCACCTTTTTGGCTGTGGTTGGACATTTCGTTAAATAATTCAAGAGTTTCTGTTGTTGCTCCATGCTCAGATACATTTAAGCCCATTAATTCTTCTTCTAAACTCACGCGGAGTGGAAACCATATATTGATTAATTTTAAGCTAATATAACTGATGAAAAATGAATATAAACCGACGGCTACAATACCTGTTAGTTGAATGGATAATTGCTGAAAGAAATCTAGTCCCGTATTCCATTGTTCCTCAGAAGAGAAGAATACGAGAGCAAGTGATCCCCAAATCCCGCAAAATAAATGAACAGGAATAACATTAATCGCATCATCAATTCGTAACCTTTCTAATAATCGTTCACCTAAAACAACTACCCCTCCTGCAACAATTGCTATCGCAACGGTTGCTTGCGGTAGCATTAAGTGACAACTTGCGGTAATAGCAACTAAACCGCCCAGTACACCATTGATCGCAGATAAGACATTGATAGTCTGGGTGAATTTGTACTGAACTAAAATTGCACTTAAAGCACCAAATACTGCGGCTAAACAGGTATTAATAATAATCAGCGGAATATTTTCACTCACTGCTAGGGTGCTTCCTGCATTAAAACCGAACCAGCCAAACCAAAGTAAAATAACACCTAGAACAGAAAATGTTAGGTTGCTTCCCTGAATTTTTCTATTGCCCTTTTCAAACCTTCCAGTACGAGGGCCTATAATAATGACTGCGGCTAAAGCTACCCAGCCACCTACAGAGTGAACAACAGTTGATCCTGCAAAATCAATAAACCCTGCTTTTCCAAGCCAGCCAGTTAATTTACCATCTAACACTCCAGACCAAGTCCAATGCCCTATAACGGGATAAATTAGAATAGATGTTAGGGCGGAAACTAACATATACCCACTAAAACTCATGCGTTCTGCAACTGCACCAGAAATGATAGTAATTGCAGTGCCACAAAACATCATTTGGAAGACAAAAAATGCGAGGGTTTTCGGAGGATAATTTGCATCAAAGAAAAAATGATCGGTTCCAATTAAGCCGTTCATAGAAGAACCAAACATAATGCCATAACCAACAGACCAAAATATCGCGCTACATAAACATAAGTCCATTAAGTTTTTAATCGCGACATTAATACTATTTTTACTTCTTACCATTCCTGTTTCTAAGCAAATAAAACCAGCTTGCATTAGTAAAACAAATGCTGAAGCAATAATGATCCAGATAATATCTTGCATATTGTTTGAAATGTTAGTCGAAAGGGGTATTTTTCGTATTAAGATAAATACAGTGATTATAGCCTACAATCAGCTTATTCGTTGGCTTGAGAATTAATGATGTGCCTGTAAGGATTGGTTGAAGATTATTAGTTTCATCGTTAAGACATAAGTTTTATATCAAGGGAAACGTGACTTTTATTATATTGAACTAGGTTGCTGGGGTAGGGTGTACATATAGAAATAGCTGGGGTTTGGTGTTGGAGTTCGAAGCCTTTTGTTCTGATTTTTACTGGTTTTTACTGTGATGGTAGAGTTATGGCTGTCATGAACTTATGGTTTTTAGTATTAGTATTTAATCCAAAGGCTATAAAACCAAGTAAACGTTAAAATGCCAGTGATAGCTTTGATTGGTGGCAAGCTAAAAAACCAAGCAAAGTAGCGATCAAATAGAGCCAGATACCGTGGTGTTACTTTTGCAGCTGGCTCGTCCATTTTAAAATGACGATCACAATCCAGTTTAAAGATTAATTGCCAGGTATTTGAGGCTACATAGGCACCAATTTGATACCACATTTTAATAGATTTAAGGATTCCCAGCTCGTGCATTAGTTTAACTATAGCACCCAAGAAAGGCCTCATCTGTAAACCCTGAGTATCTTTTTGTGATTGATAAGCGGATTGAGCTAGTTCGAAAAAACGATGAAGTCCAATGTGATTGAAGTTACAAAGAAAGGCATTGAGTATTTGGCGTTCTACTAAGCCTTCAGTAATAAAGCGACGAGCTGAAGTGTGAATGGTTCCAGGTAAAGTAACCCAGCCACCTTTTTCAAAAATTTTAGTGGCAATTCTAGCATCTTCCATAAAATGTAAACGCTCATCAAAACCCCCGACAGTATTAAAAAATGCTGAGCTAATCATCAGTCCTTGATCGCCATTCACCGTGTCATCGCGGTTTAACGAAGTTTTGGCTGCATAGAAGTAAAACCCCTTTGGATACGCCCCCTCAGTATCATAAAATTCTAGTGAAAAATGACCTGCTATATTGCTATGAGTTGTCACTTTACTTTGCTGTCTAAAATACTGAATTGCTGTTATCAATAGACGGTCATCGGTAATCGTGGTGTCAGCGTGAAGAAATAACAACAAGGGGGAATCAGCGTGTTCTGCGCCTAGGTTCATTTGCACAGGTCGGCTTGCTTGTGAATTTAGACATAGGCAGTTGTAGTTGTTGGCAAACGCTTGGCAAATCTGTAATGTATCGTCAGAGCTTCCGCCATCAACGATGATGGTTTGCATAGAAACATCTTGCTGTTTCGACAGATTTTCTAATAAAACAGGTAGCTGATGTTGCTCATTATAAGTCGGTATGATGATGCTAATATCTGGCGCGGATCTATTCATGATTTTTTATTGTACTTACATAATCAAGATTTTTGACGGACAAAAGATTAAGTCAGTTGTTGAATTTATTTTGTGAGCGACTCTAAATTAGATTAACGTGATTATTAATAAACCACAGCTTATCTTTTGGAAATATTAGGTCATTTATGATTATGCTTTATCCACAACCTGTGGCTTGTATAGAGCCATGTAGATTAATAGTAAAATGAAATTTGTGTGATATGCCTTATTTATTTGCGGTATACCACACAGATAAACTAAATTTAGTTTAAAAAACGGCTGATTTAGATGGTGTTTACACAGCTGAACCTATTATACATAACAACTTCCATGCCATCGTTAGCGGCATATTGTCGCGCGTCAATATGCCACATTTTCATTCTATTTTTTTATGACTAAGCTATATACAACCCTTAAGTATATATATTTAAGGTGTTGCCTTCCTTCCTCTCTATTTTGAGATATTTATGCGGCCTTCGGGCCGCATTTTTTTATACTTAAAAACAAATATCTATGGCTTTTGAATATCTACACTTTCAAAATAAACTCTATATACCAACTCAATTACAAACATACTTATCAATTTATGGTCTAGATAATACTAGAAATTAACTGGCTTTAGTTGGATTTAAAAAACCACTATTTATCTAAATTATTTGACGCTAAATCACCAATAAAATCACTAGATTAGATTGTCTAAAAAGGAGGCTCTATGTCCTGGGAAATGGGACTTGTTTTTGTTATTATCTTATTGAGTATATGCTTACTAAGACAACACTCAGAACATGTAAAAGTATTACAGCAACAACAGAACAATGAAAAATTAAATCAACTATTACAGGCTTACCCTGTTCATCAATATACTATGCCTCATATGCTAGAAAGAAGTCTGGCGATGATTTTTTCTAACCCTCAATATAACCTTATTGCTAAAGGCGCAGTGTTTTTATTAGAGGACGATAAACTGTGTTTTTCTGCACAACGGGGATTAGTAGAAAATATTGATGGCACAAAAGATGAGGTTTCCCTGAGTCAATGTTTGTGTAATATGAGCGTTAAAGCAGACCGGTTTCAATTAATCCCATGTACAAATAATCATTCAAATTCACCCAATCATGATCATTATATAGTTCCTTTAATACGGCATAATAAACTCTTAGGCGTATTAACACTTTACACCCATCAAACAGCTAATAAGGCTGCCAGAAAAAGTGAAGTTAGGTATGTTAAGTCTTTAGGAATAACGCTTGCGAGCTTGATAGAGAGAAAACAAGTAGCTGATGAATTAAACTTGGCCAGCACCGTACTAAACCACAGTCAACAAGCTATTTTTATTACCGATACCACTAATAAAATCATCCGTTGTAATGGAGCCTGTGAGTATATAACAGGTTATTCGAATGACGAGTTAATTGGACAAAACCCAAAAATATTTCAGTCTCAACAGCACGACCATCAGTTTTATCAGAAGCTATGGCAACAAGTTTTAGACAATGGTTTTTGGCAAGGAGAAATATGGAACAAACGCAAGGACCAGAGTATATTTCCTGAATGGCTAAGCATCTCAGCAATTAAAGGTGCTGATAATAAGGTGACACAATATTTAGCTATTTTTACTGATTTAAGTACTGTAAAAAAAGCAGAAGAGGATATTCAATATTTGTCTTTTTTTGATCCCTTGACTCAACTACCTAATAGAGCCTTATTTATTGATAGAGTCGGGCAAGCCATTAACCAAGTTAACCAACAAAACAAGCAATTTGCCTTATTGTGTCTAGATATTGATCATTTTAAAAAAGTGAATGAATCTTTAGGTCATGGGGAGGGAGATAAATTACTAAAAATATTTGCAGATAGAATTGCTCATATTTTACAGGAAGAAGATAATCTTGCCCGAATTGGTGGTGATGAATTTGCCATGATCATTCAAAATGTAGATAAAAATAATAAGCAACCGCTTATTGGTTAGTCTGTTATGGCGGAGAAGAATTTGTTTGCATTCTACCTGCTACGGAACAAAAAGGCGCTGAGTATATAGCTGAAAATATACGTCAAGCGATAGAGGCGCTAGGCGTAGCCCATAATAAGTCTTTAGTATCAAATGTTGTTACTATTAGTTTAGGTGAAGCAACAATAACGCCAACCCCCGAGCTATTACTATCAAATTTTATGAACGCTGCTGATCATGCACTCTATCAAGCAAAAGAATCGAGGTGGAATAAAGATCAGGCATAAACCTTTTCTTGATTCCCCACAAGCCTCCGTTATTTAATCCTAAAGTAAGTGTAAATATTTGGCTGCTATTCATCTATTCGGAGTATGTAAAATTAGTTTATTTTTAAGGATTTACCCACTCAATCCTTCATGGACCCTCTTTTATGTTATCCTATAGGGCTTTATTTTATGGGTTAATTTATGCGGACTCGCGTTAAAATTTGTGGGTTTACCCAAGTGCAAGATGCAGTGAATGCCGCTAATTTAGGCGTGGATGCTATTGGATTGGTTTTTTATCCACCGAGCCCAAGGCATGTCAGTATTGAAAAGGCTATTGAGATTGTTAAAGCTTTGCCGGCTTTTGTAACTGTAGTGGCATTGTTTGTTGATGAGACGGAAGCACAAATACGTGAAGTGTTGAATAATGTGGCTATTGATTGCATTCAATTTCATGGTGATGAAACTGTTGAGCAATGTAGGCTTTATAATAAGCCTTATATGAAAGCAATTAGAATGAAGCCAGAATTGGATATTATGGCTTTAGCTGAAGAATATTATGATGCATCTGCTTTATTGTTGGATGCATACCACCCAGGTATAAAAGGGGGGAGTGGAAGCAAATTTGATTGGGATTTAATTCCAGATAATTGCTCTTTACCCGTGATTTTAGCAGGTGGTTTACAAGTGGATAATGCAACACAAGCAGTTCAATCAGTTAAACCTTATGCGCTGGATGTCAGTAGCGGGGTTGAAAGTAGTAAAGGTATTAAGGATGTAGCCAAAATGGCTGCGTTTATTCAAGCGATTAAAGAAGGCGACAGGTAAATAAATGTATAACATGCCGGACGAACGAGGTCACTTTGGCCCTTATGGCGGAATTTTTGTAGCAGAAACTTTAATGCCTGCTATTACAGAATTGAATGAAGCGTATGAACGCTACATGAAAGACCCAGAGTTTATTGCAGAACTTGATGCTGATTTGCAGCATTATGTTGGGCGACCATCTCCTCTATACCATGCAGACCGCTGGAGTAGAGAATTAGGTGGTGCACAGATTTATCTAAAACGTGAAGACCTTAATCATACAGGTGCTCATAAAGTAAATAATACAATTGGCCAAGCCTTATTAGCCAAACGTATGGGTAAAACCAGAATTATAGCTGAGACAGGTGCTGGACAACATGGTGTTGCAACAGCAACTGTAGCTGCAAGACTAGGTTTGGAATGTGTCGTTTATATGGGGGCTGTTGATGTCGAAAGACAGAAACAAAATGTCTACCGCATGAATTTATTAGGCGCAAAAGTTGTGCCTGTTCATTCAGGTTCAAGTACCTTGAAAGATGCTTTAAACGAAGCAATGAGAGATTGGGTTACAAATATTGATGATACTTTTTATATCATTGGTACAGTTGCAGGGCCGCACCCTTATCCCGCTATGGTTCGTGATTTTCAAACTATTATTGGACGTGAAGCTAAAGAGCAATGTATTGCGCAAGCAGGGCGTTTACCTGATGCTTTAGTTGCTTGTGTTGGTGGAGGTTCAAATGCTATCGGTTTGTTTCACCCTTTTATTGATGATGAATCAGTAAAAATTTATGGTGTAGAAGCAGCGGGTGATGGTGTTGAAACAGGTCGTCATTCAGCACCTTTATGTGCAGGTAGACCTGGTGTATTGCATGGTAATAGAACTTATCTGATGGCTGATGATGATGGTGAAATTATAGAAACGCATTCAATTTCGGCTGGTCTTGATTATCCTGGTGTTGGACCAGAGCATTCTTGGTTGAAAGATACAGGCAGAGCTGAGTATGTCAATATTACTGATGATGAAGCGATGGAAGGGTTTTACGCTTTAACTAAATTAGAAGGTATTATTCCTGCACTTGAATCTAGTCATGCTTTGGCTTATGCGATTAAGCTAGCGCCTACGATGGCTAAAGACAAAATCATTATTGTTAATTTATCTGGGCGAGGTGATAAAGATATGCATACCGTCAGAATTAGAGAGGGGATTGACTTATGAGCCGCTTAAAAATTCGCTTTGATGAATTAGCAAAAGAAGGTCGTAAAGCACTCATTCCATTTATTACTGCTGGTGATCCTTATCCAGAATTTACCGTACCTATGATGCATGCAATGGTTGAGGCGGGGGCTGATGTGATTGAATTAGGTGTTCCTTTTTCTGATCCTATGGCAGATGGCCCAGTTATTCAAAGAGCGAGTGAACGTGCATTAGAACATCACACTGGTTTAAGAAAAGTCTTAAGTTTAACCGCTGAATTTAGAAAAACTGATCAAACTACTCCTGTTGTATTGATGGGGTATTTAAACCCTATTGAAATAATGGGGTATGAAGAATTTGCTAATGCTGCGCAACGTGCAGAGGTTGATGGAGTATTAACGGTTGATTTGCCACCAGAAGAAGCTGAAGAGTGTGTGGCATTATTAAAAGCCAGAGACATTGATCAGATATTCTTATTGGCGCCGAATAGCCCAGTAGATAGAATTAAAAAAATGGATGCGGTAGGAAGTGGTTATCTATACTATGTTTCTGTTAAAGGTGTTACAGGTGCTGGTCATTTAGATACTGCTGATGTTGAACGTAAATTAGCAGAAATTAAACAGCATACTGATTTGCCGGTTGGTGTCGGTTTTGGTGTTAAGAATGCAGAAACGGCAAAAACCATTGCTAGTTTAGCTGATGGAGTTGTGGTGGGGAGTGCTTTTATTAGTAAAATTGAAGCAAACTTGGATGATCCAGAACAAGCTAAAAAAGAAATAATTGAATTAATAAAATCCATGCGTCAAGCAATGGATAGTTAGGAATAGACTCGGAGCATAATAAGATGAATTGGTTTGAAAAATTAATCCCAACAACAATTAGAACAGAGTCTTCTTTAAAAAAAGCGACCGTTCCAGAAGGTTTGTGGAATAAATGTCCTAGCTGTGATGCAATTTTATACAATGCAGAGTTGGAAAAAAACTTCAGTGTTTGTCCAAAGTGTGAGCATCACATGAGGATTTCTGCAAGAACTCGTCTAAATATGTTTTTAGATGAAGAGGGGCGAGTTGAAATAGGTTCAGGTTTAAAAGCAAATGATCCTTTGAAGTTTAAAGATTCAAAAAAATATAAAGATCGTTTAAGCCAGGCTCAAAAAAGTAGCAAAGAAAATGATGCTTTAATCGTTATGGAAGGTGAGCTACATGGAAAAGGAATTGTTGTAGCGGCTTTTGATTTTGGTTTTATGGGCGGCTCAATGGGCTCGGTTGTAGGTGAAAAATTTGTAAGAGGTGTTAATAGAAGTCTTGAATTAGGCGTGCCTTTTATTGTTTTTACTGCCAGTGGCGGGGCTAGAATGCAAGAGTCCTTGTTCTCATTGTTTCAAATGACAAAAACAAGTGCTGCATTAACTAAATTATCTGAAGCTGGACTTCCCTATATTTCATTTATGACTGACCCAACAATGGGCGGTGTTTCTGCTAGTTTGGCTATGTTGGGTGATATTAATGTTGCCGAGCCAAAGGCACTAATTGGTTTTGCTGGGCCTCGAGTCATTGAGCAAACAGTAAGAGAGAAGTTGCCTGAAGGTTTTCAGCGTAGTGAATTTCTACAAGAACATGGCGCAATAGATATGATTGTTGATCGTCGTGAAATGCGCGAAAAAATTAGTAGTATTTTGGCTATGCTGATGGCTTCTTATATTGGCGAAACTGAGAAAAATTAACAAAGTTTAGTTTTCTATTAGTGTGATTAAGAGTAGAAAAATTATTGATATAGAGGAAGTGAGGCAAAAACTTTACTTCCGAATTTACTCTCTTAGCTAGACGGTTTAAAAAATAGATAATAGATTAATGATACAGAGTAATAATAATCCTTATTAGTATATGGCACGCTTTGATTCGCTTTTTGATTGGTTAAGCTGGCAAGAAGGCTTTCATCCGAGATCCATAGATTTGGGTTTAGATCGTGCGGCAGCTGTATTTAAATCACTTAACCCTGATAGGGTTAAGCCTCCAACAATCATTGTTGGAGGTACAAATGGTAAAGGCTCGTGTATTGCTTATTTAGAGGCTATTTACAGGGCGCAAGGTTACAAAGTCGGTGCATATACTTCCCCCCATATTTTAAAGTATAACGAACGAATTCGTATTAATGGAGAAGCTGTTTCAGATGCTGAAATTTGTCATGCCTTTGAGAGGATTGATGCAGTAAGAAATGATGTTTCACTTAGTTATTTTGAGTTTGGAACGTTAGCTGCATTAGATATTTTTTGGCGAACAGATCTGGATATTCAATTACTTGAGGTTGGCTTAGGTGGGCGGCTTGATGCTGTTAATATCATTGACTCAGATGTCTCTCTTATTACCAGTATTAGTGTTGATCATATTGATTGGTTGGGTGAAACTAGAGAGGCTATAGGTTTTGAAAAGGCTGGAATCTTTAGAAAAAATATCCCAGCAGTTATTGGTGATATAACCCCCCCTAAATCTTTGCTTAAGCAGGCAGATGTAATAAATGCTCCATTGTTATGCATTGGAAAAGAGTTTCAATTTCAGCTTAATGAAAGTGACTGGGATTGGGAATGCCAAGGGGGCAAAGCACAAAAATATAATCAATTACCAAAACCAGCATTAAAAGGTGAACACCAATACCAAAATGCATCATCAGTATTGATGGCTATTGCAGAAATGAATTCGATATTAGCTGTTTCTGAACAATCAATTCATGATGGTTTGCAGCATATACAATTACAGGGCAGATTTCAGATAATTGAGGGTGAAACGCCGGTATTGTTAGATGTGGCACATAATCCGCAAGCAGTAACTGCTTTGTTAAAGTATTTAGAAACTGATTTTCCTGATAAAAAAATTCATGCTGTTTTTGCAATGATGAGGGATAAAGATATAGCAGCGGTTATTGATATTATAAAACCTGTGATTGCAGATTGGTTTCTAGCACCACTAAGCAATCCTAGAGCTGCAAGTGAATCATCAATGCAAACACATTTTCAAGCTTGTGAGTTAAATGAAGTAAATATGGGGTTTAAAGATTTTTCAGAGGCTTTTAATGCAGCAGAAAGAAGCGCTAAAAAAGGTGAATTGATTTTGGTCTTTGGTTCGTTTTTCTTAGTGTCTGAATATTTGCTTAAAGCTGAAAATATTTGAGGTAATTATTATGGATCAAGAGTTAAAACAACGTATAGTTGGCGCAATTGTTATTACATCATTAGCTGTAATTTTTGTTCCCATGTTATTTGATGATCCTATAGATCAATCAGGTGAAATGATCGGTGAGCTTGAAATTCCAAAACTACCTATACACAATAAACAAGGACTTTCATCAACCCCTCAAAGTATTGATGAAGTCATTAGCTTACCTAAGCCAAAAGTAATAACACAGCTTGAATCTAACCATGTTGTCAACACGATGCAGCATTGGTTTTTACAGGTAGGCATCTTTGGTAATCGAGATAATGCTATAGCCTTACAAAAGAAAGTTAAAAGCCAAGGATTTCCAGTTAAAGTTAAGGAGATTACAACTGATAAAGGTGTGAGGTATAAGGTTTGGGTGGGGCCAGAGCTTGATAAGAAAAGAGCAGAAGCTTTAAAAGTCAAAATTGATAAGTTAAATAATATTAAAAGTATCCTGAGCTCAAGTGATGGTTGATCTAATAAACAGTCTGTTTGCAATAAATCATCAAATTTTAGAATTAGATTATGTTTAAATACTCGGCTGGAAGAATAATGATGTGTATGAGGAATTGCTAGGGTTATGGAATATCAGTTAATCTGGATAGATTACGCTATCATTGGGCTAATATTTATTTCATCAATCATTGGATTGGTGAGAGGTTTTGTTAGGGAAGCATTTTCTCTGGCATTATGGGTTGTGGCTATTTGGGTCGGTTTAACCTTTAGTCGTGATTTTTCAGTTTTTCTAGAGAGTTTTATTAGTTACCCATCAGCAAGAATTGCAAGTGCATTTGCAATTTTGTTTGTGATTACTCTGATTATTGGCGCAATAATTAGTTATTTATTGGGTGAGTTAGTTAAAAGAACTGGTTTAACAGGTTCAGATAGGTTTGCAGGGATGATTTTTGGAATAGCACGAGGATTTGTGGTTGTTGCTATTGTTATTATGTTGGCAGGGTTAACGCCTTTGCCTGAAGATTCTTGGTGGAAGGAGTCTATTTTGATTCCACCTTTTCAATCATTAGCCGTTTGGTTGCATGACCATATTCCGTCAGGGTTGGCTGGATATGTTAAATACTAATTACGAAGGTCTCTATAAATGTGTGGTATTGCTGGTATTGTTTCTCACCAAAATGTTAATCAAGAGCTTTATGATGCTCTTACCGTTTTACAACATCGAGGGCAGGATGCCGCAGGTATTGTAACCTGCGAAGATGGGCGGTTTTATTTACGAAAGGATAATGGATTAACAAGAGATGTATTCTCTGATGAGCAAATGATAAAGCTCAGAGGTTCAATGGGAATAGCGCATGTTAGATACCCAACAGCAGGCTGTTCAAGTTCTGCAGAAGCTCAGCCTTTTTATGTGAATTCACCCTTTGGTCTAACATTAGCCCATAATGGTAACTTAACTAATACTGATGAGTTAAAAAAGGAATTATTCAAAGACGATCAGCGTCATTTAAATACAAATTCTGATTCTGAAATTTTGCTTAATGTCTTTGCACATGAGTTGCAGGCTTTAGGTAAATTACGCATTGATGAGAATGATATTTTTCAAGCTGTAAAGGCTGTTCATAAGCGCTGTAAAGGTGCTTATGCTGTCGTAATTATGATTGCCGGATATGGAGTTTTAGCATTTAGAGACCCTCATGGTATTAGACCTATGGTTTTTGGTGAAAGAAAATTAGAAAATGGTTCTGATTTTATGGTCGCCTCTGAAAATGTTGCCTTGAGTGTATTGGATTTTGAGTTGACCAGAGATATTGAGCCTGGCGAAGCTGTATTTATTGAAGCGACTGGAAAACTACATACAAAGCAATGTTCAGATGTTGTTGATCATTGTCCTTGTATCTTTGAATATGTCTACTTTGCAAGGCCTGATTCTATTATGGATGGCATTTCTGTTTACAAAGCCCGCCTTAGAATGGGAGAGAAATTAGCAGATAAAGTATTAAGAGAATGGCCAGATCATGATATTGATGTGGTTATTCCTATTCCTGATACTAGTCGGACTTCTGCGTTGCAAATGGCTAATAATTTAGGGGTTAAGTTTCGCGAAGGTTTTATGAAAAACCGCTATATTGGCAGAACCTTTATTATGCCTGGCCAACAAATGCGTAAAAAATCAGTTAAGCAAAAATTAAATGCTATTGATTTAGAATTTGAAGGTAAAAATGTATTGTTAGTGGATGATTCAGTAGTAAGGGGTACAACCTCAGAACAAATCATTCAAATGGCTAGAGACGCAGGGGCTAAGAAAGTATATTTTGCATCGGCTGCACCTGCTGTTAGATATCCAAATGTTTATGGTATAGATATGCCTGCTGTTGAAGAATTAATAGCGAATAACCGTACTGAAGATGAAGTTGGAGACGCGATCGGTGCTGATAAAATGATTTATCAGGATTTAGAAGACTTAATCGATGCAGTTAAAGGGAAGAGTTCAAAAATTACTCATTTTGATACCTCATGTTTTAATCGTGAATATATAACTGGCGATATAGATGAAGCCTATTTAGAGCGTATTAATAACTTAAGAAATGATGATGCACAAGAAGGACGCAAAGCAGATAATTTCATTATTGATATCCAAAATGCTAATTAATATGTAGCCTTGATGCAGCAAAGCGGAATCAAGGAATTGCACAGGTAAAACCTTGATTCCACTTCGTTTCATTAAAGCTACACAATTAAATAATTAATACCGCTGTAAAATAACAAAAACAAATGACAGATTTTGACTGGAACGAATATTCATTAGAGACTCAAGCAATTAGAGCTGGGCATGACAGAACTCACGAAGGTGAACATAGCATGCCTATTTTTGCGACTTCCAGTTATGTGTTTAAGAGTGCAGAAGAAGCATCATTAAAGTTTACAGGGCAACTACCCGGTAATATCTATTCTCGTTTTACTAATCCAACAGTTGATACCTTTCAAAAGCGTTTAGCTTTAATGGAAAAAGGTGAGCGTTGTTTAGCTTTTGCATCAGGTATGGCGGCTATTATGGCTGTGGGAATGGGCTTGTTAAAAGCGGGCGATCATGTCGTTTCATCGCGTAGTGTATTTGGTAATACTATCTTAATGTTCCAAAACTATTTTGGGAAATTTGGTGTTGAAACCGATTTTGTTAAATTAACTGATTTAGCGGCATGGGAAGCTGCAATAAAGCCTAATACTCGTTTTTTATTTTTAGAAACTCCCTCAAACCCATTAATTGAAATAGCTGATATTAAAGCATTAGCTGATATTGCGCATAAGCACGGTTGCTTATTGGTTGTTGATAATGTTTTTTGCACACCTGTGTTACAAAAACCATTGGAGCTAGGCGCTGATATTATTGTGCATTCAGCCACTAAGTATATTGATGGTCAAGGACGCTGTGTTGGCGGTGCTGTTATTGCCAGTGATGAAATAATAGAAAAATCTATTTATCCGTACTTGCGTACTGGTGGGGCAACCATGAGTGCTTTTAATGCCTGGGTATTTTTATCAGGTTTAGAGACTTTGGCCGTAAGAATGAAAGCGCATTGCGATAATGCTTTTGAGTTGGCTAAATGGTTGGATCAGCAGTCTTCTGTTGCAAAAGTGCATTATCCAGGGCTTGAATCTCATGCTCAGCATGAACTAGCTAAGCAACAGCAAAGTCACTTTGGTGGTGTGGTCAGTTTTGAGCTTAAAGGTGGAAAAGAACAGGCTTGGAAGCTAATAGATTCAACAAAAATGTTATCAATCACTGCTAACTTAGGTGATGTTAAAACCACAATTACACATCCAGCTACAACAACCCACGGTAGATTAACACCTGAGGTAAGGGCGGAAGCTGGAATTACTGATAGTTTGGTCAGAATATCGGTTGGTTTAGAAAATGTGGAAGATATCAAAAATGATCTTTTAGCGGGTCTGTAACTGTTCAAGTATCAATGCTCTGATTGTGGAGCATTATCTCTCCGTTTTATTATTTTAAAGGCCTAATAAATTCAAAAAAATAACCTAGTGCTTTACTCGGGATTTAAATAGTACTAAAATAGTCCTCATTGTGATTGGAGAGGTAATGTTAAAGTTAAGTAAATTAACAGACTATGCAACGGTTATTTTAAGCTTTATGGCTAAAGATCAGTTAGGGATGCATGCTGCACTGGAAATTTCTCAGGTTACAGGTATTGCTTTACCCACGGTAAGTAAAATCCTTAAACTTTTGCTTAGAGCGCATGTATTAACATCTGTTAGAGGGGCGAAAGGTGGCTATTTATTAGCAAGAGCACCTGAAAAAATTACTGTGGCTACAGTAATTAGTGCATTAGAAGGCCCTATTGCTTTAACTGAATGCAATGTCTCTCATAAAAATTGTGATCAAGCCAGTGGTTGTGATATTCAAGGAAACTGGGGTTTGATTAACCAAAAAGTATTTAATGCGCTGGATTCAGTTACCTTGGCCGATATGATCATGCCGGTCAAATCGCCAGTAGAAATAACAATCCCCGTCAGTAGTTTATATAGATAGAGTCATTTATGTCATCAAGTGCTAAAGAAGTTGAAAACCTGATTGCTCAGGAATATACCCAAGGTTTTGTTACTGATATTGAAGTAGAAACCTTTCCTCCTGGCTTGGATGAAGAGGTGATTGCCAAATTATCCAAAATCAAGAATGAGCCAGAATTTATGTTGGAATATCGCCTTAAGGCATTCCGTCATTGGCAAACTATGAAAGATCCTGATTGGGCTCAGTTGAATATTGAACCGATTGATTATCAGGCAATTAGTTATTATTCAGCACCTAAAAAAGATTCTGATAAACCACAAAGTCTGGATGAGGTTGATCCTGAACTATTAGATACTTATAAAAAGCTAGGTATTCCTTTAGATGAACAAGAACGTTTAGCCGGTGTTGCTGTAGATGCTGTGTTTGATAGTGTTTCTGTTGCGACAACTTTTAAAGGTAAATTGAAAGATGCAGGGGTTATTTTTTGCCCTATATCAGAAGCGTTGCAAGAGTACCCTGAATTAGTTAAACAATATTTAGGGACTGTTGTGCCAGAAGGGGATAACTTTTTTGCTGCTTTAAATGCAGCGGTATTCACTGATGGTTCTTTTGTTTATATCCCTAAGGGCGTTCGTTGCCCAATGGAATTATCAACTTATTTTAGAATTAATGCGGCTAATACAGGGCAGTTTGAACGTACTTTAATTATTGCTGATGAAGATAGTCATGTCAGCTATCTTGAAGGTTGTACTGCACCGATGCGTGATGAAAATCAATTGCATGCGGCAGTTGTTGAATTGGTTGCGATGAAAAATGCAGAAATCAAATATTCAACAGTACAAAACTGGTATCCAGGCGATGAAAATGGCGTAGGTGGTATTTATAATTTCGTTACTAAGCGTGCAGAATGTCGTGGTGATAACGCTAAAGTTTCTTGGACACAAGTAGAGACAGGTTCGGCGATTACCTGGAAATATCCTAGTTGTGTTCTGTTAGGTGATAATTCAGTGGGTGAGTTTTATTCGGTTGCATTAACCAATAATTATCAACAGGCCGATACAGGCACCAAGATGATTCATATTGGTAAAAACACTAAAAGTACCATTATTTCTAAAGGTATTTCAGCCGGTAAGGCACAAAATACTTATCGTGGCTTAGTTAAAGTAGGTAAGGGTGCAGAAAATGCACGTAACTATACCCAGTGTGATTCCTTATTAGTGGGTGACAGATGTGGGGCGCATACTTTTCCTTATGTGGAGGTGAAAACACCATCTGCACAAGTAGAGCATGAAGCCACTACTTCAAAAATTAGTGAAGATCAATTATTCTTCTGTCAACAACGTGGCTTATCAGCAGAAGATGCGGTATCCATGATTGTGAATGGTTTTTGTAAAGAAGTCTTTAAAGAGTTACCCATGGAATTTGCTGTAGAAGCACAGGCTCTACTAGGAATAAGCCTAGAAGGTTCAGTAGGCTAAAAAAATATATACCTCGTTCCCACGCGCTGCGTGGTAACGCATAACGGACGCGCCTGCGTCCCAGACGCAAGCGCGTCAATAACTGCATTCCCACGCAAGGCGTGGGAACGAGATACAACGATAAATCAGGAAATAAAATGCTTAAGATAGAAAACCTTCATGTCAGTGTTGGAGACAAGCCTATTCTAAAAGGGCTTAACTTAGAAATTAACGCAGGTGAAGTTCACGCTATTATGGGACCAAATGGTGCAGGTAAAAGTACCTTGTCTCATGTTCTTTCAGGTAAGCCAGGTTATAACATTACTGAAGGTAAAGTGACCTATATGGGGCAAGATTTACTGGATATGGATCCTGAAATCAGAGCGCGTGAAGGTGTTTTTCTAGCTTTTCAATACCCTGTTGAAATTCCTGGGGTTAGTAATATCTACATGTTGAAAGCTGCTTTAAATTCAATTCGTAAGCATCATGGTTTAGATGAAGTAGATGCGATGGATTTTTTAACCATGGTTAAAGATAAAATCAAATTATTAGAGATGGATGAAAAGTTTTTATACCGCGCAGTTAATGAAGGTTTTTCTGGCGGTGAGAAAAAACGTAATGAAATTCTACAAGCGGCTATTTTAGAACCAAAAATGTGTATCCTAGATGAAACTGATTCAGGTCTAGATATTGATGCACTAAAAGTTGTAGCAGAAGGAGTTAATTCACTGCGTTCAACTGAACGTTCATTTTTAATGATTACCCATTACCAACGCCTATTAGATTATATAAAACCTGATATTGTTCATGTTTTAGCTGATGGTCAAATCGTCAAGTCAGGTGGTCCAGAGTTAGCATTAGAACTGGAAGCAAAAGGCTACCAGTGGGTTGAAGGGCAGGCAGCATAATGACAAGTCGTTATATTGCAGAATATGAAAAAACAGCTGACTTATTGCCAGGGCAATCTCTTGCTTGGCTTAAAACATTAAGAGCTGAAGCTTTTAATTGTTTTTCTGATCAGGGTTTTCCTTCATTAAGAGAAGAAGAATGGCGTTACACCAATGTTTCGGCTATTGAGAAAAAATTATTTGCACCTTCATTAGATTTATCTGAAGCTGTTTTTGATCAGGCTCTTTTAACTGAAAATCAACTGGAAGGGGCTTTGACGATTGTTTTGATTAATGGTCGTTTTTCTAAACAGCATTCTTCATTAGAGGGTTTGGATAAAGATATTTTAGTGCTGAGTATGGCTGATGCTTTAGAGCAAAAACCAGAACTTTTAGAGCGCTATTTAAGTAAAGCGGTTAGCAATGAAGAGCATAGTTTTGTAGCATTTAATACAGCCTGGTTTAGTGATGGTTTATTTGTTCATATTCCTGCTAAAAAAGTTGTAGATCAACCCATTCAGTTATTACATGTAGTGACTGAAACGGAATGTTTAGCAAGCACTCGTAATGTACTTATTGCTGAAGAAATGGCAGAAGTTAACGTGATTGAAACCTTTGTTGGTGTTGATGATAATTATTTAACAGCTTCGGTTACTGAAGTCTTCGTTGAAAAAAATGCTAGCTTAAGCCTGTATAAAGTACAAAGTGAAGGTGAAAAAGCTTATCACTTTGGTGGTACTTACGTTAAGCAAGCGAGAGATAGTCGTTTTAATCATCATAACTTTGCTTTTGGTGGATTGTTAGCTAGAAATGATGTGCATACCGATTTAGATATTGCCTCAGAATGTGATTTAAATGGTTTATACCTAGGTAATAAGCGTCAACATATTGATAATCACACCCGTATTAATCATTTAAAGCCTCATGCAATCAGTAATGAATTGTATAAAGGTGTTTTGAATCAACGTGCCAGAGGTGTTTTTCAAGGCATGGTTTATGTAGCGGAAGATGCTCAAAAAACCGATTCAGCCATGAATAATCGTAATTTGTTGTTATCTAATGATGCTGAAGCGGACACCAAGCCACAGCTAGAGATTTATGCTGATGATGTGAAATGTGCGCATGGTGTAACGGTAGGGCAATTAGATGAAAAATCTATTTTTTATCTACAAGCTCGCTGTATAGATGAAGAAACAGCCAGAAATATGCTGACATTTGCTTTTGCTAATGAAATGGTTGATAAAGTGAAATTGAAAGTATTGAAAGTTATTTTGTTGAAGAACTTATTGCAAGTGTTCCCTCAATCAGGCATTGATAGTGAATGGTTGTAGAGCGGACTTCAGTCCGCAATTTACAGGGTAGTTTGACTATAGCGGACTGAAGTCCGCTCTACAAAATATCAGAAATATTAATAGTGATGTTTTTTAGTTGAGATAAAGTGATTTTATCACCTGAACGTAAAGTGTTTTTTTCAGCATAAAGTCCATCGTGAGGTTGGCGGTAAACTTCGATACAGCAATCTTTGATATTTAATAACCAATACTCAGAAATATTATGCAAAGCATATAAACGAAGCTTTTGGTTTTGATCAAATTTTAAGGAGCTATCTGCCACTTCAATTAATAACAGAACATCGTTAGCCTGAGGGTGCTGAGAACTATAGAAATCATCATTTGGCTTTAATAGCATTAAGTCAGGTTCTGGCTCTGATAAATCCCCCAGCTGTACAGGATTTTGTATGCTAACAACGGCTTGGTTCGATACTAAGCGGACTAAAAGTTGGGTGAGCCGGTTAATTTTTCCAGAGTGATTGCTGCCTATAGGTGCCATATCAATAATTTCTCCATTAATAAGTTCAACACGACTGCCAGGTGGGAATATATTAGCTTCTCCTAACCTTTTCCATTCATCAAGGTTAGTTAAATGCTTTTTACAAAAATTATCAGTGGTTACAGACATAATCAAAAAGAAATTAGATAAATCAATTTAGAATATAATACGCGGTTGCTCATTTAGCAACTTATTACAGAAAAACATAAAACAAAATGACAACATTCCCCATAGAAAAAATTCGTGCTGATTTTCCTATCTTAAAAGAGAAAATTCGTAACAAACCTTTAGTTTATCTGGATAATGCGGCCACTTGTCAAAAGCCTCAAGCTGTCATTGATAGTATCTCTCATCTGTATATGCATGAATATGCCAATGTGCATCGTGGAGTACATACCCTAAGTATTAAATCGACGGATCGTTATGAAGGCGCACGAGAAAAAGTTAAAAACTTTATCAATGCCAAAAGCACTAAAGAAATTATTTTTGTTAGAGGGGCAACCGAAGCCATTAACCTGATCGCAGCTACTTTTGCAAAAGTTAATATCAAAAAAGGTGATGAAATATTAATCACTGCGATGGAACATCATTCTAATATTGTGCCTTGGCAAATGTTTTGTGAAGAGACTGGTGCTGTTTTAAAAGTAGCACCCATTAATTTGCAAGGTGAATTAATCTATGAAGAATTTGAAAAGCTGATTAGTGATAG